>JBBDLQ010000118.1:0-3463 GCA_040878765.1 Balneolaceae bacterium | reverse complement strand
GCTATCTTCCTTAAAATACGACGCATGATCTTACCGGAACGTGTTTTAGGTAAACCGGAAACAACCTGGATCTTGTCAGGTTTTGCAATAGGTCCGATGATTTTTGTTACCAGATCCAGCAATTCTTTCTTAAAAGCTTTCGGATCCTTGATTTCGCCATCGCAAATCATGAAAGCATAAACTCCCTGCCCCTTAATGTCATGTGGATAGCCAACCACAGCTGTTTCCACTACTTTATTATGTTCATCAAGTGCGTTTTCAATTTCAGCTGTTCCAAGACGATGGCCCGATACATTGAGTACATCATCTACCCGGCCGGTAATACGGTAGTAGCCGTCTTCATCGCGGCGACATCCATCTCCCGTAAAATAATAGCCTTTATACGCACTTAAATACGTCTTAATATATCGCTCATGATCTCCATATACTGTTCGGGCTATTGATGGCCATGGATGTTTAATACATAAATTTCCCTCTACGGCATTGCCTTCAATTTCCTCCCCGTTTTCATCCATTAATACGGGAAAAACCCCCGGCAGCGGAAGAGTTGCAAAACCAGGTTTGGTTGGTGTAATACCAGCCAGCGGTGAAATCATTATTCCGCCTGTTTCGGTCTGCCACCAGGTATCAACAATGGGACATTTGTTCCCGCCAATATGGTCATGATACCAGTGCCAGGCTTCTTCGTTAATTGGTTCGCCCACGGTTCCTAATACTTTTAATGAACTCAAGTCATACTTTTTCACATAATCAAGGTCATACGACATCAATGCACGTATAGCAGTTGGAGCCGTATAAAAATGAGTAACTTTGTATTTTTCTACTACCTCCCACAATCGGCCGGCATCAGGATAAGTGGGAGTTCCCTCAAAAATTATCCCTGTAGCTCCATTAAACAAAGGTCCATATATAATGTAGCTATGTCCGGTAATCCAGCCGGCATCGGCCGTACACCAATAAATATCATTTGCACCAACTTGAAAAACCTGACGGAATGAATAGCTGGTGTAAACCATATACCCGCCACAGGTGTGAACCACTCCTTTTGGCTTTCCGGTTGACCCTGACGTGTATAAAATAAATAGCGGATCTTCAGCATCCATTTCAACCGCTTCATGACTTTTAGATGCATTTCGAATGAGCATATGCCACCACTCATCCCGGCCTTCAACCCAATTTATCTCCCGGTTTGTACGCTGACAAACAATCACATTCTCAACTGATGGACAATTTTCCAGCGCTTCATCGGAAATATCTTTAAGCGGTACGTGTTTATCGCCACGACGAAGTCCGTCGTTTGTGATCACCATTTTTGCATCACAGTCATTTATTCGTTCAGATAGTGCTTGTGAAGAAAATCCGGCAAATACAATAGAATGAACGGCACCAATACGGGCACAAGCCAGTGCAGAAATCACCAATTCCGGGGTCATGGCCATGTATATGACCACCCGGTCGCCCTTTTTAACTCCTTTACTCTCTAAGACATTTGAAAACCGGCATACATCCTCGTGCAGTTGATTATAAGTGATAGTCCTGCGAAATGAATCCGGGTGATTTGGTTCAAAAATAAATGCGTTTTTATTCCCGATTGTATTCAAATGACGATCAAGGGCATTTTCGGTAATATTCAGTTTCCCACCCTCAAACCATTTAATATTCGCATCTTTAAAACTACCGGATTGGGTTTTATCCCAGCGTTTGCGCCAATAAAATGTTCCCGCCTCATGTTCCCAAAACTTCAGCCGGTCTTCCTCACTTTCTCTAAAAGTCTGCTGATATTCTTCAAATGATTTTATATTAAGCCACATCTTTATTTAGGTTTGGTTAAATAATTTTTGCTGATGTTGAGGCTTTTTCAGCGGAGAATCAAGTTTTAGCAGGAATTTGATGAAGTTTTTATTTTGAACTTCCTTTCATTTCCAACAATTAATTAGTCAAGACTAATAAATTGTTACAGAGCTATTTTTAAATGAAATAATCAACTGAATATGAGTATTTCCTGATTTATTTAATATTGTTACAAGCACAAATTGTTCTATATATCCGACCATTTCGCTCTCAAAATTTCGTTTTTTATAAAAAATTTTTGATAAAACTTCTAAAAATTCAACCTATTTAATTAAAATAATTCAACTAAAAACAGGATAATTGTGCGAGGTATTACCAGGATTTCTTGAACAATAGTAGTTGTAAGAAGAGAAAATAAATAAATCTGGTTGGGCAGATTTTCAACCGGTCAGAATTAATTCATAATCCTGAAAAATAGTATGATTGAAAAGAAAGGAATGTAAAGTAAGATCTTTATTGGCTCGATTTTCTCTTATAGCAGTGATGCAATCTGCTCAAAATTCGATGTTTACGTGTTCGTACATTTGCGTTCGATAAATCAAATTCTTCCACAGCATCATCGGTACTGGCTTCAGGTTTATCCATAAAATACTCGATAAACTCACGAGATTTCTTTCTAAGCTCACTTAGGCACTCTTCCAGTATTCGCTGCCTTTCTTTGTCTAACAGGTTTTTAAACTGCTCTTCCGGCTCATATACCTCATTAAACGTATCATCATCATAATCAAACTTATGCTGACGCTTAATAAAGCGAAGGTATTCATGACGGCAAGCCTTAATCATGTAACTGAATATATATTTACTGTTTTTGATATTATCCTTTCGGACTTGCTCAAAAACATCTAAAAATGCTTGTTGAACGCACTCCTTGGCCGCATCAGGATCTGCACTCATTACAACTTGCAGATAATCCTCCAGCCTGGGAATTACTTCAGACAAGAGATCACTAGCTTTTGAATCATCTCCACTTTGGAGTGCTTCAACCAATTCCGAATAATCAACTCTGATTTGTGCCAAACTAACCAACCGATAATTTAAATTTTGACATATTTGATGTTAATCAATGCAACTATCACCTGCTTTTAAGGTCACAATTTTTATGATTCAACAAAATGTTAACAGTTTCAATAATAAGTCATTTTTTTTGAATTATTAATCCTATTTAATCTTTTAGTGGCAGCTATAAATATTAAGATTTAGATTATTTGTGTAACAAAATTTGAATGTTATACTCTTACAGTGGAGTATTAATATGTCTGTTAACAGTCAAATTAATAACAAATAAATTGTAACAAAACAGGATACAGATACTCTTGTACTTAACCGAAACTATAAACATTAAAATTTTAACATAGATACTCAGAACTAAAAATACACTTTGGCTTAGTTGGCATTAGTTTTTCATTCGACCGGGTAGTATTGAAAAATACTTCAGTATCCGGGGCACAAAACAGCCAACCAAACTATAAATTAACAACCTCATAATACACTTATTTGGAAATTTATGGCCAAAAAATATGAGTACTCAAATAATAACAACCTAAAAGCTATACAAAAATGAAATCTCTTAAATCTCTTTTCGCACTTATCGCCATCGTAACCCTTTCCTTCG
>JBBDLQ010000117.1:21069-22156 GCA_040878765.1 Balneolaceae bacterium | reverse complement strand
CCATTATCGATCTCGCTGCAAATATTAAACGCACCGTGATCCCGCAAAATGGAACTAAGTCCATATCTGAAAATCTCGTTGCCGTCCGCAACTATCGTTTTAATGTTTTTCATGTTACCTCCCCAGGAACAATGAATGCAGTGCAAATGGATTTCTCCGCCCATCCGGTGTAAGGACAAATAATGTAGTTAAATTTCGGGAAAGTTCGCCAATTTAATTTATAAGGCGGATTTGGGGGAAATCCAGTATCTAAAAACCCAAATTTCAAAAAAATCATTACTTATGACATTGAGTAAGCGATTCGTCTACATTATGTGTATTTTCAGCGCCTCATTAACGAAAAGTATTCACTCCACGATTCATCGAAACGAATGACCCTCAAAAGAACACATACGTGCGGCGAACTAACCGCACAACATATTGACGAAGAAGTAATTTTAAATGGATGGGTAGGCCCGCGCCGCGATCTTGGTGGCGTAATCTTTATTGATTTACGCGACCGGTATGGCGTAACCCAGGTAGTTTTCACGGAAGAAGACGACCAATTGCATGAAAAAGCCGAACAGCTGCGTTCGGAATATGTGATTGGGATCAAGGGTAAAGTGATTACGCGGGGCGAGGATAATATCAACCCAAAATTACCTACCGGTGAAATTGAGATCGAAGCAACGGAACTTGTGATATATTCCGAAGCCGAGACTACCCCTTTTGAGATCAAAGACGGAATCACCACGAATGAAGACGTCCGGCTCAAATACCGATACCTGGATTTACGCCGGCCTGAAGTGCAGGACAAATTGATGCTTCGTTCAAAATTTTACCAATCGGTGCGTTCGTTTTATCATAATCTCAATTTTGCTGAAGTGGAAACGCCGGTTTTGATGCGCAGTACACCGGAGGGAGCCCGCGATTACCTGGTGCCAAGTCGTGTTAATCCTGGAAAGTTTTTTGCGCTGCCCCAAAGTCCGCAAACCTACAAGCAGCTGCTTATGGTTTCTGGTTTTGACCGGTATTTTCAGATTGTGAAGTGTTTTCGGGATGAAGATCTGCGGGCCGATCGCCAGCCGGAATTCACACAAATTGATGT
>JBBDLQ010000117.1:11352-20969 GCA_040878765.1 Balneolaceae bacterium | reverse complement strand
GATGATATTGTGGATCAGATGGTGGAAAAATCCGGAGCTAAAGAAGGTGATTTAGTGCTAATTCTTGCCGGCCCTAAACCTGATGTACTCAAACAACTGGGCCAGCTGCGATTGATGATGGGTAAAGAGTTTAACCTGATTGATGAGGATTCCTATAAATTCCTTTGGGTAACAGAATTTCCACTATTGGAATGGGACCCTGAATCGCGCCGATACCACGCTATGCACCATCCGTTCACCTCTCCAAAAGAAGAAGATGTTGAGCTGCTGGATACAGACCCTGCTAAAGTAAAAGCGCGGGCATACGATCTGGTATTAAATGGTAATGAATTGGGCGGTGGATCAATCAGAATTCACAATCAGAAAATGCAGAGTAAAGTATTTGAGCTGTTAGGAATTGGTGAAAGAGAAGCACAGGAGAAATTTGGCTTCTTGCTGGATGCCTTCAAATATGGTGCTCCACCACACGGCGGAATTGCCTTTGGAGTGGACAGAGCGGTAATGTTGCTAACCGGAGCGAAAAGCCTCCGTGATGTTATCGCGTTCCCGAAAAATCAAAAAGCACAAAGTATGATGGATAATTCGCCGGATACAGTGGATGAACATCAGCTGGATGAATTACATATTTCCATTAAGAAAAATATCAAAGAGCAACTATAGTGAAAACTGCGGGAATTGACGGGTGTAAAGCAGGCTGGATATTGATCTCTTTTGTTGAGGGGGAAGAGAAATATGAGATTCTTCGGAACAGGGAAGCATTAAAAGATGCTTTTGAAAAGTACGACCGGGTATTTATAGATATGCCTATTGGGCTGGAAGATGAAAATTACACCCGCGAATGCGATGAGCTTTTACGCAAGAAACTGGGAAAAGAGTATGCCCCAAGTGTATTCAGCCCGCCAATCCGCCCGGCATTAACTGCTCCTTCTTATGTAGAAGCTAACATGATCAGCCACGAATACACGGAGAAAAAGCTGACCGTGCAAGCCTGGAATATTACCCCAAAAATACAGATGGTGGATGAATTACTGCGCGCAGATGAAAGCCTGAAAGACAATGTACTTGAAAGTCATCCTGAACTGCTATTTCAAAATCTAAACGGCGGGATGATTTACCAAAAGAAAAACCTGAAGAAAGGGATTAAGCATCGCCTGGAGTTGATTAAAGCAAAGGAACCGGTCGCTGATGATTTTTTTCGGGATATAAAAGAGGAATTTCGCCGTAATGAGGTGGAAGAAGATGACATCGTAGATGCTATGGTACTGGCTTATTATGCCAAAATCTCTGAAGAAAGAGGTGTCAAAACGCTGCCGGAACAAGTTGAATATGACTCAGAAGGCTTGCCTAAAGCAGTACACTTTGTTTAGAATATTCAATATCCAGAAGTAATCATCACGGATTGATCCGTGTATTCTGATCATTGATTATTTTCTTCGGTGTCTGAGTAAAAATTCTATCCCTAATTATTTAAGAAGCTTTTTGTACTTCACTCCAGCTTTATACACCCGGTTCATGCCATTAAAAGCGGCAATCCGGTAAGCCTCGCTGTAAGTAGGGTAATTCAACACGTGGTTGATGAAATAGCGTACATCACCGCCAAGAGATATAACTGCCTGCCCCAGGTGAATGAGATCGCTGGCACGCTCACCAATGATATGAATACCCAATAATTTCAGGGATTCCGTTTCAAAAACCAGTTTTAAAAGACCGTTTTGCTGATTACTGATATCCCCTTGTGTAATATTCGAATAATAAGCCCGGCCTACAGTTATATCCATCTCCTTTGAACGAGCTTCTTTTTCGGTGAGGCCGATACTGGAAATTTCCGGAATAGAATAAATGGCAAAGGGAATTTCCGGGGGTACTTCTAAAGCTTGAATTCCGAACATACGACAAGAGGCAATACGTCCTTCTGAAAATGAAGCTGAGGCGAGTGCCGGATATCCAATGACATCACCACCAGCAAAAATATTTTTTACACTCGTTCTGTAATCATCATCTACCTTGATGTATCCTTCCGGATCTAAATCAAGCCCAATGGTATCTAAGCCAATATTTTCAGTATTTGGGACATTTCCGCCAAGATAAAGCACATGTTCCGTTTCGATGATACGAACCCGGTTTCCCTCATTATCGTTACGTTGATTATATTTTACTTCGGTAGTGTTACGCAGTGAATTCGTACGGATTTCAATATTTTCGGCATCAGAAAACACTTCAATTTTTTGCTGCTCTAAAACTTCTTTTAATTGATCTGAAATCTCATTGTCCAAAAAAGGTAAAAAAGTATCACTTTCGTTAAGTATAGAGACCCGGCTTCCCAAATTTGAAAATGTAGTAGCATATTCCAGTGCTTGTACACCACTTCCTATTATTACCAGCCGGCGGGGGATGTGTGATAAGGAAAGAATGGAAGTGTAATCCAGTATTTTGTCATGATCAAGATCGAAACCTTTGGGTTTTACAGGCTTACTGCCAGTAGCTAACATAATATTGGCTCCGGTATAAGATTTTTTGGAGCCGTCGGAGGAGCTGACCTCAACGGTATTTTTGTCTTTCATAACCCCAAATCCACGCACTGTGTCAATTTCATTTTTCTTAAAGTCGTTTTCAACTTTACTGTTTTTGCTCTCAAGGATTTGGTTTTTATAAATCATCAGATCAGCCATTTGATGATGCTGATAAGCTTTTTCTGTGGCAAGATCTTTAAACTGATTTTGAAAGCGCTGGATTATACGGGCTGTTTCACGGAGCGCTTTACTTGGAATGGTTCCTGAATTTATCCAGGTTCCCCCAAAAGATTCTTCATTAGCTTCAATAACCAATACTTTTTTGTCAAATTTTGAGCTCTGCATGGCACATGAGAAACCTGCCGGGCCACTTCCAATAATAATAACGTCGTAATCGTACTTCATAAATAGGCTGAGTGAGTATAGAATTTTAGGATATCAGGCTGTAAAGATACTTCAATTATCAGAGGAATTCAGCGGTACATTTATATATAGTGTAACCAAATGCAGAATATAGAATGTATTGATTGGGAAGGGGAACGAATTTTATACTCGTTTTGCTTATGTTTGTGAACTATAAATGAAAGGCGCACAATATATAAGCGTCAATTTAATTTGAATTTAATTTGGAGGTAAAAATGGCCTATTCACTCCCCGATCTACCTTATAATTACGATGCACTTGAACCACATATTGATGCTCGTACAATGGAGATCCATCACACAAAACACCATCAGGGATATACAAATAAAGTAAATGCAGCGTTAGAAGGGCATAAATTTGCTGACCTGGAGATTGAAGAAGTACTTCGCCGCATCGATCAATTGCCATCTGACAAAAAACAAGCAGTAATAAATAACGGTGGCGGTTATGCAAACCATAAATTATTCTGGACCATACTTTCACCTAATGGCGGCGGCAGCCCGGATGGCGAACTTGCTAAAGCAATCAATGAAACATTTGGCAGTATTGATAAGTTTAAAGAAGAATTTGCGAATGCTGCCGGAAGCCGTTTTGGTTCAGGCTGGGCATGGCTTTCAGTTGATGGAGACGGAAGCCTGAAAGTACATTCTACTCCAAATCAAGACAGCCCTTACATGAACGGATTAACACCGATCTTAGGAATTGATGTTTGGGAACATGCTTATTATCTGAATTATCAGAACCGCCGGCCCGACTATATTTCTGCATTTTGGAATGTAGTAAACTGGGATCAGGTAGCTGAATATTATAAAGCTGCAAAATAATTAGCAGTTGTAATAGCAGATAATGGTGAACCGCCAGGAAGGGCGGAATGATGCTATATATATTTCAAGGCTTCCCATGTGGAAGCCTTGACTTATTTTGCCTGAAATATTTTGTATTTTCAGCTCGTTGAAACACAAAAAATAAATAAAGAAGATTATGCAATTTGGATTTGGAATGGGACCTGATACATCGTGGATGAGAGAAGAGCTAACACAATTTGGAGTGGAAGAATTAAAAACTCCGGAAGATGTAGATCGTGCCCTGAAAGAATATAAAGGAACCATGCTATTAGCCATTAATTCTGTTTGCGGATGTGCGGCAGGTAATGCACGTCCGGGTTTGGGTATTGCTCTGGAGCAATCTGAGGTAAAACCGGATCATATGGTTACCGTATTTGCCGGACAGGATAAAGAGGCTACGGCACACGCAAGAGCATATTTTAGTGAGTACCCGCCTTCTTCCCCGGCATTTGCCTATTTTGTGGATGGTGAAATCAAAGCTATGATCCCTCGCCATAGGATTGAAGGCCGCACGAAAGATGAAGTAGCTGCAGATCTGAAAATGGTGTTCGAAGCTTTTCCAAAGGAAAAAGAGGAAAAAGCAGCGGAGTAGAATGCTTGAAATACTGATACTGCGGAGTTACGCAGAAAAGTAATTATTTAAAGCCGACTTAAGTGAGTCGGCTTTTTTTTGTTTATAAAATGGGGGTTATAACCGGATTAAACACTGAATTAGTTAATTCATAGGCTTTTTAAATATGAAATAGTACATTTAGCTATCAAAATACGTTGATATAGGGTGTTAAAATGGAAATTTCAAAGAAAGCCATCATTGTTGAAGATAATCTGATACTTTCTCTATTGTATGAGAATTATCTCAAGGAGATGATTTTTAAAACCGTAGGCGAAATCAGGAGCGGGGAAAAAGCAGTAGAGTTAGTTCAAAAATATAATCCCGATGTGGTAATCATGGATATAAAGCTTGAGGGAGAGTTGGATGGAATTCAGGCTGCCGAAATGATCAGGAAGTTTACCGAAGTGCCCATTATATTTATTACCGGAAACACAGACTCGAGACATTTAGAACGGGCAAAAACAATTGAGAATTCGAAATTTCTTAGAAAGCCAATCTCTGAAGATAAATTAAAGAAAGCCGTCCAATATCTTCTTTCAATGCCAAAAGCCTGATTACCGTTGATATAGGATTTCTTTGAATATTATTTATTCACTACCTTATTTTTCAGCTCCAAAATCTACTTCCTTCCCATCTCGATATATTCGAATTCCTTCGGGTTTGCCTTTTTCACCACCGGGTCCATAACCAAAAACAGCTGAGGCCAGTTCTTCTTCTGAACGTTCCTCTCCGGCTTTACGAGGTTCATCTTTATAAAAACTGTCCATATGCAGAGTTTGTGTAGGAAAGGCAAATTCAACGCCAACATCTTTGGCCAATCTCAACACTTCCAGCAAAAAGTTGTGGCGTTGCTGAAGCTCCGTACTCCAGTCAGGTACATCAAAAAATACATACACTAACACATCCAGTGAATGAGTTCCAAAAGAATTAAAATGTACCTCATAAAAATCCTGCCGAAAATGATCGTTAGCTTTTACTATTGCCTTGATACCTTCCACAAATGCCTCCATCTGTTCCGGTGTTGTGGAGTAAGTGAGATTTAGGACGGTTTTAAGCCGGCGGTATTTCCTGAGCCCTAAATTATCAATATCAGCGTTGGCAAGGTTTGAGTTAGGTACACTTACCAGGGAGTTATAGAAAGTGCGAACTCGGGTTGAACGAAATCCGACTTCTTCCACGGTTCCCTCTACATCTCCCGTTTTGATCCAGTCACCGATCTTGAAGGGGCGATCCAGAAAAATAGTGAGTGAGCCAAAGAAATTAGCCAAGGTATCACGGGCAGCAAGGGCAACGGCCAAACCACCGATTCCAAGTCCGGCAATGAGGGAAGCAACATTATATCCATTGTTTTGGAGGATGGCGATCACACCCATCAAAACTACAAAAAAGCGAAGGGTTTTTCGGATGAGCGGTACGAGCTGATCATCCAAGGTTGTTTCAGTTTTAGATGTGATAATACCGAGGTATTTGGAAATTACATCGGCAAGATTATAAAATAACCATACGAAAGCTGCTGAAAGGGCAATTTCTAATACAAAAGAAAGTGTATGACTTATGGAGACGGAAAACTGAAGATTTGAATAGGTGGCGAAATAAAAGGCCATCAAAAAGATATAACCAGTTGGTTTCTCAATACCATCCAGTAAGTCATCATCCCAGGTGACAGTTGTTTTTTTAGCAATTCTGCGAACATAATTTTCTAAAAAGAAAGTAAATATCTTCATCAGGATCAGACCGGAAAGTAGCCAGATGAAAACGGCTAAATATTGCCAAATTTTTATACCCAGCCAGTCATTATGAGCCCAATCCGGTAGGTTATCAACAATAAAAGTAACCCAGCTTGAAAATGTATTTTGGTACAGATCGGGAATACTATTTATAGTTGCCTCAGCAAATACCCATTCATTTTGAGCAGTTTTAGTGAGATATACCTCCGGGAGGGATGGGAATAAAATAAACTGCTGCATTCCCGAAAGACTATCGGTGAAATTTGAATTAGCTGGTATTTTGTCGTATTCAATCATTAAGCCGCGGGCATCAAGAACTTTAAGGAGTTGGCTGGCCAGCTCTGTTTTCTCTTCTTTGTCACCATCCGACAGTTTCATTGTTTTGATAACAAAATCCGCATTTTTATGTCCGGGTTGCTGCCAGTGTAAAAAAGTGTGAACAGCTCTCTGTGGATTTGTAAGTAGATTTTCATCTCTTGGCTGCGGCTGATCTTGAAATGCAAACACATCCAATGAAAATATTAGAACTAAAAAAATGATTAAAGTTGATTTGAATCGGCCCATTATTAACTCAATTATTTGATTACCTGAATGATCCCAAATCTAAGAAAAGTAGCAGAGTAATGGCGGATTGAATAAGGAAACAGCAGAAATAAAAAAGGCTCCGACGCAGAGCGTGCGGAGCCAGGGGATTGTTTGGACTAAAGACTCAAGATTTTGTATAGAATTTAAACCCCAGGGATTTGTTTAGGACTTAAGACTCAAGATTTTGTATAAAACTTAAGCCCCAGGGGTTTGTTTAGGACTTAAGATTCAGAATTTTGTTTAGTATGAATTGAACTACTTTACCGTTAAAACAGTAGTTTTTGTTATTCATCCTTTGACTTTCCCCGGTCTTTCAAAGATCTGAAGGCTTCAAAGAAGTCCATAGGAAGTGGGAGGAATGCAAAGGTGGCGTTTTCTTCACTGATTTCATTCATAGTTTGAAGGAACCTGAGCTGAAGTGCAGCCGGGGCTGTTTCAATCATCTTGGCAGCATCAACCAGTCGCTGTGCAGCTTGAAATTCACCTTCTGCGTTAATGACTTTCGCACGACGATCACGCTCAGTTTCAGCCTGACGGGCCATCGCTCGTTTCATATTCTCAGGAAGCACAACATCACGAACTTCCACAGAAACTACTTTAATTCCCCATGGGTCGGTTTGGATGTCGATATTTTGTTGAATTTGTTTGTTGATCTTCTCGCGGTTGGCAAGCAGTTCATCCAGTTCAACCTGACCAATAATACTTCTCAAAGTAGTTTGAGCCAGCATGGATGTTGCATGAATGTATCGTTCAACCTGAATAACGGCGGCTTCGGCATCAACTACCCGGAAGAATGTAATAGCGTCTACATTTACCGTCACGTTGTCTTTGGTGATCACTTCCTGACGATCCACATTAATGGTTAGTACCCTTAAATCTACCCGTTCAACTCTATCGATGAAGGGGATGAGTATGATCAAGCCGGGGCCCTTAACGCTTTGGAATTTACCCAATCGAAAAACAACAGCGCGTTCATATTCGCGCAGTATTTTGAAGATTTGGGGTGCAAGCAGTACAAAAAATACGACCAGCGTAATTACCCAGGTTATATATCCTGAAAATAGTTCAGTGGATTCCATGGTCAATCTCCTTTTTTGGTGTGTATGGTTTAACGGTTACGGTGAGTCCTTCGAATCGGACTATCTCGCACCATTCGTTTGATTTAATAATTTCTCCTTCAGTAACAGCATTCCAATATTCCCCTGAAATAAGTACCCGGCCGTTATTTTCATCAACAGTATCAATAACTTTGACTTTTTTCCCTACCACTGATTCGAGGCCGGTACGGTGGCCTGTAAACTGAGCTTTGATACCAGATGTGGCAATCCATCCAAAAAATATGACCATTAAAATGGTAGCAGGCACCAGCCAATACCAGTCCAGCTGCATTTCCTGTGGGAAATCCTGGAATAACATTAAAGCTCCTAAAAAGAATGAGACAGCTCCTCCGGTCATAAGAATTCCAAACGTGGGTGTAAATGCTTCAACTACAAAAAGTACAATGGCCAGGCCAATGAGAATAAATCCTGCAACGTTTATGGGCATGGCTGCTGAACCGTAAAGTAATAAAATCAGTGCAATAACTCCTGCCACACCGGGAACTATTGCACCGGGATTTGTTACCTCTCCCACTATACCATAAATAGCTACCATGGTTAATATCAGCATTATTTCCGGGCGCATAATGAAGCTGAAAAATTTCTCCGCAAAACTTTCTTTAAGGGGTTTGATAGTAGCTTGTGCTGTTTGAAGTATTTTACCTTCTACTTCCATGCCATCAATCTGAATAAGAAGGTCGTTGATATCAGTAGCAATTAAGTCAATTACATTCAGTTCAAGCGCCTCGGTTTCAGTAATTGCCTCTCCATCTCTTACTGCAGATTTTGCCCATTCAGCATTTCGATCCCGTTCTTTGGCAATATTTTCGATGAAGCTTTCTGAATAGTTAAAAATTTTCTTTTGCATTACAGTGTCTTGCTGACCGCCGCCCATTGAAACAGGTGATGCCGCGCCAATGGTAGTAGTTGGGGCCATAGCGGCAATATGCGCCGCAAGTGTGATAAAGGTTCCGGCGCTTCCTGCATTTCCGCCCGCCGGCGTTACATAAACCACAATTGGCATTTCGGATGCCAGCATTTCCTGAACAATATCCTGTGTTGAAGTCAGTAATCCGCCTGGGGTATCCAGTTCAATGATCAAGGCCTGTGAATTGCTGGCCCGGGCATTCTCTAATCCGCGGGATATATAATTGGTGGTAGTTGGCCCAATTGCACCTTTAATGGTGATAACTGTTACGGAGGTTTCTTGTAGCGAATCGGCTTGAGCCATGGCATTAAAACCAATTGAACTGCCAAGGAAAACACTCAAAATAAACAGTGATATTTTGTTAATCATGTTCATATCAACCTAATGTAAGCTATGCATTAATGGTTCCATTCATGGTAAGAAATCAGGTGAAATAAACAAAGATCTTTGGCTTAGTTTATAACCAGAATACCATCACCCCTTTGCAGGGTTTATTCACTGCGAATGGCATCCACCGGATTTATTAGTGCAGCTTTAACAGAATGATAACTTACGGTAGTAAAAGCAATTAAAAGAAGGATAATGAGGGATCCTGTAAATAAAAAAGGCAGGCTTGAAATAAGATCGAAACGATAGGGAAAATTTTCTAACCAGCGATATGATAAATAATATGTAATCGGCCAGGCTACCAGGTTTGCAATTATCACCAGTACCAGAAAATCTTTAGAGAGCATTATTACAATATTTGATACAGAAGCTCCCAGGCTTTTCCTGATACCAATTTCCTGTTTTTTTAACTGGGCAGAATAAGAAGCCATGCCAAGGAGCCCGAGGCAGGCGATGATAATACATAGGATCGAAAAAGCAGTATATAAGGAACTCATGGTAG
>JBBDLQ010000117.1:0-11252 GCA_040878765.1 Balneolaceae bacterium | reverse complement strand
CAGGCGATGATAATACATAGGATCGAAAAAGCAGTATATAAGGAACTCATGGTAGATTCGGCTTTATAAATTTCAGCGAGCCGGTCGTCCAAAAATTTATATTCAAACGGATCAACGTGATTAATTTCATCCCATACTTTTTCAAGATGATCGAGTGCTGCTGAGGGGTTTCCGGGAGCAAGCCTAACGGCTGTATGTTCTATGCCGCCAAGGATATTTCTTGTGCCCTGCATCAACCGCAAAACCAAGGGCTCAATTTCTTTTTTTAGGGAGGTGTAGTTAAAATCCTCAACCACACCAATTACCGTAAAAGGTTGACGTTCTCCGTTTGGTGAATAGTAATAAAATATTTCCCCTAAAGCTTCTTCCGGTGTTTCTGCTTCGAGTTGAGTAAGCATTTTTCTGTTTATCAATATGGCATTATCTGCATCAGTTGCATAATCCCTGGAAAATGATCGGCCGGCAACTATATTTAGATCAAAGGTTTTAGTAACATCATGGGTAATGAATAATGCCAGGTTGGATGCACTTTGATTTTCAGCAGTATTTGCCGGTACAAAACGGTAATATTCCTGTTGCTCGGAACCAGGTATTTTCCCCAAACCGGTAACGGATAGAATTTGAGCATGGTTAAGGGCTTGTTCAATAAAGCTGTCAAATTTCCATGCTATTAAATTTTGTTTTGTAGGGAGTATCACGACGTGATCTTTTTCAAATCCCAGATCCTTATTCTGAATATACTGGAGCTGTAAATAAATGACGGCAGTTCCAATGATGAGAATAACCGAAAGCGCAAACTGGAAAGTGACTAGAAATTTTCTAAACATACTTCCATTTTTCCCATTAACAGTATTTCTTTTTAATACCTGAACTGGTTCAAATGAAGAGAGAAAGACAGCCGGATAAGAACCGGCTAAAAAACCCACAAATACGGTTATTAAAAATAGTATTGGAAGGACATAAAAATTTTGGAAAAGACTAAATGTAAGCTCTTTATCAATCAGGTGATTGAAATATGGAAGGGTGAGTTTAACCAGAATTATCCCAACCGTAATGGCGATTATTGTAACAAATATGGATTCGCCTATGAACTGATTGAACAACTGCTTTTTATATCCACCAAGTACTTTTCGAAGCCCGACTTCTTTGCTTCTTTCCAGCGACCTTGCTGTCGACAGATTCATGAAATTGATGCAGGCAATGAGTAGTATAAATCCGGAAACAGCTAATAATATATTTATATATGATATTGAATTATTGGCATGCATTTCCTGATCGAGGTTGGAGTGTAAATGTATATCAGTTATGGGTTGCAGCTTCAGTTTAATGGTTTCACCTGCAGGCCAGCCCGAATAAGCGTAATAATATTTTTCCTGAAGCGTGGCAAATTGATTTTCGAGTTCAGCCGCGTCAACCCCATCCTCAAGTAATACATAGGTCCAAACCGGATTCCAAAACCAGCTTTTATCATAATCGGGGCTGTTTACAAATATATCATTAAGGCTTGAAAAGGAAGCCACCAGATCAATTTTCATATGCGATTCTTTTGGCCAGGCTTTCATTACTCCGGTAACAGTCAGGTTTTTTACACCTTTAAAACTTAGCATTTGCCCGACAGGATTTTCATCCCCAAAATATTTTACAGCTAGTTTCTCTGTGATCACCAGGGAATGTGGATTTTTAAGAGCTTCATCCGGATTTCCCTGAATTAATTCAGCTGAAAATACATCAAAAAATGTGGAGTCGACGAAATAGAAGTTACTCTCGCGAAAAGAAATATCATCTTCCCGGTTCAGAAAGGTGTGATTAGCTTCCTGCAAATTATAAAACCGAACGGATTTTCGGATTTGGTCAGGGAATTCAGCATCTAAAGTTGGGCCCAAGGGGAAGGGAGAACTGGCCTGTTCTTCAATGCGGGTTTCCGAAGTCATTGTTTGTATCACCCGGAAAATTCGGTCCGAGTTTTCATGGAAGTCATCATAACTTTGTTCATTAATCACATAAAGTACAATTAACAAACTTGTTGCCAGCCCGATTGCCAGGCCAAGAATATTAATTAGGGAATACACCTTTTTTTTAAGAAGATTCCTGATTGCAATCTTAAAGTAATTTTTAAGCATGAGCGTTTCCTCTCATTTCACCACCATATCAAACAATTTATATAAATACCCAAAATAGATTTGCGAAGCCAACATATAATTACTTTAGCTCTCCGCATTTTTATTAGAAGAGAGTCCGGACATTAATTTGTTACAAAAAAAATAATTCCGGTTTATTTTCATGCTATGATTTTTCAATCATCAGTCAGATTGGGGTAGTTCTGCTCCAAAAAAGGGATGATATCATCTTTCAAGAGATCGAAGATGGGCTCTTTATAAGTTCGGCGTTGTGTGGCATTTTCAAGAAATGAAGTGATGACTGTCACTGCGTTCAACTCCGGAATCATAAAGAGGTATTGTCCGCCGAAGCCCCAGGCAAAATATACATCAAATTCTCCAACAGGCCGGTTCCACCACATATATCCGTAATCATAAGGATTGAAGTTACTTCGTGTATAGGTTTGAAAGGAATCATGTACCCATTCTTTTGATACTATACGTTGGTTTTTCCAGATTCCGCCATTCAGAATCATCTGTCCAATTTTTAATAGATCTTTTGGAGTCATCGCCAGATTATTTCCTCCCATATAATAACCCTGCGGATCACGGTCCCAACCTCCAATGTGAATGTCCATAGGTTCAAATAAATATTTGTTTGCAAAAGCGCGGGTACTCATTTCAGTGGCTTTGGAAATGATTACAGAAAGGAGGTGCGATATGCCTGTACTATAAGTCATTTTACCTCCCGGTTCTTCAATAAGAGGCTGATTGAGCTGAAATTCAGCCCAGTTATCACTAATTACCCAGCGGCCATAATTATGAAAACTGGTGGTTTCTAATCCAGATTGCATGGATAGCAGATTTCGCACCGTTATATTTTCTTTTTCAGGATGAGGATTCTCTTTAAAGTATTCTGGAAAATAATCTCCCAATCTATCATTCAACGAAATTTTATCCTGATCTGCTGCAATGCCCACAAGCAGGGATATGATGCTTTTTGAAGCGGATTTAATATTGTAAGGATAGTCCGGTGAGGCACTTCTGAAATAAGCTTCACCCAATAGCTCTCCATTTTGTTGAATGAGTACCGCACGTATTGTATTTATAGATTTAGCCTGCTGAAAAACAGCATCCAATTCATTTTCATTTGTGGCTGGTTGGGCATAAGATTGAACGAACAATCCAATGCCTAATATCAAAAAGATAAATTGTCGCATAAATAAGAACACACAAGTTAAATGTTGAGATATGATCAGAATACGAATCGGTTATCAATAGTTCCGGTTCTGATCAATAACCTGATAATTGGTACTAACTTCGCACACAGAATTCCAAAACCGGCAAAAAAATGTTCGAAATAGTTAATCAAAGTACCTCAGAAACAAAAATAATCTGTTAAAATTCAGGAAGCGCTTCTTATGAATAAAAACAAACAGCTTACGGGTTGATATTCTATAGAAAAAACTCTTTAATGTAGGTAAGCTAAAAATAAGTGTTGACATGCGGCTCATAACTTTTTAACGTTTGCACCGAAGGAAAACAACTTTCTTTGAATCGAAAATTACTGAAATGATTACTCAAAATTACATTCACAATTCTATTACAGGTCAGCATTCCGCTATGTGCTGTATGTGTATGATGTGTTGTACCAACAATACCGCAAAGGTAGTGGATGTAATATGCTGAAGTAACTAAGAAAGAAACTAATCATACAACAAAGCCCACTATCTGTCGCAGTTAGTGGGCTTTTGTTGTTTTATACGATTTGTAGAAACGCCTGCCTCACCACCTGCCTCAGCAAAGGGCTTTGTGAAATTTCACTCAACTCAACTAAAAAACACAAGGTCTAATACAATGTCAGAAGTACTAACAAAAACAAAACCCGAAACATTAGTCACAACCGATTGGGCAGCTGAACATCTTAATGATGAAGGCATCCGGTTGGTTGAAGTTGACGTCAACACAAAATCTTACGACTCAGGTCACATTCCCGGAGCAGCAGGATGGAACTGGAAAACACAACTGCAGGATCAACTGCGCAGAACCATTGCTTCTAAAGATGATTTTGAGCAATTACTGCAAAAATCAGGAATCGATAACGATACCACCATCGTGCTGTATGGCGATAACAACAACTGGTTTGCCGCATGGGCGTATTGGCTGCTGAAATACTATGGCCACGAAGATGTCCGCATCCTGGATGGCGGCCGCTTAAAGTGGGAAGCAGAAGATCGTGATCTCACAACTGATGTGCCTGAATTTGAAACTAAGGATTACACAATATCCGAAATTAAAGAAGAATACAGGGCTTACAGAGATGACATTCTGCCAAAGTTAAACTCCGATGGCTTCGGCTTGGTGGATGTTCGCTCACCGGATGAATTCACTGGAAAAATCCTGGCACCTCCCGGCCTGAATGAACTATCTCAGCGTCCGGGACATATACCTGGTGCGTCCAATATTCCGTGGTCAAAAGCAGTAAATGAGGATGGAACCTTCAAGACTAAAGAAGAGCTTGAAGAGCTTTACGCTAATGAAGGTATCACGCCGGATAAGGAAATCATTGCATACTGCCGGATCGGGGAACGGTCTGCACACTCATGGTTCGTGCTGAACGAGCTGCTGGAGTTCCCAAATGTACGCAATTATGATGGCTCCTGGACTGAATGGGGCAATCTGATTGACGCACCAATCGAGCGGTAGAAAATATCCAGAATCCGGGATGTTCGTTACAAAGCCCGCCTTTGCCGGCAGGCAGGCTCCGGCTTAGTAACGCGGTTCCGGAGGCTCTGGCTTCCACTCGTTTACTCATTCACTCTGACAATCGAAGATGTTAAAAACCCTATGAGCAAAAAGAAATTAAGTAAACTCGAAAAGATTAAGGAAAGCAGTAACTACCTGCGCGGTCCTCTCGATGAGGAAATAAAAAACGGCGATGATCATTTTGGCAAAGATGCCATACAAGTACTGAAATTCCACGGAACGTATCAGCAAGATGACCGCGACAAACGAGACGGACGGGATCGCATTTATTCGATGATGATCCGTAGCCGCACACCCGGTGGAAAACTTACCCCGGAGCAATATTTGGCAATAGATGAAATTTCGGATAAGTATGCGAATGGGACTATCCGCGTAACTACCCGGCAGGCTTTTCAATATCACGGCATCATCAAAAATAATTTAAAACAAACGCTTAAAGAAGTTAATGAAGCACTTATTACAACTTTGGCAGCCTGTGGTGATGTAGTTCGAAATGTTATGGCAACTCCGGCACCTGATATTGACGGACGTCAGGCAAAAGTCCAAAAATTTGCAGATGAATTGTCTGATATACTTCTGCCTGCCAGTAAAGCCTATCATGAAATATGGCTGGATGGCGAAAAGTATTATTCCGGCAAGGAGGAGGTTGAAGTTGGAGAACCGCTATATGGCGATACGTACCTTCCCCGAAAATTTAAAATTGGTGTAGCCCTGCCTGGAGATAACAGTATTGATGCTTATACACAGGATATTGGCCTGGTTGCAATCTTTGATGAACAAAACGAGATCGAAGGTTTCGACATCATTGTGGGAGGCGGAATGGGCATGCACCATCGAAAACCGGAAACTTTTCCTAGACTTGGAGATCATTTAGGCTATATAACCAAAGACAAAGTTGTGGATGTGGTAAAAAAGATTATCGAAATCCAGCGGGATCACGGAAATCGTGAAAACCGCAAACAGGCACGCATGAAATACCTGATCCACGACTGGGGGTTGAAAAAATTCAAAAATGAATTGGTGAAACGGTTGGGTTTTGAGCTTGAGCCCTGGCGCGAGATTCCTAAGTTTGAACTGGAATTATACCTTGGCTGGAACCAACAATCGGATGGAAAATGGTTCCTGGGGCTTTCAATTGAAAACGGGCGCATCAAGGATGAGGGCGAGCTTCAGTTAAAGACAGCGCTCCGCAAAGTAGTTGAAAAATATCAGACCGAAGTACGGATGACGCCCAATCACAATGTATTGTTAACAGATATTCGGGAAAAGGAAAAGGAAGAAATCGAAGCCTTGTTTCATGAACACGGGGTGTTGTTGGATGATGAAATTCCAAACCTGGTAAAATTTTCAATGGCCTGCCCGGCGCTGCCCACTTGTGGGCTGGCCATTACGGAATCGGAACGTGCCCTGCCGGATATCATCAGGGATTTAAACAGCGTACTGGAAGAACTGAATCTTCAGGATGAAAAACTATCGGTGCGCATGACGGGCTGCCCGAATGGCTGCTCGCGTCCCTATGTAGCCGATATCGGTTTCGTAGGGCGCTCGCTGGATCAATATTCCATTTTTATTGGCGGTGATGCTTCGGGAACACGACTCAATAAAAAATACAAAGACATGGTTTACCGGAAAGATCTGGTAGATGAAGTTCGACCGTTGTTGGAGCAATACAAGCACGAAAGGTCTAATGGCGAATCTTTCAGTGATTTCTGGAATCGTGTCGGAATTGAAGACACTCAAAAAGTCCCGGCCTGAACTCATGAAATCATACCAAGAAAAAAAGAATGGAAAAGTGTACCTGGTAGGAGCAGGGCCGGGCGACCCGGATCTCATTACCGTCAGGGGAGCCGAAGTGTTAGGCCAGGCGGATGTGATTGTTTATGACCGGCTGGCAAACCCAGAGCTTCTGGATTATACACCGGAAGCATCCGAACATATTTATGTGGGCAAAAAGCCCGGACAACCTTCAGTTTCACAGAAACAAATTAATTTAATCCTGGTGGTCAAAGCAAGAGACGGCAAGGTTGTTGTCCGGTTGAAAGGGGGAGATCCTTTCATCTTTGGGCGCGGAGGAGAAGAATGCGAGGCTTTGAAAGCGAATCAAGTAGCTTATGAAGTGATTCCCGGTATTAGCAGCGCGCTATCGGCTCCTGCTTATGCGGGAATACCACTCACTCATCGAAAAGTAGCCCGCTCGTTCACCGTAGTAACAGGACATACCATCACTGGAACCAATGCCTTTGATAACTGGGAGCATCTGGCTTATGCCGATACCCTGGTTGTACTCATGGGAGTTAAAAATCTGGGAAAAATCTCGGATTTACTCATCGGGCTTGGCAAGGATGGTGGGACTCCGGTCGCGGTAATAGAAAAGGCTACGTATCAATCACAAAAAACGGTGATTGGTACATTAGACAACATAGCTGAAAAGGCCTCGCATTCCTCTCCTCCCGCTACAATCGTAATCGGAGAACTGGCAGCCATGGGTAATGACCTTGCCTGGTTTAACCTGCCGGTTCAGGATGAAAATGAGGTAATTGAAGATTCTAAATTGCTTGCAAATTATGCAGGCTAAAAAACGGAAAGTATGCAGGATACATTTGATTCTATCAGTTCAGGCGTAGATTTATCACCGGAAAACCTGGGTCGTTTGAACGAACGGTTTGAGAAATCCGGGCATGTAGAGCTTTTACGCTGGGGATTTGAAACTTTTGGACAGGATATGGTACTTGGTACGGGTTTCGGCCCTTCCGGTGTTTTCCTGATTCACCAGCTGCAGGAACAGCAAATTGATATTCCAATATTTTATTTGGATACGCAACTTCTGTTTGATTCAACCTATGAGTTGAGAGATATAATTGAGCAGAAATATGGGATAAGTATCACACGTGTTAGTACCGGTCTTACGGTGAAGGAACAGGCTGAAAAATATGGTGATCAGCTTTGGAAGCGAAACCCCAACCGCTGCTGCTATTTACGGAAAGTGAAGCCCCTTCGAAATTATTTGTCTGATAAAAAAGCATGGATTACAGGTGTGCGCCGAAGCCAGTCAGAATCCCGCAGAAATGCCAGGATGATTGAATGGGACCCGGAGAACGAGGTTGTCAAGATCAATCCATTGGTGCGGTGGAAAGGAACGGAAATCTGGGATCATATTCACCGGCTGGAATTACCATATAATCCTATGCATGATGAAGGATATCCCAGTATTGGGTGTATTCCCTGTACAAAACCCGTGTATATATCTAAGGAAAGTGATGACCGGAAGGGTCGCTGGGATGGGCGGGATAAAACCGAGTGCGGTATCCATGTTCCTGCCCAGATTTTGAATTCGAAGAATGAATGATTATAGCTGTCAGACTTCAGCTTTCAGCCGTCAAAAGCTGATAGTTATAGCACTAAGCAAACAGGAACGAAACGAAAATTACCATATCTATATATCACAATAAAAAATATGTCAACTGTTTTAAATGTATATCCGATTTATTTGAGACGCTTGAACGAAAAACGCACGGTTATTATTGGCGGGAATGAGGAGGCGGAAGGCAAAGTCCGTGATTTCCTTGAACGGGATGCACTTCTTACCGTCATCAGCCCAAAGTTAAATTCATCCCTTCAAAAATGGGCCGATGAAAAAAGATTTGACTGGATTCCCCGGGAATATCACTATGGAGATTTAGCCGGAGCTTTTGTAGCCATTGTGGCTGAATATGAAGGAGACATCAATAAGCAGGTTTATCAGGAAGCCGAGGAGCGGAATATTCTGGTAAATGTGATGGATGATATCCCGCACGCCAATTTTGCGTTTGGTTCCATAGTAAGGCAAGGACCACTGACGATTTCTATTTCAACCGGAGGGGCGGCACCGGCGCTAGCGGTTCGTTTGAGACAGCGTTTTGAACAGGAGTTCGGCCCTGAATACGGCTATTTTCTGGAATTCATGCAAAGCTTAAGGAAGCCTATGGCTAAGTATCACAAAAGTTTTCAAGTACGGCGGAAGCTGTGGTATGATATCATTGATTCTGAAATCCTGACATATTTTCGCGAAAATCGCGTTGAAGAGGCCCACAAAAAAGCGGCTGAAATCGTTGGAAGTAAAGTAGTAGATGAAGCATTGCTTAAAGAGAAATCAAACAATGAAAAAGGCCTTCTGAAAAAGCTATTTGGGAAATTGCCGGTGGTTAACAATTGAACTGGATTGTTATCAAGCCTCAGTTATTCGTTGATTTAGCAGTATTCATGGAATAAGGATCTTTTTTCACCAAAGCGCCGTCTTTCAGGTTGATGATCCGGTTTCCATAGGCAGCCATTTTCTCAGAATGCGTTACCTGTATGATAGTAACTCCCTCATCGTTCAGTTTCTTGAACATCTCCATGATCTGCTCACTTTGTTCGGAATGAAGGTTGCCGGTGGGTTCATCGGCCAGTAGCAATTTCGGGCCTCCTATGATAGCCCGGGCTACTCCCACCACTTGTTGTTGGCCACCTGAGAGCTGATTTGGGAACAAATCTTTTTTGGCAACTATATTGAATTTATCCAACATCTCGGCCACCATAGCCTGACGTTGTTTCCCTTTTACCTTTCGGTATAGCAAGGGCATTTCAATGTTTTCATAGACCGTAAGTTCATCAATTAAATGATAGGCCTGGAACACAAAGCCGATGTAGGATTTATGATACTCCGATTTTCTCTTTTCGCTGAGATTATGAACCGGCTCGTCCAAAAATTTATATTCTCCCTCGGAGGCATCGTCCAGAAACCCGAGGATATTCAAGAGTGTAGATTTTCCTGCACCACTGGGCCCCATGATTGTTACGAATTCTCCCTCTTCAATATCCAGGTTAATACCTTTCAGGATAAAAGTTCGCTGGAACCGTTTGTCGATGTATTTGTCGATGTTTTTTAGTTGGATCATAATTTATTTGATTGTTGCAGAGCGCAGAGCGCAGAGGGCAAAGCGCATGGCAGGTTGTAAAATTCAACTGCCATGCGCTATGTTCCGAGCGCTTTGCGCTATTCACTTCTTAAACTTTCTACGGGGTTCATTAAAGCAGTTTTTATGGTTTGATAAGAAATGGTACCAAGGGCTATGGCTAATGATGCAAGACCGGCCACCAAAAATGCCCACCACGGGATAGGGGTGCGATAGGCAAATTCCTGCAGCCAGTTTTGCATCACCAAGTAAGAGATTGGAATACTGATGGCAAAAGCAATAATGACCAGTTTGGTGAATTCACTTGAAAGCAGCCAGGTGACTTGAGAGATCCTGGCCCCAAGAATTTTTCTAATCCCAATTTCTTTGCTGCGTTGCTGAATGACATAGCTTATCAATCCATATAATCCCATACAGGCAACCAAAATAGTTAGGATTGTAAAAAGAGTTAGGACTTTTAAAAATTGCTGGTCGTTTTGGTACAACTGTTGCAAGTGGTCGTCTAAAAAAACAAAGCTAAAAGGGAAATCTGGCACAATACTTCTCCAGGATTCCTTTAAGGAAGCTACGGACGCTGAAATATTTCCAGGGCGAATTCGAACAAAAACTTTTTCCAGGTTTGTTGGCGGTATATACATCACAAGGGGTTGTATTTGCCGGTGCAGTGAAGCAAAGTGAAAATCTTCAGCAACCCCGATCACAGATCCTTGCATAATATCGCTTACACGTAGCTCCTTTCCGATGGGGTCTTCCCAGCCAAAAGCATCAGCAGCAGCCTCATTGATGATGATTCCATTTGCTGAATCGGTAGCAAAAGAGTCATCAAAAGATCTGCCCTTGATAATATTGATGTCCAGAGTTTCAAAATAATCGAAATGAACTCCGTAAATATTCATGGGATATCCTTCAGGATCATCACCGGGTGGATAGATCGGAACAGTACCATTTCGTCCATCGAGTAAACCTCCCCCAAGGCTCGCATTCGTGACATGCGGATTTTGAAGCAGCTCATTCTTGATCACCGGAAAACGACGAGTAAGCTCTTCGCCATTCATATGAAGAACCATTACTTGTTCCTCATCAAAGCCCAGATCCTTTTGCTGAATGAACTGGATCTGATTGCGGATGATCAGGCTTCCGGCAATAAGAACAATAGCAATGGCAAATTGGCCAACTACCAATACTTTTCGCAGTGAAAAAGTTGAGGTTTTGGTCTCCTTAATTCCTTTAAGCGCTTTTGAAGGATGATACCTGGAGATCATAAAAGAGGGATAAAATCCGGCCGCGATACCTATTATAATTGCAATGACTAAAAAAGTGGGAAGCAGGTAGAGATAACTTGATGGAATAATGCTCAGTTCTAATCCCAGGAATAGGGAAGCAATATTCAATATTGGTTCGAGTACTAATAATGCAATTCCCGTACTGATCAGAGTAAGTAATACGGATTCAATAA
>JBBDLQ010000116.1:3928-22385 GCA_040878765.1 Balneolaceae bacterium | reverse complement strand
AAATTATGTCGATAATTTCGACAAGTATTGATAACATGTCGAAAAATATTGTATATTTCGACACGTTATTAACAAATTTCTATTTGAATGTCAGATTATTCCAATCAGCCTTATAATATTCTGCCGATGCTTCCTCCGGAAGCAAACCTGGAAACTCCGCCGATTTTAAAAGCGGCAATAGCTGCAAACCGTTCGCTTGCGGAATTAAAGGGGAAAGCAGAAAATCTTCCAAATCCGTCGATACTCATCAACAGTATAGTGATGCAGGAAGCAAAAGCAAGTTCAGAAATTGAAAATGTGGTGACTACAAATGATAAGCTATTTTTGGCCTTATCAGCCAATGATCAGCAAACGGATCCACAGACCAAAGAAGTTTTACGATACCGGCAAGCGCTATGGGAAGGTTTTAATGCATTGAAAAGTGGAGATTTTAATGCCGCTCTTTTTATAAAATTGATGCAAGTAATTAAAGAAACCGATGCAGGGATTAGAGATGCGTCTGGCACAGTGATTGCCAATCCAAATACCAGAAAAATTATTTATTGGCCGCCGGAAGGAAAAGAGCTGATCGGGAAGCTGTTAGAAAATCTTGAATCCTACATTCATACCGAAGACGAAACCGACCCGCTTATTAAGATGGCAGTGATGCATTATCAGTTTGAGGCCATTCACCCTTTTGAGGATGGAAACGGAAGAACCGGAAGAATCATAAACATACTTTACATGATTCATCAGCAATTACTGCATCAGCCGGTATTATATCTCAGTGATTATATTATAAATCATAAACCGGATTATTACCGCCTGCTCCGGAAAGTAACTGAAGAAAGTGCCTGGGAACCGTGGATAATATTTATGCTGGATGCTGTAAATACAACTTCACAAAAAACCATGGAACGCATCGATTCCATCCGTGAATTATTAGATGAAACGCTGGAAGAGGCGAAAGAAAAACTTCCGGGGAGAGTGTATTCCAAAGAACTCATCGAATTATTGTTTGAACAGCCGTATTGTAAAGTGAAGTTTCTGGTAGATCGCGGGATTGCCAAACGGCAAACAGCAGCAGATTATCTGAAAGAACTGGAAGATGCCGGCATCCTGAAAAGTAAACAAGCTGGCCGCGAAATGCTTTACCTGAATGTGCGGCTATATAATCTGCTCAGCTCCTAATTTATATATGTCGATAGTTTCGACAGGTAATTATTATATGTCGATGAAATGAATTAATATCGACATATTAAATATTAATACGATATAAGAATGGTATTATCTAACTTCTACAAGGATGACAACTTCAGAGAGCTTATCTTCGCCCAAGGCGTGCCCACGGCAGAACTCACCTTAATTAATAGGTTTATTGCCGTATGAAAAGCTAAAATTTTGATGTTTTTTAAAGTCTTTAAAAAAGCGCTTTTCTAAAATTTAAAGGAACGATACTTATTTTGAACTAATTGGAATTATCCTGAACTTTAGAGTCCGTTTTAATTTCCTTAAAAATGCCTTTTAGGCAGCAAAACAAAACAATTTTATGGCGAAGGTAGAAGTGGTTATGCCCCAAATGGGCGAATCGGTAATGGAAGGAACAGTTATAGAGTGGGCCAAGAAAGTTGGTGACACTGTAGAAGTGGATGAAACCCTGCTCGAAGTAGCTACAGATAAAGTGGATACGGAAGTTCCCTCACCCGAAGCCGGGGTACTTGTTGAAATTTTAGCCGAAGAAGGGGATGTGATTGAAGTTGGAAAAGCAATTGCCGTCATAGAAACGGATAAAGATGCAGTTGGCGATGTTTCCTCCGGTAATGATAAAGAAGCCAAAGCCGAGGACGCTGCAAAAGAACCGGAAGAAAATGAAGCCAAAGCTGAGGACGTTGCAGAAGAACCGGAAGAAAATGAAACTGAAGTTGAAGCCGAGCCTGAAGATGAGGAAAAAGAGTCGGCTCCTGCAGCATCTGGCAGCAATGGTGAAGGCGAGCGCATCGAGGTTCAAATGCCTCAGATGGGAGAATCGGTGGTGGAAGCCACGGTTATTGGCTGGATGAAAGAAGTGGGGGATAGTGTTGAGGAAGATGAAACCCTGCTTGAAATTTCTACGGATAAAGTGGACACCGAAGTTCCATCACCTGCCGCCGGTACACTGGTTGAAATTCTTGCCGAAGAAAATGAAACCATTGAAGTTGGACAAACCATAGCAATTATAGCTACCGGAAAAGCTGCTTCAGCATCTTCCGCTAAAAAGTCTGCTCCGAAAGAAGGTAAACAAGAAAAAGCAGCTCCTGCTAAAAAAGAAGCTGAAGCAGTGGCTGCCGCTTCAGGCAGTGCGCCCGCTTCAAATGGAACCGAACCGCAACGTGTGGGTAGTGATGGCAGATTTTATTCTCCGCTTGTACGCTCCATTGCAAAAGAAGAGGGTATAAGTCAGGAGGAATTAGAAAATATTGACGGATCCGGACAGGGCGGAAGAGTTTCCAAAAAAGATATTCTCGCCTATGTTGAAGATCGAAAAGCGGGCAAAGTATCCGCACCGGCTTCACAAAAAACGGCTCCGAAAAAAGCGTCCAAACCTTCGGATGGTTCAATTTCAGCCGGGCAATTGGATGTGAAACACTCACCTTCGGGCGATGTGGAGATAATTAAAATGGATCGTATGCGCAAGATGATTGCTGAGCATATGGTCAAATCAAAACAAACAGCGGCCCACGTTACAACTTTTGCTGAAGTTGATGTGACGAACATGGTGAAATGGCGAAATGCCAATAAGAATAAATTCCAGGAAAAAACCGGAACCAAACTTACCTATACCCCGCTGTTTGTTGAAGCTATTATAACAGCGATGTTAGAATTCCCGCTGATCAACAGCTCGGTAAATGGAGATGAAATTCACCTTAAAAAAGACATCAACTTTGGCCTTGCAGTGGCATTAGGATCAGGAGGAGATGGCGGATTGATTGTTCCCGTGATTAAAAAAGCACAGGATAAAAACCTTGTTGGACTGGCTAAAGCTGTGAATGATGTTGCTGAAAAAGCCAGAAGCAAAAAATTGAGTCCGGATGATCTGGTGGGTGGAACCATCACCCTTACAAATTACGGTAGTGTCGGGAATTTGATGGGCACACCAATCATCAATCAGCCCCAGGTGGCAATAATTGGTACCGGTGTAATCGAAAAACGGCCGGTAGTATTAGAAACAGACGCCGGTGATGTAATTGCCATTCGCCAGATGATGTTTTTATCCATGAGTTATGACCACCGCATTATTGATGGGGCACATGGCGGCGCCTTCCTGAATCGAATTAAACAGATTCTCGAAGATTTTGATATGGATCGTTCGGTATAATGATAATTCTCATCTCATTTTTGAGAGACGTCATTTATGGCGTCTCTTTTTATTTGTTATTTGATTATGAAACAAATTGAATCTATTGAAAGCATCAGAGAGGAAATTTCCAGGCTAAAATCTCAGGGAAATACTATTGCATTTGTCCCGACCATGGGCGCATTACATGAAGGGCATTTATCCCTGATCCGGCTTGCCCGTGAAAAATCAGATAAGGTTGTAGTCTCCATTTATGTGAACCCGGAGCAATTCGGCCCGAATGAGGATTTTGATAAATATCCCCGGCAGATGGAAGCTGACCTCAAAGCTTGTGAAGCTGAAAATGTGAGCCTCGTTTTCACCCCTAACAATGAGATTATGTATGGTTCCGGGAAGAAATATTTCAGGATTGAATTGGATGAATTGAATGAGTACATGGATGGAGGCAGCAGGCCCGGATTTTTTGAGGGAATTGTGCTGGTTGTGAATAAATTCTTTAACATCATTGAGCCGGATATTGCGATTTTTGGGCAAAAAGATATTCAGCAATTCCAGATACTTTCGCGAATGACAGAGGAATTCAACCATAAGGTAAAATTAGTGGCAGCGCCTATAGCCCGTGCAAACGACGGACTGGCACTCAGCAGCCGTAATGCCTATCTAAGTGAGGAAGAGCGGATAATTGCACCGGGCTTATACAGGGCGCTGCAATATGTGGAAAAGCAGATACTTGATGGAGTGATGGAGCCCGAATTATTGTTACAACATCAGCAAGATGAGCTGGAAGCGAAAGGCTTCAAAAATGATTATCTTAATGTGTTTTCTATGAAAACAATGCAGCCGGTCAGGAAGTTGGAAACCGGTAAACAATATATTTTAGCCGGCGCGGCTTATTTAGGAAAAACGCGCCTTATTGATAATATAATTTTAGAACTCTGAGTCTGTACGATGAAAATCACGATGTTTAAATCAAAACTGCACCAAATGGCAGTAACCGAAGCTAACCTGATGTATGAGGGAAGTATTACCATCGATCAGGATTTGCTGGATGCTGCTAATCTTCTCCCCTACGAAAAGGTGCAGGTTCTGAATATCACGAACGGTTCGCGAATAGAAACGTATACAATTCCCGGAGAACGGGGCAGCAGGGTGTGCTGCCTGAACGGCGCTGCCGCAAGGTTAACACAAGTTGGAGACCGGATTATAGTGATCAGCTACGCCGAAATGACCCCGGAGGAAGCCAAAGAACACAAGCCAAGAGTAGTGGTTGTAGATGAGCATAACGAGCCTACCAAAATTTTAGACAATTCTCAGCCAGCTACAAAATTCGATCTCGAAAAAGGCCTTGTTGACAATACCCTCATTGATTAGTGATTTTAAAGACTTTATTTGAGGATAACTGATTCAGAATTTGGTTGGTTTTTTTACACCAGAATTGTATCCAATTAAGAGTTATCGGACCTTTTTATAACAACCACATAATTTTTATCTGAATCTCAACGTATCAATTACAGGTTAGTGATAGCCAGAATATTGTTTGTAAAACTATTTATCAGATATAATCACCCCTGATTAATAATGGGTATATTTCTTAACCCATTTAATTAGTAATCATATGAAAAAGAGATATTTAATACCGGCTATAGTACTTGGTTTATCATTGGTAGCATGGTTTATTTTTGGCGGTGATACTACCGAAAATGTTGAGCTTACAACATCACCTCAAAAAGGGGAATTCGTTGTTGATGTAACCACGACTGGTGAGTTACGGGCCAAACAATCGGTCGAGATCAGGGGGCCGCAAGGAGGGCGCGATATTCGTCTTTTTAATCTGACCATTCAGCAGCTTATACCGGAAGGCACTATAGTAAAAGAGGGAGATTTTGTTGCTGAATTGGATCGTTCGGAAATAACAGGCCGGCTGCAGGATGCAATGTTAGGCCTTCAACAGGCACAGTCTCAGGTAACGCAAGTTTCACTGGATAGCACCCTTACACTTTCTCAGGCACGTGATAATCTGATTAACCTTGAGTACGCTCTTGAGGAAAGGCAAATAGCAGTAGATCAATCAAAATATGAATCACCGGCCGTACAGCGACAAGCCGAAATTGACCTGGATAAAGCCCGCCGGCAATTTGAGCAGGAAAAGAAAAATTATGTAACCAAAGTTAAGCAGGCTGAAGCACGGATGAGTGAAGTTGAAGCTGACTTACAGGAAGAACAAAATGATGTAGATAAAATTCTTGCACTGATGGAGAAATTCACGGTTCGTGCACCCGCACAGGGCATGATTATCTACAAGCGGAACCGGGACGGGAGTAAAGTAACAGAAGGCAGTGAAATAAGTACATGGAACCCAACAGTGGCCGAATTACCGGATTTTACAGTGATGGAATCGGTTACTTATGTAAATGAAGTGGATGTACAGAAAATTAAGCCGAACCTGACTGTTGAAATTGGCCTGGATGCCATCCCCGATATGAAATTAAACGGGATCATTACCAGTGTGGCTAATATTGGGGAACAACGCCCGAATTCAAATTCCAAAGTTTATGAGGTTATCGTTGAACTTTCAGAAAGTGACAGCACCCTGCGCCCCGCTATGACCACCAGCAACCGGGTTATTGTTAACCGTGTGCCGAATGCCATGTTTATTCCTCTTGAAAGTATTCATGTACAGGATTCAACCAGCTTTGTATTCAAAAAATCCGGTTTATACCCGGTAATGCAGGAAGTGGATCTTGGCCTGATGAACGAAAATGAAATCATCGTTCACCGGGGATTAGATTTGGAGGATGAAATTTTCCTTACTGTTCCAGATGATACATCCGGGGTCACGCGACTATTCCTGGAAGAAGAAATCACCTCAAATTAACGGCTGAATCAGTGTTTCAAAAAATTATCTACAACCTGGATATTGCCCTTGAAGCCATTCAGCGTAATAAACTCCGTGCTTTTCTTACTTCACTTGGAATAATTTTCGGGGTTTCCTCGGTTATTGCCATGCTTGCCATTGGTACCGGTGCCCAGCAGGAGGTGCTCCAGCAAATGGAATTATTGGGGACTAATAACGTAATAGTGCAGCCGGTGATTGAACAGCGGGAAGGACGGGTGGATGATAATTCAAATAGCAGTGATGAAGGAAACCGCTTCTCGCCGGGATTGAACCTGAAGGATCTCGAAAGTATTAGAGCATTGGTTCCGGAGATCGAAAAATTAAGTCCGGAAATAGTGTATGAAACCTCCTTTATCCGTGACGCCAGGATGCGATCCGGGAAATTAGTTGGAGTGAATGGGGAGTATTTTGATATCACAAATTTCAACATTTCAGAAGGGAATAATTTTAGTGATATACAGATCGAGAATGCTGATCCGGTTTGTATAATTGGCTATGACGTCAAAACCCGTTTTTTTGCCGGGGAAAACCCATTAGGGCAGAAAATAAAAGTCGGCCATTTGTGGCTAACCGTGATCGGTGTTATTGAGAAAAAAGAAGTTTCAAGCGAGAATATTGAAAATCTGGGAATTCGAAACTTTAACCTTGATATATATGCCCCGGCAACAACCGTTTTAATGCGATTTAGAAACCGTGCGGTTTTAACGGCAAATGATCTTAATTCAGGCAGTAGTACGGTTATGTTTATGGGGGGAGGCATGATTACTACTTCGGGCGGGGGAAATACTAATGAAGGCGACCCAAATTACAACCAGTTAGATAAACTGATTGTTAAAGTAAGCGACACAAAATACAGTGGCAGAATAGCCGATTTACTTTCCCGCATGCTAAAGCGCCGCCATAATAATGTGGTAGATTTTGAGATCATAGTCCCCGAACAATTACTGCAGCAGGAACAGCGCACCAAACGGATTTTTAATATTGTACTTTCTTCAATCGCATCAATCTCCCTTATTGTCGGCGGAATAGGAATTATGAATATTATGCTGGCCTCGGTTGTTGAGCGTTATCGCGAAATTGGAGTCAGAATGGCCGTGGGGGCTCAAAAGAAAGATATTGAATTACAGTTTTTGACCGAAGCCCTAACTATTAGTATAACCGGTGGTTTTATTGGCATTATTTTGGGGATGGCTTTTAGCTATGCCATTGAAGCAACGGCCGGTATTGCCACTATTGTTACACCCGGTTCCATTTTTATCTCTTTTGGGGTAGCCATGGTTATAGGTGTGATATTTGGATATTACCCCGCAAAAAGAGCAGCACAACACGATCCCGTACACGCATTACGACATGAATAATCGAATTCTAGGCTTTCTGATAATCCTGACTTTTTGTTCAATCAATAATATTCAGGCTCAAACTCAGCAGAGTCTTACGCTTGAAGAGAGCATAGAAATTGCAAAACAAAACAGCCCACTGGCAAGAGCTGCCAACTTTGCCCTTGTATCATCAAAATGGAGGTATAAATCATTTCGGGCTGATTTATTACCGAGCCTGAACTTGTCAGGTGATGCCCCGAATTACAGCAAATCATTCCGTTCCGATTTTCAACCTGATGGCTCCACGCAGTTCATTTATCAAACACAGTCTGATGCTTCTGTCGATATTTCTGTAAATCAAAGTATTATGCCAACCGGAGGCAATCTCTCCCTGTCAAGCGGTATTACACGTCTCGGTATTTTTGAAGGCGAAAACACCTATTTGTGGCAAAGTACACCGCTGGTAGCTACTTACCGCCAACCCATTTTTCAATTCAACAGTTTGAAATGGAGAAATAGAATTGAGCCGCTCAGGTATCGTATTGCCCAAAAGCAGTATGTGGAGGATATGGAAGACCTTGCCTTCAATGTAACCCAAAACTTTTTTGATTTTTTATTAGCCAAAATAAATGTAGAGGTTGCCGAATTTAACGTTATGGTCAACGACTCAATTTATAATATTTCACAGGGCAGGTATCAGGTGGGCAGTATTGCTGAAAATGATTTACTGCAAAGTGAATTGGCACTTAGAAATGCCGAGACTTCCCTGACAACGGCTAATTTGAATTTTCAGCGGGCTGAAGAAAACTTTAAAGCTCTTTTGGGGATTCCTGATGAATATGAAATTGAGGTAGTCATCCCAATGGATGCTCCGGCTTTAAACATTGATGTGGATAAAGCGTTGCAGCTTGCCCGGAAAAACAACAGTACTTCTTTGGAATTTGAGTTAAGTGAAATACAGGCAAATCAAGCATATGAACAGGCGCGAAAGGAGGCTGGTTTTTCGGCAACATTACAGGCCAGTTATGGGTTAAATCAAACCTCAGAAGATTTTGATTTATTATATGATGATCCTCAAAACAGACAATTTTTTACCCTGGGTTTTCAGATCCCGATTTTTAATTGGGGGAAAAATACAGCGGAAATTCAGGCCGCAAGAAACCAGCAGGCCGCAACAGCAAATACCATTGCCTACCGAAAATTACAGTTTGATCTAAATGTGAGAAGCACGGTACGTGAATTTTCGCAGCTTCAAAGTCAGGTTAATTTAGCAGAGAAATCTGATGAAATTGCCGAGCGCCGTTATGATGTGGCTAAAAACCGGTATCTGATCGGTAAAATTGATGTTACAAATCTTTTCATCGCCCAAAATGAAAAAGACAGTGCACGGCGGAGTTATATTCAGGCACTTCGCAATTACTGGACCGGATATTACAACCTGCGCCGATTAACTCTTTATGATTTTGAATCAGGCGCTCCCATAGTTGTGGATACTGACTTTTAAAAATTATGAAAGTGTTTTCATTCTGATTTTTAAAGTGTCTCGATCCAGAATTCCAGTATGATTTAGAATATGAAGATTGAATTTTTTTGAGCTCGTATGATTACTCCATTCTTCCGCAACCATTTTGAGATTTTCCGCAGTAATTAAAGCTACGTCCGTATCCTCTCCAGATTCAGCTTTTAATTTGACGGCATTTGTTAATGAAGTAGGATTTATTTCCGCTGTTATTATTACGAAGCATGAAACCCTATTTCCATTGGCTTTTTCATTTCTAATATATCTGCGAAATTGTCTGAAATGAGAATCAGGAAATTTATACGGGTTTCCATCATCCTTACTTTTGTTATCCCAAAGTAAAATATTATTTGAGTTACCAAACTTTACTCCACCGTCAGCATGTTCACTTCCCTCAAACTTCAACAAAGTATGGTTTAATTTATTTTCAAATAAATATTTAGTACCAATCTCAAACGCAGTATCAATTTCCTTGGCTTTTTTTATTATTTCGTTGGTCCTTAAACTACTCTCATCTCTTGCAGCCAATTCTTCTAAATATTTATAATAGATTTCCCCCGGATCTTTCGTTTCTGAGTCATCCTTGAAAACGAGATTGGAAAAATAATCTATAACACGATTTATTTTTTCAGCTTTTGTACCAGTTCTATTTGCTCCAGGCAACTTATCACATAATTCACTCAATTCAACTGTTGAGAGGTTATTAAGTACTTCACTTGGATGAATGCCTGCTTGTATGATTCTTTTAGATATTTCTTCTTTTGTACCCGATTGAGTTAGGTTAGCACCTGATAAAATATCTCTGATTTGAGTTACTTGAAGTTTGTTAAGTAGTAAAATAAACTTTGAATCTATTAATTCAATTTCAAGAGTTTGTTTTAGACCGGGTATTATTTCTTCTGGAATTACATATATAGTATCTTTGATTTCATTGTGTTTATTACAACAAAAGATTACACCACATTTTTGAAGATCATCAACAACACTTACTATCTCGCCTCTTTTATGTTTTGTATTATTTTTTGAGGGAAAGAAGTTAATTTTTGCTTGAATCAAGTATTGATCCTTCTCGTTAATAGAAAGTTTTTTTCTAAGTTTTTTGATTAAAGCAAGCTCATCTTGACTTATTACATCATCCTCAAGAGCAACTTCTAATATTGCAGTCATTATTTTGATGGAATTTTCATCAAGATGCTTAAAATTATCTTGTGATTTTGCCTGATTTATTATTTCCTTTTCCTTTTCTAAGACTTCATTGACTATTGTGTTCTCAGTGGCATAATATTCGTGTTTTGAAAGCAGTGAAATCAAAACAAGCTTATAAAGAATTTTTTTTGAATACGAGTCTTTATTTTTTTGAAAATAGCTATCTAATCGGCTTTTAATATTATCTGGGCTTGACAGAATGTTAGTTCCATTAATAATATACTTTCTATAATCACTTTCGCCCCGTCTGTCATAATCATTAGTATAACTTCTCAACACTCTTTCTAGATAAAGTGAGCTCATATATTCTACTGCTTCATCAATTTTCATAATAGATCTATTTAGCCACAATTAAATTTATGATTAAATATAATATAATTATGGTTTATGGCGAATAATAGAATCAGTACTACTATTTGGGAATTATATCTACGGATTATTAGAAAAGTTATTTACCCAATATCCAATGATCAATGATGAGATGTGAAGTAATCACCTGGAAATTCCGTGTTGGATATTGGTTATTGGATATTCAACCCCCTCATTCAGAATATTCAGGCAAAAGTTCTAAAAATCGGGCTGAAGTTTTAATTCCTCGATAAAAATCTTCAAGGGAAAAGTTCTCATTGGGTGAATGGATGGCGTTGCTTGTAACACCAAAGCCCATGAGTATAGATTCCACTCCAAGTACCCGTTTAAAATCGGCAACAATTGGAATAGAGCCGCCTTCGCGCGAAAATAACGCTTCTTTTTTGAAGACATCTTCAAAAGCTTTAGCACCTGCTTTCAATCCGTAAAAATCCAGGTCGGTAACAGAAGGATGTCCACCGTGATGTTCCGTAACTTTTACCTTTACCGTATCAGGAGCCAGAGATTCAATATGTTTTTTGAATAGCTGTGCAATTTCTTTGGGCTCCTGATCAGGAACTAAACGCATACTAATTTTAGCATTGGCTTTGGATGGAAGCACTGTTTTAGCTCCTTCTTTTTGATATCCACCCCAAATTCCATTTACATCCAGGCTTGGTCGGGCTGAGGATCGTTCGAGGGTGGAATATCCTTTTTCCCCGTGAACGGCTTCTATATCTAAGGTTTGCTTGTATTCTTCGAGGTCGAATGGAAGTTGAGAATACGCTTCCCGGTCGGCTTCAGTCAGGGGAATTACTTTATCGTAAAAACCCGGAATTTGAATAACCCCGTCTTCATCTTTTAACCGGGCAATAATTTCACATAATACATTAATGGGATTATCAACCGCACCGCCAAAAACCCCGGAATGCAGATCCCGATTTGGGCCAACTACTTCCACTTCCATATACGCTAAACCGCGTAAGCCGTAGGTTATTGACGGTTGGTCTTTCCCAAACATGGAGGTATCGGAAATGAGTACCATGTCACATGCCAGTAAATCTTTGTGATTTTCCAAAAAAGGAACCAGGTTGGGCGAGCCAATTTCTTCTTCTCCTTCCAAAATAAATTTCACATTTACGGGGATTTCCTGACCGGTTTTAACAAACGATTCCACCGCTTTTACATGGGTAAATGCCTGACCTTTGTCATCGCTGGCACCACGAGCATAAATGAGGCCGTCTCGTACGGTAGGCTCAAAAGGCGGGGTATTCCAAAGTTCTTCGGGATCTGGCGGTTGCACATCGTAGTGACCGTAAATTAACACAGTTGGGCGATCATCATACGGACAGTGTTCCGCGTAAACAATTGGGTTTCCAGGTGTTTCAAAAGTTTTGACCTTTTCAAGACTCAACCCTTCCAATTGTTGTATCAGGAACTTTGCGGCTTTTTTAATTTCCTCTTTTTTAGATGAATCAGTGCTAATACTGGGTATTCTGAGAAGTTCAAAAAGTTCATCTTTAAATTTCTCTTTGTGCTGATCAATATAATCTTGCGTAGTGCTCATTTTATATGTTACTAAAATTATTTTAGTTGGTTTGGCTATTAAATCATCCGCGTTCGAAAATAAACAAGGTGCGATTAAAGTGTGTCATTCTTTTACAGCTTATAATATTTTTACTCCCTCATCCAGTATCCATCCAAACTGTCCGTTACCTAATCGAACATATAACCAATCTGATTGTTCCGAGCTTTTCCATTGGTCAACGGTTAAATCGTACCCTTCATAAGCAATGCTGATGAGAGGACTTTCGGAAGTGGGATTTTGTGTAACTCGTTGCGAATTTACAATTAACACAGCCTCATCATAACGCTGATCCACATAATCAACATAGAATGCAAGTCCGGCAAAGGAACTCCCTGCAATGATGAGAGTTATGATGTAGGAAGTGTATTGTTCTAAATTCAATCTGCTAAACCACCCGAGGTACAACAGCAATAAACCGCTTATGGTAATGAAAAAACCAATAATAAATACCCCTGATGCAGATGGCACTTCAATAAGCCATTGCACGGCGCGGTCCCACGGTAACTTTGGCAGCATAGCCGATTGGCGGCTAAATTGGTTGTTCACATATTCAAGAGCTGCTTTAGCCTGAGTGCGTGTGCGATTAAAGTCAGTGGCCTTAAAAAAATAGTATTTTGCGAGCCCCATAGAATCGAGTTGAACGGCTGTAATTCCCATATTTAAGTATAAAGGTCCGGATACCTCTCCGGCAGATTCAATAGTTTTATATAACTTTAAAGCCTGGTTAAGGTCACCATTTTCAAATAAAGTATTGGCTTCATCAAAAGTTGCCTGTGCAGAATTTTGAGCCTGCGTAAAATTACCGATCAGTAAAAGGCAAATCAGGATTACCATAAATCGGCTCATGAGAGTTTCCCTATTTTTTTGATTAATGCTTTGGTTTTCTGGATATCAGATTCCAGCCCTTCTTGGGTAACACTTGGGGCGTAGGCTATGGTTTTACATTTATTGAGCAGCCGTTTCAGTTCGTTGGCAGTTTCACTATCTGCCATTTGCTCAATTTCTGTAATAATATCCTGGTGGGATAATCCAGCCGGAGGGAGGTTTAATTTATCAGATATAAACTGCATCAAGGCTTTTTCGATCAGGAAGTAACCTTCTTTAATATTGGAAGCATTTTTAGCCTCGGCGAGTGTTTTTACTGCTTTATCGGATGCGGTGCGAGACCGTGCAAAGGCCACATCAGTATTCATCCGGTCATGATATTTTTTATATCCAAAAGCAAAAGCAGTTAATAGTATTGGTAAAAAAATGAGCACCCAAACCCAATTTTTCCGATACAAGGGGCGGATTTCGGCAGAAGACCACCGGGCAAGGCCAGTTACAGGTTTTATATTAAAGCGTAAATCATTTTGTACCATCGTAATGGCATCAGGATCGCGTTTAGCTGTAAAGGAAAGTTCAGGTAGCTGTTTTACAACATATTTGCCGGAGTTTGGATTGTAATAGGCTATGCGGGATTCCGGAATAACATAAGTTCCTTCATTTCTGGCAATTACAATATCAGTAAAAGTTCGGGTGCCTGAAATCCGTTGATTTGTTCGGGTAATAGATGAAGTTTCCTGGGGATTATATTTTTCAAGGGATTCAGGAAGGTCATAATCCGGTTTATTCACCATTGGCACATTTCCTGAACCGCTTATTTGAGTAGTGATTTCAATACTTTCACCAACAAATGCATTTTTTGGGCTAATTTTCCGGGTGATTTCGAAATCCCCTACCGCACCAATAAAATCGGCATCCTCAATTTTGGGAAGTTGATTTACAGTCAATGTTACCGGGATTGATTGTAAATTCATGCGCTCCTGCGCCATTCCAAAACCAAATGGATTAGACGAGTTGTTTTGTTTCCTTACAGTAATTGTAATTTCAAAAGGGCTTAATATTAGTTCACCCGGTTTTGTTGGAAAAAGTGCGTATTGAATTAAATGTGCCCGTTGGTATCTCACACCATTTATGATCGTGGAGGTGGTTTGCGCCCGTTGCCTGTTATCGAGTTCTTCCTTCCAAAAGCCCTCAGCTTTCCACCCGGGAGTTGGTTGATAGGAAGAAACGTCAATGCCATTTTTAAAGTACAGTACAACGTCGGTTATTACCTGTTCGCCTACTACCGGTGAAGTTGTACTTGGTTCAAGCCGAAGATAAATATCAGGAGTTCGTTCCGTCTTATTATTATCAATGGATGAAGGATCCAGTATTTTGAATGATATTGGTTTGGTTCTGTAAGTTTCGCCCTCAATGGAAACTTCAATGGGTGGCACCGAATATTCTCCGGGTGTTTGGGCTATAAGGGCATAGTCAAAAGTTAGAGATACCGATGGATTGCCATTAATTATAGTATATTTTGAACTGCGGGAGGTTGTGCCGCGCAGCCATCGCAACCCTTCAATGTCAGGAAGCTCAGGTTGACTAACGGAACCCATAGAAGTCCCGGATATAGTTAACGAAAGCTGTACCTGCTCCCCGGAAAAGATATTAGTTTCTGAGAGACCAGCCTCAACTTCAACATCCTGAGCCTGGTTTGTACTAAAACTGGCTAATGAAACTAATAGCAATGTGAAAAAAAAGTGCAGCTTACCAATCTTTATCATGTTTGGCGCTTCCATCTGATTTTTTCTTTTTGAATTCTTTTAGCAGTTCTTTCTCTTTTTGAGCCAAAGCCTGCAATATTTTTTCTGCATCCTCTTTACTTATTTGCTGAGACTGCAATTCCTCGGCATTCATTTCTTCGGGATTTTGTTCACCTTGTTCTTCCCCATCACTTTGTTGCTGATCCTGATCTTGTTCCTCTTCACTTTGATTCTGTTGATCTTGTTCCTGCTCCTGATTTTGATCCTGTTGCTGGTTCTGCTGTTCTTGATTCTGCTGTTGATCCTGATTTTGCTGCTGCTTCTCCTGTTCTTCTTGCAGTTTCTGCATCAAAGCATTTAGTTTTGGATCATTTGGATATTGATTCAAGCCATTTTGAACCTGATGTATGGCTTCCTGCAGATCTGCATTGATAAAATACTGTGCTCCGTTATGGAAATATTCATCTGCCGATTGTGCCATAACCGGAATAGAGATCAGTAACAGGAAAAGTAAAGTGAGGGAGTTCTTCATAGTTTCAATTGGAATTAATTTCATCCACATTTTTAGTTCGCTCAATAAAATCATTAAAAGCACGAACCGTTTCATCAACCTGTAGTGCACGTTGCATCAGGTTATATGCTTCAGAATATTTTCTTTGTGTAACTAACTTCTCAGCCTGTTTTTTCATAGCAATGGCGTACTCACTCGGTTCTGGAGGCGGCTGATTTTTCTGATCCTGCTGATCTTTATTTTTATCCTCATTTTCCTGTTGTTTCGCTAAAGCCAGCTCATAATTATGCTTGGCTTCTAGGTCATCAGGATTTAATTTCAGCGCATTTTTAAAATGAGAAGCTGCCGGTTTCCAGTTTTGAGCTTCTGCCAACAGGGTACCGATATTGTATTCAGCCATTGCTTTTTCGCGGGGTGATTCAGTCAGCCCCCTGAATTCCATATATGACTGTATGGCTTCTTCAACCTTATTCTGCTTTGCCTGCGCATTTCCAAGATTAAAATACAGGCGGGCATTTTCAGGTTCTTGCTCAATTGCAGAGAGATATAGTTGTTCAGCCTCCTCATAATTTCCATTTTCATATGCTTCATTCGCTTTACGGCCATCATTTAAAACTGAGGCTGTTAAAAGCAGGAGAATTACGATATATGAAAATGTTTTATACACAGAAATATTTTATAGGTTTTCCGCTAATGCAATGGTTTCATCATCCATCAGCATATTGGTGAATACGTTATTAACGTCATCGTTCTCTTCAAACTTATCCATCATTTTCAAATTTGAAATCGCTGTACTTTCATCCACCTTGGTTTCCGTAACGGCTTCCCGAATTAAGGTTGCTGATTCAATATTAAAACCTGCTTCTTCCAGTCGATTTCTCACATCAAAAAGTTCTTCTCTTGTTGTATAAACCACAAACATTTCATCATTGGTATCAACATCAGTTGCTCCGGCGTCAATGGCTTGCAGCATGAACTCTTCGTCATCAAGTCCTTCCGCAAGAACTTGTATCATGCCTTTTTGCTCAAACATATAACCAACGGAGCCATTAGTTCCCATATTACCTCCGTGCTTGGTAAAAATATGGCGAATGTCACTTACCGTTCTGTTGTTGTTATCTGTAGTGACTTCTATGAAGTAGGCAATTCCACCGGGGCCATAACCTTCAAAAGTAGCTTCTTCATAACTTGCCCCATCCGAATCTTCACCGGATCCGCGTTTTATGGCACGTTCAATATTATCCTTTGGCACGTTATCAGCTTTAGCATTTTCGATAGCCAAAGATAAACGGGGATTCCCATCAGGATCACCACCGCCCTCGCGAGCCGCAACGGTAAGTTCCTTAATATGCTTGGTGAAGATCTTAGAGCGCTTAGCGTCTTCTTTAGCTTTTTTGTGACGAATGTTCGCCCATTTCGAATGTCCTGCCATAGGAATTGATGATCATTTATTTGTTGTTTAAGCCTCCCAATATACAAAATTGAGGGCATGGATTAGAAATGATGATACAGATTTTTATCACTTTTATTGCGTATTTATTGGCAGTTGTTGTTTTAGGGGAATGCAATAAATCAAACAAGAAGAAACCATTCTGTTAAAGCTTGTGTTGAGTTCCCAATCACTACAAAAGAATGTGTATTTTTGTGACACATACATCTGATAAAATTAGTTTAAATTTTTGGAATGAATATAGGAATTGTCTGTTACCCAACATTTGGCGGAAGTGGTGTTGTTGCCACCGAGCTTGCAAAAACATTGGCTTATAAAGGCCATAACATTCATATGCTGAGTTACGCCCGGCCCGCCCGGCTCGATACTCTTGAAACTGGGATAACCTATCATGAGGTATCAATAAATTCGTATCCGCTTTTTGAATATCCCCCCTATGATCTTGCCCTGGCCACACAAATGGTTAACCTGATTGAACACCAGGACCTGGATCTGCTACATGTGCACTATGCTCTTCCTCATGCAACAAGCGCCTATCTCGCCAAACAAATAATGGCTGAAAAAGCACAGCATGTTCCGGTAATAACAACACTGCACGGTACGGATATTACTTTGGTAGGCAGCGATCCAAGCTACAAACATGTGGTAGAATTTTCGATTGATAAAAGTGATGGTGTGACGGCTGTTTCTGAATATCTAAAACAGGAAACATACAAGCGGTTCAATATCAATCAGGATATTAAGGTAATACCTAATTTCATTGATCTGGATCGATTTAAAAAATCCAATAAAAGTCATTTTAAGAAAGCTATTTGTCCCAATGATGAGAAGGTAATTGTGCATGTTTCCAATTTCCGGAAAGTAAAACGGGTTCCTGAAGTGATCACCGTATTTTCCAAGATTTTGGAGGCAGGGATTGAATCAAAATTACTACTGGTAGGTGATGGCCCCGACCGTCAAAAAGCAGAACAACAGTGCAGAGAATTAGGGATTTGTGATCATGTACGTTACCTTGGAAAGCTCGATCAGGTGGAGGAGGTATTATCTATTGCAGATTTATTCCTGATTCCGTCCGGGTCAGAAACATTTGGGCTTGCTGCTCTTGAGGCATTAAGTTGCAGTGTTCCCGTTATAAGTTCTGATATTGGCGGCCTCCCGGAGGTTAATATTCATGGAGAAACCGGCTATTTATGTAACCTTGATGATGTAGATAGCATGGCAGATTACGGGGTCAAGATTTTAACTGATTCTGATTTGCACAAAACCCTGGCAACAAATGCCCGAAAACAGGCCGAACGTTTTAATCAGGATATTATAGTTGAGGAGTACGAAAGGTTTTATGAAGAAGTAAGCAAAAAAATGCTTCAGAAAGTATAGTTAAAATATTCCCCATTTTTTTTGAGCAGAAGCATTCCCGTCTGCGATATAAACACACTTTCTGAAATCAAGCTTGGGAGCGGTGGTCACTGATTCATCCAAAACGTAGGCAATAGCTAAAAGCACATTCTTCATCTCATTTGAAACTGCCTGGCTTTTCTTTTTTGTGCAAATAATGAGATGGTTTATTTCGGTATTGATGTCTTTTTCTTCATCAACCCAAAAAACACTTTTTTCAAGTTCGGCAAGATAATAATCAGGCCGGTCTTTGCCGGGTATCTGTTTAACAACTTTAGCTTGAATAGGAAGTTGATAGCTAAGTTCGTCAGGTCCTTTTGAAATAGTAGTTATTTCTATGTC
>JBBDLQ010000116.1:0-3828 GCA_040878765.1 Balneolaceae bacterium | reverse complement strand
TCGCAGCGTACAATACCGCCAAAAATATTGATCAGGATTGCTTTCACATTAGGATCCTCAAGTATAATACGGAATCCGTTTTTTACGGTATCAACATTGGCTCCGCCGCCTACATCAAGGAAGTTGGCAGGTTCGCCACCGGAAAGCTTGATGATATCCATGGTAGCCATGGCTAGTCCGGCGCCATTTACCATACATCCTACATTGCCATCAAGTTTAATGTAATTCAAATCGAATTTTTGTGCCTCTAACTCGAGTGGATTTTCTTCGGACTCATCTTTCAGTTCTGCAAGCTCTGGATGACGATACAAGGCGTTGTCATCAAAAGTAACTTTGGCATCAAGGGCATATACTTCATTATCCGGGGTTACAATAAGCGGATTTATTTCAAACATATTGGCATCGGTTTCTTCATATGCTTTATATAATGCCTGAACAAACTTGATGCCTTTTTTGAGTGCGGGGCCTTCAAGTCCCAGCGAAAAAGCAATGCGCCGTGCCTGATTTGGCTGAAGATCCATTCCCGGTTCAACCCATTCCTTTACGATTTTTTCCGGCGTTTCCGCAGCAACTTTTTCAATTTCAACGCCGCCTTCGGTTGAAGCCATTATCACGTTTTTGGATACTGCACGATCCATCAAAATACCAACGTAAAACTCCGATTTGATGTCCACACCGTCCGTTACATAAAGTCGCTGTACAAGCTGACCTTCCTCTCCGGTTTGAATGGTCACAAGCACATCACCTAATAATGATTCGGCAGTCTCCCTAACTTCATCAATGGTTTTACAAAGAACCACACCTTTGGCATTGTTCTTTTTAGTACGGCCTTTTCCGCGTCCGCCGGCATGAATTTGAGCTTTTACAACAAAAAGTGAAGCCCCGTTTTCTTTAAGTTTTTTAGCAGCGTCAACGGTTTCTTCAACCGTAGTGGTAGCAATTCCGGCGGGAACAGCAACGCCATATTTCTCAAGAATTTCTTTGGCTTGATACTCGTGTATTTTCATGGATACATTTTTAGTATTAAAAAGCAATTTTCAGGGTGCCAATAATACCGAGAATAGGAGCTAAAAGAAAGAAGAAAGAGGTGGGATGATTAACCATATATGTATTACTATAGGAAATAAAATCTGACAGCGTTATTTATCATTTGAATTATTAGCTTTAGTTTTAAAATACATTGATGGTTAAAATCGTCGAATAAATGAATCAAAAACAACATATTTATACTTGGCAATTACTCCCAACAAACGCTAACTTTAACGCTTAAAAGTAATTAGGTACCCCCGCTTGAAGAAAGCCAAAATCATGACTGCCGAGGATCTGGATCGCACTTACCTGCGGTTTGCTCACCAGTTCCTGGAACCTTACGACGATTTTTCCCGCCTCGCTGTTATAGGTATGCAAACCCGGGGCGTATATATGGGCAAACGCATAATTAGGGAAATTAAACACGCCTTTAATAACGATATTGATTTTGGTGTGCTTGATGTAACCTTTTATCGTGATGATTACCGCTCAAAATTGAAAATGCCGGAAGTTAAAGTCACCGAAATTCCCTTCGATTTATATGACCGGGATATCGTTTTGGTTGATGATGTACTTTATACCGGACGAACCGTGCGTTCTGCCATGGATGCGCTAATGGCTTATGGTCGCCCCAGAAGTATAAAATTTTGTTGTATGATTGACCGCGGGCATCGTGAGTTGCCTGTTTCAGCAGATTATATGGGTATGTATGTGCCCACCTATGAAAATGAAGAAGTGCGGGTGAAGGTAGAGGAAATTGACGATGAAGATGCGGTATATGTGGTAGAAGTGGAGGCGGACGAAAATGAGTAAACCCGCAGAAACTTATCAATTCAATCAAAAGCACTTACTGGGCTTGGCTGATTACTCCAGTGAGGACATCAGCTATGTTTTGGAACAGGCAAAATATTTTCGTGAAATTTTAGACCGGCCGGTTCCAAAAGTTCCAACGCTTCGTGATAAAACTATTGTTAATCTTTTTTACGAAAGCAGTACCCGCACGCGTCTTTCTTTCGAATTGGCTCAAAAAAGGATGGGTGCCGATGTAGTGAATTTCTCCACAAGTTCTTCGAGCACTAAAAAAGGGGAGTCACTTAAAGACACCATCCGGAATATCAGCTCCATGAAAATTGATATGGTGGTAGTACGGCATGAAAGCCCCGGTGTTCCTCACTTCCTTACCAAATGCGTGGATGCAGCCATCCTGAATGCCGGCGATGGTGCACATGAACACCCCACCCAGGCATTGCTGGATATGTTCACTATGCAAACTATTCATCCCGATTTAAGCGGTAAGAAAATTGCAATAATTGGAGATATCACACACAGCCGTGTGGTGCGCTCAAATATAATCGGATTGAATAAACTTGGAGCCGATGTGGTGCTTTGCGGCCCTAAAACCCTGATGCCGGTATTTGCCAATGAACTGGGTGTTGAGGTTTCCTATAATCTGGAAGAAACATTATCTTGGTGCGATATCGCCATGGCTTTACGTATTCAGTTAGAACGGCAAGACCGCGGAACAGAGTTTTTCCCGTCACTCAGGGAATACCATGAACGGTTTGGAATCAAGCTTACCCATCTCGAAAAATATCCACAGTTTAAAGTAATGCATCCGGGGCCTATAAACCGCGGCGTTGAAATGGAAAGTGAAGTTGCTGATAGCGACCGTGCAGTGATATTAGACCAAGTGACAAACGGTGTGGCAGTTAGAATGGCCATATTATATTTATTAAGTGGCGGAAACAGAGTTTAGAATTATTAATTTCATCAGATGAAAGATACAAGCAGTGATATTTATTATGTAACAGGTGGTGCTGGGTTTATCGGGCGTCACTTCAATAACCTTCTTGATGAAGGAAATGTGACAAATATTGACATACGCGTTCAAAAAGTAGTTCCAAACCAGGTTTATGGAGATATTCGCAAAATCCAGGACATAAGAAACAGTATTGGAGATGCAAATATCATTGTTCATTTAGCAGCTGCACATTATGATTTTGAGAAAGATTACTTTGCAACCAATGTTGAGGGGACAAAAAACTTATTAAAAGTAGCAGATGAGCAAAATATAGACCGGTTTGTTTTTTATTCTTCTGTAGCGGTGTATGGGCAAAATGAAGAACCAGCCCATGAAGGAACAGCCCCTAACCCTGATAACGATTATGGGAGATCAAAACTTGAGGCGGAAAAATTAATTAAGGAATGGGCTGAACAAAAACCAGAGAGGAAAGTTTTATTTATTCGTCCTGCGGTAGTATTTGGGCCTCACAATTTTGGGAATCTATTTAATCTTACCCGGAATATTGATCGTGGGCTTAATTTTCATATAGGTAGAAAACCAGTTATTAAATCTTTAGCCTATGTAGAAAATTTAGTAGAGGCAACTCATTATTTGATTCATAATATGACGGAGAAAAGCCAAACATTTAACTACGTAGATAATCCCCAGCTCACAAATTTTGATATATCCAACAACATTAGTGCAGCATTTGGCCAAAGAAAAAGTTTAACAATTTCATATCCCCTTGCTTTGCTTTTAGGGTATTTCTTTGATTTAATAGGAAAATTTATAGATAAAGAATTAATGATTTCGGTTAAAAGAGTGAAAAAGTTTTGTACCCCAACGCATTTTAATGCAGATAAAGTATTTGAAACAGGTTTTAAACCTCGTTTTACTACTGTTCGTGCACTTGAATATACAACACGCTGGTACATCGAAAACAGGGAAGTGTGGACCAAAGAGCATGAAATGCTAAAAAAACTCTTTAGAAAAAATTATGGTATTACAATTGAGTA
>JBBDLQ010000115.1:20699-22468 GCA_040878765.1 Balneolaceae bacterium | reverse complement strand
AATAAAAAAGGCTGCCTGAATAGTGCAGCCTTTTAATTTTGTAAAACCAATTCTTTTCTTTTAAATATTATCGCATACAGCCTGGGTAAATGTAGAAGTTGTTCCTTCTCCTCCAATATCAGGTGTACAGTACACCTTTTTCTCAACTAAGGTTTTATATATAGCCTTTCGAATATTTTCTGCCACCTTCTTTTGGTCGATATGCTCAAGCAACATAAGTGAAGAAAATAACAATGCCAGGGGATTTGCTATATTTTTACCCACTATATCGGGTGCTGAACCATGAACAGCCTCAAACATTGCCGCATCATCTCCAATATTTGCCGCTCCTGTTACTCCAAGACCGCCAATCAGACCTGATGAGAGGTCCGAAAGTATATCTCCAAACAAGTTCGTGGTTACAATTACATCAAATTGTTGAGGGCGCATAACCATTTGCATGGCCATATTATCCACAATCAGATCCTGAAATTCTATGTCGGGATAGTCTTTGGAAACTCGTTTCCCAACATCCAGAAACAAGCCAGTGGTTAGTTTGAGAATATTTGCTTTATGGACGAGCGTAATTTTTTTACGTTCGTTTTTAACAGCATACTCAAAAGCAGCTCTGATTATTTTTTCACTTGCTTCTTCCGTTACCACTGCAATGCTTTCGGCGTGCTTAATTCCATCTTTTTCCTCAATCCAGTGTTCTTTCCCGATATAAAGACCCTGAGTATTTTCGCGGAAAATTACCATATCAACATCGCGAAATGGAGTGTTGATACTTGGCAGAGTGTGTGCAGGACGAATATTGCTATACAATTTAAATTTCTGACGCAAAGCAACATTTACTGAACTGAAACCAGAACCAACAGGTGTGGTAAGCGGGCCTTTTAAAGCCACCCGGTGTTCTTCGATGGCTGCAATGGTTTCATCGGGAAGCGGATTTCCCGATTCTTCATAAGCAATAAGACCTGCTTTTTTTTCAATCCAGTTTATTTCAGCCTCAGCTTTTTCTAAAATAGTAGTAACCGATTTGGTGATTTCAGTACCGATACCATCACCAGGTATTAAAACGACATTTTTCATGCAAAAATGATTATTTGATCAAATATTTATGGAGCGCAAATATATTGATTTAAACACCCAAATGTGAGAGAGCTTATCCTATTTTATTAAGTAACAGAACCCGGTTTTACTTAAATATTATCCTTTATAAGTTACACGGTAAATTTTATTTCCGTGATCGTCAGATATAAGAACCGAGCCATCTGCTAATTGTAGTAAAGCTACGGGCCGCCCCCTGACATCCTCCTCACCCTGAAGCCATCCTTTAATGAATGGTTTGTATTCAATAGGGTTTCCACTTTCATCAAAAGTTACAATGGCTATACGGTAGCCTATTTTTTCGCTACGATTCCAACTACCGTGTTCAGCAATTAAAACCTGGTTTTTATAAGTTTCAGGAAACATGTTACCGGTATAAAATAATAACCCAAGCGGGGCAACGTGCGCATCCAAATCCCTAGCCGGAGTAACAAATTCCTGATTCATTTCTTTGCCAACCTCTCCAAATTCAGGATCCCAAACATCTGTTCCATGTAAATATGGAAATCCAAAATGCTGACCGGTTTCCGTGAGTTCATTCAGTTCGCACGGCGGAAGGTCATCCCCCATCCAATCACGATTATTATCTGTGAACCATAAATTTCCGGTTTGTGGGTGCCACGTAAAACCCACTGTATTTCGTACACCATGAGCAATAATTTCCCGGTCAGATCCATCCG
>JBBDLQ010000115.1:16446-20599 GCA_040878765.1 Balneolaceae bacterium | reverse complement strand
ATCAGATGCAATGGTAAATACGGTATCAGCTTTGAAATCATTATCATAATCAACTACTGCATGTACCCTGCCATCACGACGTGTTCCAACGTACAAAATCCCATCTTTCCCCATAGCCATTTGCCGGGCATTCGGTACATCATCCGCATACACCTCAACTTCAAAACCAGCGGGTGCTTCCAAATATCCAAGTGAAAGGCTGGTTTCAGCAGTTTGATTTGTTTGCCTTTCAGAAATACAAGAATTTAAAATCAATAAACTTATCAAGTATAGAAGAATTCGCATATCGTATCCTCAGATTTGTTTCTCTAAAAGAATCATAACTATGTATTACCTACAAGTTGTTTTTGACTTGAATTCATTTTTTTACAATTTACGATCTAATAAAAAGTGTGTAGATGATGATGAAATTGCTTTAATTGATATCTGATATGATTGAGAATTATTGAAAAGAAATACAGAGATTGTTGATACTGTTTAAATAAATTAATACTGAGGTTGGTTAATCAGATAATCTGGAATTTATTTGCACCTCAATTACTGATGCCAAAGATTTTTACTTATCAACAAAATGATTCCATAACAACTAACGTTACCATGCGTAGAATGCAGAATAATTTTATCTATGTTTTGTTAAAACTGTGACTAATTAAATATGAAAAAATCTAATACAAAGTTTAACCAAAGGGTTTTGTCGTTTACAGGCAGGCATAATGATGATAAGTCGATATCTTCCTCCGAGACGGCCCGCGATCTTTTTTCCGGAATTTGGAAAAATCATTTAGATAAAGTGCGAACTACAGCTGGTGAATTGCAAAGTGAGCATCTGCAGAAACTCACACAAATTGGAAAAAACTTTAGGTTAGATGAAAATAAAGGACCAATAGGACTTACTCTTATCAAAAAAGACAATAAAAGTAAATAATTGATAATTGATTCAGATCCTGTCCCAAATCCATCTGGGGACTAATTTTGCAACCCAGGCCAGCAACCTCCATCGCCGGGTTACATATACATAATTTCTCTTCTTCTCTATTCCCTGTATCATTTGCTGAACTGCTTTTTCAACCGTTGCCACCCAAAACATTCCTTTACCTCGCTCAGTCATTTCAGTCCAAATATACCCGGCACGAATTTCAGTAATGGTAATTTTAGCATCCACCCGTTTGGCTTTTTGGCGATAGCTTGTCATATAGTTTGATATAAAATGCTTGGAAGCTGTATAGCCGGCTGCATTATGAAATGCCATTAAAGCCGCCATAGATGACATCCCAACAATTTGTCCTGCATCTCTTTTCCTGAAATATTCGAATGCAAAATGGCAACCATGGGCAAATGCAAGTGCATTTAACTCAATTAATTTTTCCTCAGCTTCCCAAGGGGGCAACATCTGCATACGTCCCATACCGGCATTCAGTATCATCATATCCAAGCCACCCATTTCGTCTATAAGTTCCTGATAAACAATTTCGGCTTTGGGATATTTAGTTACATCCAGCGTTTTAATAAAGGCAAGTTCACCAATTTCTTCCTTGAGTGCCTTAAGACGTTTTGTCCGCCGGCCTATTAACCCAACTTTATAACCCTTAGCAGAATATTGAAGGGCTAATTCTCTCCCGATTCCAGATGTAGCACCGGTGATAATTATATTTTTCATACAAATTCCGTTTCTGGAACTTTTTTGACTTTAGATAAAATCATCACCCAAAATATTTATTCTACCCTTTGCAGTACGGGTGTTTTTTGCTTTGCATATTCAAATGCACCAAACATTACTCCGGAATAAAAAAGATCTCCCAGTACGGTGTAATGAAAAAATGGGACTCCGGCACCATAACTCATAAATAATCCCTCAATGCCAACCGGATAAATTGGATTACCAATCCATGCTCCAAAATTCGTTACCAGAAAAAAGATTATTGAAGCACTAAGGCTACCTGCGATAATGGTTTTGAAATTTACATTTTTAAGTATAAATATACCTGCAACTACTATGAGAGCAATTGCCCCATAAATCCACCAAAAGCCAGGTGTGAAAAGCACAAATCCCCCATAAAAGTTTGCAAAGAGCAAGTTATTAACCAATAAATCGCTTACGAACATTGCGAAAAGAGGCAGCAGAAAAGAAAACTTTTTATCGGTAAAATAGGCTGCTCCAAATATTGACATTGCACCAATAGGGGCAAAATTATATGGATGGGGAATCATTCTTGAGAGCGCGGCAATTATTATAAATCCGGATAATACTACAAATCGTTTTTTATTCATGAGTTTGATTGTGCTTTGTGTGAAACCTTAAAATAAAAAAAGCATCGCCTCAAATGAAACGATGCTTTAGAAATATCCGGTATTTCTTTATTTATTTTTTAGAATTTAACTCAAGGTTAAGATCAACTGTTACTTCATCGCCAATAACGGCATCAGAAGCCCAGTCTCCCACACCTACTTCATACTCGGTTCTGTCTAACTTTATAGATGAAGTTATGCCGGCAACAAGAGCATTTTCCTGCATGGGATGATCTTTAACACCTAAAAGCTTAAACGGGAGTTCAATTTCTTTGGAAACATCTTTCATGGTGAGTGTACCATGTGCCACAAACTCATTTTCCCCTTTTGATTCAATGCGATTACTTTTAAACGTAATGTGCGGCCATTTTTCAGCATTAAAGAAATCATCAGATTTTAAATGTCCGTCTCTTTTTTCATTTTTTGTATCAATACTGCTAACCATGATCTTTACATCTACCATACTTTCTTCCAGGTTTTCCGGATCAAAGTGTATAGTTGCTTTATAGTCATTAAACTGTCCATTTACAGGGGTGAAAAAGTGGGTAACTTTGAAATTTACCGCACTGTGTGCTTCGTCTATCGTCCAGCTTGTAATAGCATAGTTTGTGAGAGCAAGTGAGGAAATTGCAAAAATTCCCAATGCGAATAGTGTTGTAATTTTATTAAGTGTCTTCATTTCTTGATGATATTATTTTAGGGTTTATAAATTCTCAGGTACTATAACAATGTGGTTCTGAAAATCATTTCGTTTAATGTTAAATTAATTTTTCCATTCCCTTTATTGATGTTCTCAAAACTCCCTTTCTTACTAAACAATTGTTACAACCTGTAAAACCTCAATTATCTAAAGAACTTTTTCTCTCTTTTTAGGTTTGCATTATTAATTAAAACCCCTTAGTTAGTTACTAACTTAATTAATACTTAAATAATACATTTTTTGACATGAATAAATTTTCGCGTATTACGTTTGCAATACTTGTGGGTGCAATTTTTAGCACAGCTGCCGTTTTTGCTCAACAACAACAAATGCCGCAACAACCTGAACCTTTAAGTCCTGAAGAAGTTACCGACGAGCAACTTACTTTGGTTTCGAATATTACACAGTCGGCCCAGGGTATTCAAGAAGAGGCGGATGAGAAGATGAAAGATGTTGTTGAGGAAGTTGGAATGGAATATTCCCGTTTTCAGCAAATTATGATGGCTCAACAGAATCCTCAAATGGCCGGCCAGCTTGATATTTCTGATGAAGAACAACAAACCCTTCAGCAAATACAACCTGACCTAATGCAGGTTCAGCAACAGGCACAACAACAATATATGGCTAAAATTCAGGAAGAAGGGCTTTCCGTTCAGGAATTTCAGCAAATTGCCCAAGCTATTCAGGCACATCCTGAGGTAGCAGAACGATTTGAAGAAATTAATGGCACAGATGAGGAAGAGAATTAAACACTCTCCTGGTTTTGACATCTGATTTTAAAACCCGATCTGAGTATCGGGTTTTTTTTATTGTTTACTTCTTACTCACCCATCTCGATCCTCTGACAGTGAAACGCCATGGTAAATCGGAATCTTCACCTGCGTATTCAACCCCTATTCTTTTACTTGATTTTATCTCACTTTCATCAAATTCATAACCCCGGTCTTCTATCCATATTTTATTTCCAAGCAAATCAGCTTTATCACATTTTGTGGTAATTCCCAAGGCCTGAGTTAGTTTTCCCGGTCCGTTTGAAAGAGCCGGATTAACCTTTTCATTATCTCTCCTTTTAAGCATTTCCTCCACACCATCCAGTGGTTTTATTGCTCGTATCAGAATTGCATCAGCTAAGTTTTCCCGGTTTGTCACTATGTTGAACAAGTGATG
>JBBDLQ010000115.1:12589-16346 GCA_040878765.1 Balneolaceae bacterium | reverse complement strand
TACGGGGAATTTTAGAATACATCAGGAAATTGCCGTGTAGGGATTTTCTTCAACTGCAGGTTTATTTTCTATATAAATATCTTTGTACGCTCTCGCCATAATTGCACTCACAACGAATAGAAGAGCCGTATAAAAAGTCCAGACTCCTAATAAAATTAAAATCGTGTATCCCTGGTAAAAATATCGATAGGTTGAAAAAGCATATTCCAGATACATGCTAAGCCCGAACTTAGCAACTTCAAAAAGCAGTGTATATGTGAGTGCTGCCATTAAAGCTATTTGTGGGGTAATTTTACGCTCACTTACAAAGCGGAATACCACATATAAAACAATAAACGCCAGAAAAATGGGGAGAATTATATTTAGAAAATCATAGATCCAAGGTAACTGTATTACGATATCAGTAAAAGGGATATCAATCTGACTGAGGTTAAAAAGTGAAATAGTTGATATAGCGAGGCTGAAAATCAGAAAAACAATACCGATCAATGTGAAACCAAAGAAGTTATACACCATATCCATCACCGGATGTTTGCGTTCTTTAATATCGAAAGTATCGAAAAGTACATGTTTGAGGCTGTGGAGTAATCCCTGGGTAAAAAATATCAGTACTACAATACCTATAATCCCGAAAACTTTACGGGCGCCAATAAGCGGCCGAATTAGCGTTTCAATAGTTATAGCCCCGCGAAAGACATCATCCTGCTGAGTTTCGTAAGTGAAACTTGGGAAAAATTCCCTGCCATATCGTACAATTTCGTTGAACGCTTCATCAATCGATAACACATACCCAATTATTGAAATTAAGATGAGAATAAAAGGGATTGCACAAATAAATAGATTAAAAGTGATGGCAGAAGCGTTAAAAAAGATGTCCTTTTTCCTGGCTAACTTTAACGCCCGCTTCCAAAATTCTTTTTGTTTATCCAAAATCTGACTTTAATTAATTAGCAGTTAAAATTCGCAGGATGACGGGTGAATTACAAGCAGTGATTTACCTGTTTTAATGAATCATCGTTTAGTGCCACATTAGCCATAAATCCTTCTTAGTTTTTCAGCATTTTCATTCCTAAGTTCCGAGTCCTAATTTTAGCAATCTATTAGCATTTAACAGGTATTTAGAGCGCATGAGTGCCAAAAAACAAACTCCGCTAATGCGGCAGTATTTTAAGATTAAAGATGAACATCCCGGTACTATTTTATTATTCCGGGTTGGAGATTTTTATGAGACTTTTGCCGATGATGCTCAATTAATCAGTAAAGAACTAGGTATCACCCTTACCAAGCGGAATAACGGTGGCGACCAAACTCCCCTTGCGGGCTTCCCCTATCATGCACTCGATAATTACCTTCCCAAATTGGTAAAGAAAGGTTATAAAGTGGCCGTTTGTGATCAAACGGAAGATCCTGAAGAAGCCAAGAAAGCCGGCCGTAAAATTGTGAATCGGGAGGTTACCGAAATTACAACTCCGGGTGTTACCATGTCGGAGAAGCTGCTGGATCATAAACGCAATAATTACATCGCCTCATTACACTGGGATAGTAATACAATTGGTGTTGCATTCTCAGATATTTCAACCGGGGAATTTGCGCTCAGTCATGTAGAAGAGAAAAATCTGGACAGTCTGCTTGCCGCTATTCAGCCTTCTGAATTGCTGGTTCAGCAAAAGCTTAAGAATAAGCTGGATGAGAAACTCACTCATCACAATATCACTTTTATTGAAGATTGGGTGTATGAAGGTGATTACGGCTACAAACTCCTCACCGATCATTTTGAAACACACTCGCTAAAAGGTTTTGGGGTTGAAAATCTTAAAATTGCCCATGTTGCAGCCGGTTCACTCATGCATTATATGCAGGAAACCCAAAAAGCCTATTTACGACATCTGCGCAGATTATATGCCTATGAAAGCAATGAGTTTATGTCGCTGGATGCAGCTACCAAACGAAACCTGGAACTGGCAGCAAGTATTCAGGAGGGTGGTACTGAGGGAACACTAATTTCCATTTTGGACGACACCTGTACCGCGATGGGCGGACGATTATTGCGCCGCTGGGTTATGCGTCCGCTAAAACGACTCAAACCAATACAGCAAAGGCTTGACTCGGTTGAAAAACTATACAACTCGCACGATATCCGGGGCACACTCCGCGAAGAATTGGAGCAAATTGGTGATATGGAACGCCTCATTTCCCGCATTTGTGTAGGCCGAACTAATGCACGGGATGTGGTTCAGTTGAAATTGTCGTTGGCTCAAATTCCCCGATTAAAAACTCAGGTTTCAGGAATTGATGACCCCTTGCTTCAGGATATCCTCGGACGCCTAAAGTTATTGATTGAAGTACAGGAACGAATTAATACGGCGCTGAAAGAAGATCCTCCGGGCAGCCTGAGAGATGGAAATATGATCAGCGAGGGATTTAATGAAGAACTGGATGAACTCAGGGAAATAGCCAAAAACGGCAAGAAATATATTGCTCAAATCAAAGATGAACTGGCTAAAAAACATAATATATCTTCCCTGAAAATTGGCTATAACAAAGTGTTCGGATATTACATTGAGGTAACGAATACACATAAAGACAAAGTGCCGGATACCTTCATCCGCAAGCAAACACTGGTAAATTCTGAACGATATATCACTCCGGAACTAAAGGAAGTTGAAGAGAAGGTTTTGTCGGCAGAAGAGAGAAGTAAAACACTGGAATATGAACTTTTTGAAGAACTGCGATTATATGTTGCTGAATTTGCCGACGACATTCAGCAGGTAGCCCAGGCTATTGGGGAACTGGACTGTTTACAGGGTTTTGCGGAAGTGGCTTTTCGAAATAATTATGCCAAGCCGGAAGTAGGAGATCATGAAGAAATTGATATCAAAAAAGGCCGCCATCCTGTTGTGGAAAAAACATTGCCCATGGGAGAGCCCTTTATACCAAACGACATCAAACTGAATAATAACGACCAGCAAATCCTGATAATTACAGGGCCAAATATGGCAGGTAAAAGTATCATCTTGAGACAAACCGGACTGATTGTACTGTTGGCTCAGGTTGGAAGTTTTGTTCCTGCTAAAGCAGCTAATATTGGTTTGGTGGATAAAATCTTTACCCGCGTTGGTGCTTCAGACAACCTTGCCGCTGGTGAAAGTACGTTCTTAGTTGAAATGAATGAAGCCGCTAACATCCTCAACAATGCAACTCCCCGGTCACTGATTCTTTTGGATGAAGTTGGGCGCGGAACAAGTACCTTTGACGGATTGAGTATTGCATGGTCTTTGGCGGAATACCTGCACAATCATGCTCCGGTAGCTGCAAAAACTTTATTTGCTACACACTATCATGAACTGAATGAGCTGGAGCAAATGTACGAGCGAACCAAAAATTATAATGTTCAGGTAAAAGAGCATGATGGGAAAGTCGTGTTTCTGAGGAAATTAGTAGCGGGAGGAGCCGATCACAGTTATGGAATCCAGGTAGCTGATATGGCCGGATTGCCAAAAGTAGTTATTGAGCGTGCCAAAGAAATCCTGAAAAACCTTGAGCGGCACAGCCTCGACATCACCAATAAAAACGGTAGCATTGAAAAGGAGGCTTCATCCAAAAAAGAAGCTACCCAAAACCTTTCAAAGAAAATTGAGAGACAGGATGAAATAAGCCAGATGTCCATGTTCCAAACGCATGTTGACCCAAGAATTGAAACGGTGCTGAATAAACTAGAAGCAACCGACCCAAACCGAATGACTCCGATTGAGGCGTT
>JBBDLQ010000115.1:10162-12489 GCA_040878765.1 Balneolaceae bacterium | reverse complement strand
CAAACCACGCGTCACCAGATTGTGGGCATTTATTCGGACGAGAATACGCAAATTGTTTTTTTGGATACACCGGGGGTAATTACTCCAAAATATGAGCTCCAAAAAGCTATGATGAAAACGGTGGACCGGGCCAAGAGAGATGCAGATCTCATACTATTTATTCATGATCCCACAGACACTCATCCTGCCGATGATGTAGTCAAACTTATTCAATCCATTAATAAACCCATTTACCTGGTGGTTAATAAAATGGATATGGCCAGTCGCGATAAAGCTGAAAAATCGGTTGCGGAATTACAGGATAAAATGAAGATCCGGTCAGTGAATTATGTATCAGCTACCCAGGGTAATGGGATTCCGGAACTGATAGAAGAAATCAGGGCAGGATTGTTGCCGGGACCTCCCTTCTACCCCAAAGAAGACCTTAGTGAACAACCCGTTCGCTTTTTTGTTTCTGAACTCATCCGCGAGCAGATATTCTTACAATTTCACCAGGAGATCCCATATTCCTGTACCGTAGAAGTAATTTCTTATGATGCTGACGTTGATATTGACCGCATCAATGCCGACATCATCGTGAATCAAAAATCCCAAAAGGGAATGCTTATCGGGAAAGGAGGAACTGCCATCAAGGAACTTGGAATTAAAGCACGGGAATCCATTGAGGAATTTATTGGCAAGCAGGTTTATTTGGAACTGCACGTGAAAGTACGGGAAAAATGGCGGGAAAAAGAAGGCTGGGTTAGGAATTTGGGCTATGGGAAGTAGTAGAATGGAATGCGGATAATACGGATTGAGCGGAAAGTCGCTGATTTAAAAAAAGTACTGTTATTCCCTCGCTCCGTACGCTCTGCGTCGGAGCGGTATGGTTACTACGCTGAGCATTGTAACCAGGGTCAGTTTGGAGTATTTGAGGTAAGAGATGGAACACAGATGACACAGGTAGAGCAGATCGATTCTGATTATTTATTGTTGGAAAAATATTAACTCCATTTCTGTATTAATCCACTTCATCAGCATCATTCGTGTGCCATCAAAAAAAATAATTTGCTCCTTCCAAAAACTACCCTTAAACTTGGAGCCATGAAATTATTCCGACAAAATATTATGAACCCTTGTGCAATGATGTGTTGCATGTGTATGTGCTGCGCGCAAACATAAGGGCTATGGTATAACAAAAGATTTTATAAAAAGCCCTTTTGAATGCACCTCAAAAGGGCTTTTTTGTTGGATTAAATTTTCAATCGTTCTTTTAAAATAGTTGCATTCTCATTACGAAAGGTGGAGGGATCAGGTCCTTTGAAGCCTTGGCAACCGCGTCGCACAAATTTTGTGCAATGAAAGGTGCTACATCCTGTCTGTCATATTAAAGCGTATGACGGAAAAGATGAGTTCGATAAGACTTTGGTTTTTACAAGAAAAGCCTCTTTCGGATTCATCTCTGAAAGAGGCTTTTTTTGTTTTAATGAATAAATAACGGCCACAATAACTCGAAAACACCAAATGAAGATTTATCATTTTTTGTGTTTTTGTGCTTTCGTGGCAAAACTAACATGCGAAGTACATATAACGACTGGTACACAAAAAAAATGAGAGCTACGGAAGTACTCTCCAATGAAACCGACCAGGTTGAAAAACTACTGGAACAGGTGAAAACCGTGGCCATGGTAGGTATATCAAGAAACCGCCATCGCGACAGCCAGTATGTGGCTCGATATCTGAAAGATGCCGGTTATACCATTGTACCTGTAAATCCCGGGGCGGATGAAATACTGGGAGAGAAAAGTTATCCCAATTTAAAGAGTATCCCTTTTCCGGTGGATGTGGTAAATATTTTCCGCAAGCCTGAGGATATACCGGAAATAGTTGATGAAGCTCTTTCCATCAATCCGAAAGTGATTTGGCTGCAACTGGGAACCGGCGATCACCCTGAAGAAAGAAAAAAAACTGAAGCACAGGGTCTTCATTTTGTGCAAAAACGATGTATTAAGGTCGATCATCAGTTTTTGATTCGACCTAAAAAAGAAAAAGTAATTTAATAATAAATAATCAACAACACTCACTCCAATACATAAAACCATGAGCAAAGAAAAAGAACAACGCGACTTTAAGTTTGAAACCCTGCAATTACACGCCGGACAGGAACCGGACCCTGCAACAGGTTCCAGAGCTGTGCCCATTTATCAAACCACTTCTTATAATTTCGACAATACCGATCATGCGGCAAATCTCTTTGCCCTGCGGGAATTCGGAAATATTTACACCCGAATCATGAACCCGACCACTGATGTTTTTGAAAAACGCCTTGCCGCACTCGAAGGAGGTAC
>JBBDLQ010000115.1:6752-10062 GCA_040878765.1 Balneolaceae bacterium | reverse complement strand
AATCCGCGAGGAAATGTGGCTGATTTTGAAGGCCTTTCAAAACTTACAAAGAAACACGGTATTGCCCTTGTAGTAGATAACACATTTGGCGCTGGTGGTGCTTTGGTTCAACCCTTGAAACACGGTGCCAATGTAGTAACAGCATCTGCTACCAAATGGATTGGCGGACATGGAAATTCCATTGGCGGTGTGATTGTGGACGGCGGAAATTTCAACTGGGGAAATGGAAAATATCCCGGACTTAGTGAGCCTTCACCTTCCTATCACGGACTCAATTTCTGGGAAGTTTTCGGTGAAGACGGCCCATTTGGGAATATCGCATTTGCCATCCGTGCACGGGTTGAAGGCCTGCGTGATTTTGGTCCGGCACAATCACCTTTCAACAGCTTCCTGCTTCTTCAAGGCCTGGAAACGCTGTCGTTGCGGGTTGAACGCCACAATGAAAACGCTATTAAATTGGCAAACTGGCTGAAAGATCGGGAAGAAATTGAATGGATCAATTTCACTGGCCTTCCTGAACATGATTACCATGAGCTTGCCAAGAAATACCTGAAAGATGGTTATTTCGGTTCTGTATTTACTTTCGGCGTAAAAGGTGGTTACGATGCCGCCCGCGATTTCATCGAAAATGTGGAGCTATCCAGCCACCTTGCAAATGTCGGGGATGCCAAGACACTTGTCATTCATCCCGCTTCAACAACACATCAACAATTAACTGATGAGGAACAGCAAGCAAGCGGAGTTAAAGGCGATCTTGTTCGTGTTTCCGTTGGCATCGAGCATATTGATGATATCATCGAAGATTTCGAAAAGGCTTTTGCCAAAATTAAAGTGACAGCTTAACCAACTATTACTCAAAAAAACAAAAGGGAGCGAGTTTAGGCCTCGCTCCCTCTTTTAAAAAACCGTTCGCAGAAAATCTGCAAACGATCCCTGAATTATAAAAATACACATACTATGAGCACTCTAACAACTATAAATAAAGACGCAAAATTATACCAAACTCTTGAAGGTGTTGTGAACGCCGTAAAAAGCGATCCAAAAAATGCCCAAGCCACATTTTCTGTTACTTCCAGACTAGATAAAGGGTTTCACTCAAAAATTAATGCCCGGAACTTTGAATTTATTTCAGATGAACCCGAAAGTTTGGGCGGCGAAAATGAAGGCCCTAATCCTGTTGAATATGTTTTAGGAGCATTAGCAGCCTGCCAGGAAATCGTTATTAAAGCCCATGCCGGTCAATTAGGTGTAGAACTGAAATCCGTTAAAGTTAACGTTTCAGGCGACCTGGATCTGCACGGCTTTTTTGCACTGTCTAAAGCACGCCCCGGGTTCACTAATGTAAAATATCAAACCACCATTGAAACAGACGAAACCGACCCGGTTAAACTTCAAAAACTTAAAAATTTCTCCTTAGAAAACTGCCCGGTGCTGGACATCATCCAGAATCCGGTTCCGGTTTCAGGTGAGGTTACCTATATCAACTAAAGTGAACAGAGGCGGATTACATTTTTCGTCTCTGTTTTCTTAAAAACACAATTTTATATGGCCGAAACAATAAATCATAAGCTAAAAAAATCTTTTTTTACCGAATCGGGATACGAAATAAAGAATCCTGAAATTGCTTACAGAAGCTGGGGAAATTTAAATTCCCTAAATGATAATGTCATACTCATTTGCCATGCCCTCACAGGAAATACAGATGCAAATGATTGGTTTGGCGGACTTATTGGAAAAGGGAAATCCATTGATCCTGAAAAGCATTTTATACTTTGTCCTAATATTGTTGGAAGTTGTTATGGCTCCACAGGGCCAACCAGCATCAATCCCGATACCGGAAAAGCATATCAGGCCGATTTCCCGGAAATCACTATCCGCGATATTGTGCGTTTTAATCAGCTTTTGTTGGACGACCTGGACATTAACGGCATTGAATTAGTTATAGGCGGTTCTTTAGGGGGAATGACTGCATTGGAATTTGTAATTATGGATGACCGCGTACAATCGGCGGCATTGCTTGCTATGGGCAAGGCTCATTCGCCTTGGGCAATAGGTATAAGTCAGGCACAGCGCCTGGCTATTTATGCAGATGAACACTGGAATGATGGTTTTTATTCACCAGAAAATCCCCCCGCAAAGGGTTTAGCCGCTGCCCGCGCCATGGCTATGATCACTTATCGCTCCCCTGAAAATTACGAACTGAAATTCGGGCGGGACATTCATCCCCAAAAACAACTTTATCAGGTAGAATCTTATCTCAATTACCAGGGCCAAAAATTAGTGGACCGGTTTGATGCCAATACCTACATCACCTTAAGCCATGCCATGGATACGCATGATGTTTCACGAAACCGCGGAAGTTTTGAGGAAGTACTTGGAAATATACATAAACCCGTTTTAGTTGTAGGTTTTAAAAGCGATAAACTTTATCCCATCAACGAGCAAAAGGAATTGGCTGAACTTATCCCAAACAGTACTTTTGCTTCCCTTGATTCCCCATATGGCCACGATGCCTTTTTGATCGAATTTGATCAGCTCAATACTCAGTTAACCTCATTTTTTCACTCACTCACCGAAGTAAAATCATGACTCTTTCAATAAAAAAATTAAACACCTTATCTTATTCTGAAACCGGAACTCAGAAGAAAAATATCTATTTGTTTATTGCAGGATTAGGCGCTATTGGCAAAACTTTGACCCAACTAATATCAGAGCTTAACCATCCCCGGTTTGAACTTAATATCATTGGCGTTTGCAATAGTACAGTAACCCGCTGGAATCTGGATTTAAAGGATCTCAACAACCATTCAAACTTAAAAGGCGGTTCCGCCACCGACTGGAATGTTATTCCCGATGAGCTGATTCAGAGAAGTGAAGGAAATCTCATTTTTGTGGACGCAACAGGCAGTGAAGTTGTAGCACACCAATATCAGCATTTAATGAATCAAGGAGTTCATATAGCTACTCCAAGCAAAAGAGCCAATTCTTTCGGGCAGGATTATTTTGACCATCTTATAAAAGCCAATAATACCGGAAAAGCGCAGTACCGGTTCGAGACTGCTGTTGGTGCAGGATTACCTGTAATAAGTACCATAAAAACATTATTAAATAGCGGTGATGAAATCACCGAGATTTCAGGTGTAGCTTCAGGTACTATGACTTATTTATTCACTCAGCTTCAAAACGGAATTCCATTTAGTGCGGCTGTTCGCGAAGCCAAAGAAAGCGGTTATTCTGAACCTGACCCGCGGGATGATTTGTCAGGGGAAGACGTTGCCCGGAAATTCCTGATCCTTGCCCGCAGCAGTGG
>JBBDLQ010000115.1:1477-6652 GCA_040878765.1 Balneolaceae bacterium | reverse complement strand
CAAATTTTCACCCGGCGGTACTCAACTTCACCCATTGTAATTCAAGGACCTGGTGCCGGAAAAGATGTAACAGCTGCAGGGGTTTTAGGTGATATCATAGATATTGGAAATCATTTAGGTTGATCTAAACACTTCAAAAATTCCATGGTAAGCTTCCCGAATATTTTGTTACTTTAATCAAAAGTATTGATTAAAAGAACTCATGCTGTTATTTCCTACTTACAAATCGCAGCTACTACTCCTGTTATCCGGATTTATTTTTTTTGTGGCAAACTCAACTGTAAGTGCACAAAAATTTGAAAATCGCTCACAGGAAGCCGGCCTTAACATGCCATTAATTGCAGGTACGGGTACAAACGGTTTAGCTATTTCCGATTATAATAATGATGGAATTTTGGATGTTTATTTTGTAGTTCCCGCTGCTTTCAATCCGGCTAACAAAGGCACCTGGAACCTATTATTCCGGGGAAATGGCGATGATACATTTAGTGAGATTACCAAAGATGTTGGAGTATATGGCAAGGGAGAAAATATCAGTGCCAGTTATATGGGTAAGAAAATGGGTGCTTCCTGGGGTGATTTTAACAATGACGGTTACCCAGATCTTTTCCTTTCAAATACCGGCTTCGACCAGCTGTTACAAAATAACAGAGATGGGACGTTTACTGATATTACTGATTTAGCCGGTGTAGCCGGCGGCCCTTCACAATTTAGTGCTACAGGTCTTTGGTGGGATTATGACAACGATGGGGACCTTGATTTGTACGTATCCATTTGGGAAGATTATTCTGATGGAGACCGGGTTATGAAAAACCGAATGTATGAAAACCTGGGAGATGGTGGTTTTAAAGATGTATCGGAGGCAAGCGGACTGGATGATTCAGGCAAAACCTGGATGGCAGTTGCTTTAGATTTCAATAAGGATGGCCGGCTCGATTTATATCTGGCCAATGATTTTGGGGAGAATAAACTTTATATCAATCAAGGTGATAAAAAATTCACCGAAGAATCAGAAAGCTACGCTGTTAACGACCGGTATGAAGGAATGGGTATAGCAGTAGGAGATCCGAACAATGATGCCTTTTTTGATCTTTATATCACAAATGCCACTGAAAAACCCTTTAACGATGAGCAAATTAATCCACTTTTTATAAACAATGGAGTAGGTTCTTTCACCAATAAATCGACAGAAGCAGGAGTTGAACTGGCTGGCTGGGGCTGGGGCACAGAGTTTTTTGATTACAATAATGATGGCTGGGAAGACCTATATGTTGTAAACGGTTATTTTGAATCTTCCATTGATAGCAACCGCTTTTTTAAAAACATATCGACCCCGGATTCTATTGCCTTCGAAGAAATTTCTGCAAGTATTGGAATTAATGACGTGGCCGAGTCTCGTACTTTTCTCTCTTTTGATTACAATAATGATGGTTCTCTGGATATTTTGATCTCTAACTTCACAGCAAAACCCGTCCTTTACAAAAACAATACACAAGGCGATAACTGGCTGAAAGTTGAACTGGAAGGAACCGATACCAACAGGAATGGTTTTGGGTCCACAATAGTAGCGGAGGCAAATGATAAAGTTTATACTAAATTCTATCATGGGGCTCATTTTTATGGCCAAAGCATTTTGCCTGTTCATTTTGGCCTCGCAGATGCACAAACTATTGATAAGCTTACCGTTTATTGGCTAAGCGGCCATATAGATGTAATGGAGCAAATTCAGGTCAATCAAACAATTCGTGTTAAAGAATTTGAGGGTTTGAGTACAACTTCAATACAAAGCGAAGCATTGGTTAAACCCAACAAAATCCAACTTATCGGCAACTATCCAAATCCATTCAACAGCAAAACAAATATTATTTTTAAACTTTCTGAACCTTCACTTATCCAATTCAGAATTTATAATTCCATTGGGCAATTGATTCATTTTACCGATAGCAAAACATATTCATCGGGTACGCATAGTTATTCATGGAGTTCAAACGAATTTAATTCCGGTGTCTATTTTTACCAGATTATTGACTCAAAGGGTATATCAATAACATCTAAAATGCTCTATTTAAAATAAAATATATCATTCAAGTTTATATAATTAGGCTGATATGCGAACTGTCTTAAGCTTACTAATTTTTATAATTTGTAGCATTCCGTCCATCTACGCTCAAAATTCTGTAGCCCGAGAGTGGAATGAAGCATTATTAAATGCCATTCGGGTTGATTTTGCCCGCCCTACCGTTCATGCACGTAATCTTTTTCATACTTCGGTAGCAATGTATGACGGCTGGGCGGCCTATGATGAAATAGCACAACCATATCTATTAGGTACTTCAAAATTACTAACCGACACTACCTACGCCTATGATTTGCGCTTCAATGGCATCACTCCTAATACAACCACTAAAGCTGCCCAAGAAGAAACCATTAGCTATGCGTTATATAGAATTCTAAAACACCGTTTCGAATTCTCGCCCGGTGCCGAAATTTCTATTCCTGCTTTTGATTCCTTGATGATTGCTTTGGGATACGATACCACATTTACATCAACAGACTACTCCGATGGCTCTCCGGCAGCATTGGGAAATTACATTGCAAAAGGTATTATCGATTTTGGACTGCATGATGGCTCAAATGAACAATATGGATATAATAATCTATACTATTTACCAGCCAATCCGTATCAATCTGCCTCCCTTGATCCCGTTAGTTCAGGTAATCCAAATATTCAGGATCCGAACAGATGGCAACCACTATTTTTCGGAACATTTATAGATCAGTCCGGAAATCCAATCCCTACGGATGTACCTGAATTTCTGGGAGCCGAATGGGGGCAAGTTATTCCATTTGCATTGACAGAGGATGACCTCAATATCTACAACCGTGATGGTTATGATTACTGGGTGTATCATGATCCTGGCCCTCCGCCCTATTTAGACACCACTGCAACAGGCGGAATATCCGAAGAATATAAATGGTCTTTTTCACTGGTCTCCGTTTGGTCTTCACATTTAAAGCCAGCAGATACGCTTATGTGGGACATTTCACCCGCCACCTTGGGAAATTCATATGAACTGCCGGATAGTTTTGAAGATCACAGAAATTTTTATGATTTAATTGAGGGTACAAATCCCGGTTCAGGCCATGAGGTAAATCCTGCAACTGGCGAACCTTATAAACCACAATTTGTACCAAGGGGAGATTATACCCGTGTACTTGCAGAATTTTGGGCAGACGGCCCGGATTCTGAAACTCCCCCCGGCCATTGGTTTACCATTCTTAATTATGTACATGATCATCCGGCTTTCATAAGAAAGTTTGAGGGAACCGGTGAAATTATGGATGACCTCGAATGGGATGTTAAATCTTATTTTACCCTTGCAGGTGCGCTCCATGATGCAGCAATTGCTGCCTGGGGTATTAAAGGATGGTACGATTATATTCGCCCCATTTCAGCTCTTCGATATATGGCCGATTTAGGCCAAAGTTCGGACCAGGAATTACCCAGTTATCATCCCGGAGGCATTCATTTGATCGACGGATATATTGAATTGGTAACGGCAGAGGATTCTTTAGCCGGAGATAGTCTTCAGCATGTGGGTAAAATTAAATTATATTCCTGGCGAGGACATAATCACGACTATATAGAAGACCCGGATACTTCTACCGCAGGTGTCGGCTGGATTTTAGCTGAAGAATGGTGGCCCTACCAACGCCCTACATTTATCACACCTCCATTTGCCGGTTACATTTCAGGGCATTCTACTTTTTCCAGATCCGCTGCTGAAATTATGACCATGTTGACCGGTGATGAATTTTTCCCGGGAGGTATGGCTGAATTTGAGGCTCGCAAAAATGAATTTTTGGTTTTTGAAGACGGGCCCAGTCAGGATGTAATTTTGCAATGGGCAACCTACAGGGATGCATCTGACCAAACCAGCTTGTCGCGAATTTGGGGTGGCATTCATCCACCGGCTGATGATATTGCCGGAAGAAAAATCGGGATTGAAATAGGTATTGATGCTTTTCAAAAGGCCAAAATGTATTTTGATGGAACAGCTACCTCTAACCAAGCCGAACAAATAACGGAAAACCCACTTGGCTGGAAGCTGGAACAGAATTATCCAAATCCTTTTAATCCTACTACAGTGGTAACATTTATGCTCGTTGAGCCATCTAAGGTTTCTCTTAAAATTTACGATCTCTTAGGTAGAGAAGTTTTTACTTTAGTCAATGAAAACCGAAGTAAAGGTATATATGAAGAAACCTTTGACGCTTCAACCCTGGCTTCAGGAATCTATATATATAGGATAGAAGCTACCTCAAATACTAGTAATAGTTATTTTATTCAAACACGAAAGATGACAGTTATAAAATAAAACTGATCCATGATTTAATTTATAGCAGAGAAAACACCTGTCAAATTTATAAATATGGTTTCTTTATTCCATAAATTTTACATTCTCTAAAGCTTCACTTTCCAATATTCTAGTTGAATAATATGAGAGCACCATTAATCTTCCTACTCACCTTATCTTTTGCTTTTTTATACTGTTGCGACACTTATGATTCTGAAGATTTAAATCAGGATAAAATTAAAACTGTCTACAGGCTTACATATGATGCCAATACCAATGAAACCAATGCTAAAGCTGAGTTTCGATTTGGTAATGATTATGTGGAAATTAACCCACCTGCAAGTATCACTTTTAATAGCCATGACCTGGAAAAAAGGAACGCTTTTGGAATAACCTGGTATAGAGTTTTATTGGAAGATTCCGTTTCTGGCTCCTTTGAATACACCAATCAAAATGGTGATACCTTTACTAATTTTGCACTAATTCCACCCTTCATTCATGTTGAATCAGCTAACCTTTTCGTAAGCTCTAACAGCACAGTTACATGGATGGGCCCTGAAATAGAAATTGGAGAAACAGTAACGGTATCCATACGCGGAGAAAACGGATCTTATTCAGCTATTACAAAAGAAATAAATACCAATTCTATTATGTTGCGTGCAGGTGAGCTAAAGCAAGATTTGGCGGGCAATGTAACAGTAACTTTAACCCGATCTACAGAGCCTGATTTAAATGAAACTACGCCTATTGGCGGTAGTTTGATAAACGAATATATCTCACCTAAAATTACAACTGTAGTTGAAGAATAACGTTCTTA
>JBBDLQ010000115.1:0-1377 GCA_040878765.1 Balneolaceae bacterium | reverse complement strand
CATTCCAAAGAAATTTTAAAACACCTTGGTGAAAACGGACGGCTATACGGCATCGACCAGGATGATGAGGCCCTTGAAGCGGCTTCTTCAAATATTGGCGATGACCCCCGTTTTATCCCAATAAAAGGCAATTTCGGCTACCTGACTACACTTCTACCTCCCCAAATCCACGGTCAGGTAGCCGGAATCCTTTTGGATTTAGGTGTTTCAACGCACCAAATTAAAGAAGCTGAGCGTGGATTCAGTTTCCAGGAAGACGGCCCCTTGGATATGCGCATGGGTAATCTTTCAGGCGTATCAGCTTATCATGTAGTAAATGAATATGAGTACGAAAAGCTGCGGGACATCATTTTTCATTATGGCGAAGAAAAACAAAGCCGCAAAATAGCACGTGCAATTATTGATGCCCGCCCCATCGAAACAACCGGTGAACTTAAAAAAGTAGTTTCATCGGTAGTGAACAAACGTTTTGAGGTAAAATCGTTAGCACGTGTATTCCAGGGAATTCGCATTGAAGTGAATCGTGAACTGGAAATGCTGGAAAATGTGATGGAGCAATCGCTGGAAGTTTTACAGCCTGGCGGTCGCATCGCAGCAATTTCGTACCACTCTCTTGAAGACCGAATTGTCAAGAGGTTCTTTAAATCAGGAAATTTTAAAGGAAAGGTGGAAAAAGATTTTTACGGGAACCCGATATCCCCAATAAAGCCTGTAAACAAGCAGGTTATTACCCCCACAAAAGAAGAGGTCTCCGTAAATACAGCCTCCCGAAGCGCTAAACTTCGGATTGCTGAAAAAACAGAAGGAGGCGGCTCATGATCGTGCAATCCCCACTTAAAAAGCATGACATCCGCCCTAACCTTCGCAAAGTATCCCTGCCCGACAAAAACTCACCATCTACAGTAAACAATAACAGGGCAAAGCGAAGCACAAAGGCAAACGGTAAACTCAGCATTCCAAAAGTGAAACCCTGGAAAGTGATCATTGGAAGTATCATCATCGGGGCGCTTGGTTTGCTATACCTAACGCATGTATTCGCTACACAGCGTTTATTAGAAGATGTTCAAACCCTGGAAGCTGAATATAACCGGGCACGGGCTCAATACGATGAACTCAAACTCAGACACGATCGGTTGATTGGGCCTGCAGAAATATATCGCAAAGCTGAAGAACAGGGCTTTGTTAACGGTGGCCCGGCAGATAAAGTCATCATCATAAAGGAGTAGCCATTATGGATGAACGTACTGCCATATTAAGCCGAATGTTTGTTGTTTTAGGGTTAATCATGCTCATTCCCTGCGCACTTGGATTTCAACTCATCCGTATCAATTATTTTGAAGGTGATGAACTGAGGACTTTATGGAGTAAACAGGCCAT
>JBBDLQ010000114.1:16458-22485 GCA_040878765.1 Balneolaceae bacterium | reverse complement strand
GCAATTGGTTTTTTTAATCCGCCCAGGGCATCCCTTCGGGAGAACTCAGGTTTATACTGATTTAATACCGCTTATAGTTTGGTATTGAGTTAAATAAACACATCTAAGCTTAACATAAATTAGTTATTTAATCTTGTCATTTCCTTATTTTTTTCTAACTTGACAAAAATAGCAATCGAAAGGGACAAATATGAATGAAGCGTATCCAGAAAATCATATTCCAGAAAATATCATTCATGCGGTTGGTGCAATATTTCTGACAGTGGGAGTCATTTTACTAACCATTGCATTATTCAACCTGCTCAAAGTTGAAGTTAATAACGGGAGTATGGTTGGGATCGGAATTGTAAGCGGAATTTTTGGTGCGGTGTTATTGCTTCATAAAATTATCTCAAAAACAACAAGCTTAATTGGTACCCTTTTATTTTACTGTCTCGCCATTGCCGGAACCATTTTGTCTTTATATAATCCTGAAATTGTTGAGTTACTGATCTGGATGGTTTCCATTTCCTCCGTAATTGCAATGTTTTTCACGCTGACGCTGGCTGCAAAGGCTACGATTAATCCTGGTTCTGAAGAAGAAGCGTAGCGATCAAGAAATCGATTTTCTTTCCTCATTCAATTGCTCTCTCATCTTATCCATGAATAAATTCATTATATGTACTAACCTTTCAAGTATACCTATTACTTTGTGAAGTTCACTATATTCTAAACAAAATAAATTCTGACATTAGATGGGCATGAGCGAAAACACGTATAGTGAAAAATCGGATTTTGTAGATGACTTTAGCCTGAAAATCGAGGAGTTAGGCCATCCGCGTATTTATGGTCAAATCCTGGGCTGGCTGCTAATTTGTGATCCGCCCCATCAATCTTTTCCTGATTTAATGGAAAATTTGAATATTAGTAAGGCTTCAGTCAGTAATACTACCCGCATGATGCTGGAAAGAGGCTTGATCGAAAAAGTGCGGCTTAAAGGAGAGCGGCAAATTTACTTCAAAATTAAAAAGGGGGCGCTCATTGAATTTATGGAAAAACAAATGGCCTTAACTATCGACCTTCAAGAAATCACAAAAAAAGGATTGGAGCTATCTAAAAAGGAAGGCGGTATTGACCTTACGCGACTCGAACGCATCCATAGTTTTCACCAGTTTTTAGCCCAACATCTGCCAGAGCTAATTCAAAAATTCAGGAACCAACATAACCTCTGATTTTGAGGTTCCACTGTGTATTTAGCTCACCAAAATACAAACTATACTCCCGGTCAGTAATTTTGCCACTAATTAAATAATGGATTTTATTTTGTGGAAGCGTTTTTCTGATTTTTTATAAATATTCATGTAACTATTCCAGTTCAATTCCGTCTATACCATTCTTAATCAGGAATAAACATAATAATTTAGTTTGTTTATTGATTACTAAACCTTGTAACTTCAAGACTTAATTTTATCAGTCATCTTATGACTCCAAGTTATATTTATGGGTATTAAAGATCGGAAAGAGCGGGAACGCAATCGCCGTAAAGAACACATATTGAATGCAGCTATTGAGTTAATTAAAGAGCAAGGCTTTGATGAAACAACAATGGATGATATTGCAAAACGAGCCGAATTTAGCAAAGGTACCCTTTACCTTTATTTCAATGATAAATCGAGCCTGCACCAGGCCATCAAGAAAAAAGCCCTGACTCAAATCAGAGACGAATACCTGGCGATTATTCAGGATGATTTAAAAGGTTCGGAAATAGTAGGAAAAATGGTTTCAACCTTTCTTGAGTTTGTAACTCAAAGTACTCCATTTACAAAATCCATGATGCTATACGAGCAAACTATCAATGATAACACCGATGGATTTTCAGTTTTTAAAGAATGCAGCCAAATTGAGAACGAATTGTTCATGTTAATTATCCGTGCTATTCAAATTGGAGTTCAGGATGAAAGCATTAAAAGCAACACAGCCCCAAAAATATTAGCCATTCAAATCGGATTTCAAATGCGTGGAATACTCCATTTTTATCAAACCGGACCCCAAGAAAAAGTTCAGCAAATATTAAACGAAAACAACATGAAAATGACCGACCTGATGATGCAATTTCTGAAAAGTCATTTTGATTAAAAAAATTCCCCATCAACTCCGGAATGAATTTCATGAATCTAATACATCCATTATTTAACAAAACCGATCAAATTCATATGAAACGCAAGTATGCCCACCCACTTAAGGGAATTGGGATTTTGATGATAATTTTTTGCACCGGGTTATTTTCTACCCAGTCAAAAGCACAAGATATTAACCAGGCGGAGGATACCCTAACTCAAACATTAGATATCGAACAAGCCATACAAATTTCACTGGCTAACAATACACAAATGAAGCGCTCTCTGCTTTCCGTTCGTGATGCCGATCAGCAAATTCGTACAGCCTGGAGTAACGTAATGCCCAGTGTGGCCGCTAATGCCAACTACACCCGAAACCTGGAAGTACCAGTTAACTTCATTCCAGCCATCATTTTTGATCAAAACGCGGATCCTGATGAACTGATTCCGGTAGCTTTTGGGACTGATAATAACTGGCAGGGTGGCTTTTCGGTTTCTCAAACTCTTTTCAGCGGACAGGCTTTTGTTGGCATCAGCAGTTCTGAGCTTTATCAAACAGCACAGACTGAAAGTATGCGAGCAACGGCTCAGGGAATTGTAACACAAACCCGAATCACTTATTACCAAGCCCTTGTAGCAAAGGAGCAATACAGGCTGATTTCAACTCAAATTGATCGCATTAAAAAAAATCTGGATGACATCAAAAAACTCTACGAACAAGGTTTTACTGATGAATATGCCGTAATGCAACTGGAAGTTCAGCTTAGTAATCTGGAACCACAGCTTACCCGTTCAGCTTTTGCTGTTGATAATGCTCTTCAGGAATTACTGGATGTAATGGGCCTCCCCATACAGCTATCCATTGATATTAAAGGCAATTTAAGTGAATTCAATATTTATGATACCGAGGCCAAGATCGAAGAAAATAAATCACTTAAAAAAATTGATAAGCTTACTCCGCTAAATTTACAAGATGATGAAAATGCTCTGACTCAGCAAGCATTAGATCTAAGAGGTGATATCAGAATACTGGATATTCAAAGACAACTCCGGGGCAAGCAACTTGATGCTCAAAAAAGTTTGTATCTCCCTAATATCGTTGCCTCATATAATCTTCAATGGTCGGCTGCACAGGCCGGAACCCCCGTTGTTTTTGGAACGGAAGAAACACGCGCCCGGTCTCAAACATTGATGCTTGGCGTTCAGCTTCCGATATTCCAGGGCTTCAGGAGAGATGCGGCTGTTCAACAAGCTAAAATTCAGGTTAAGGACAGTGAACTTCAGTTATATCAGGCCAAACAAACTGCAAACAAAGAGATCTTCTCTGCCAGGCAAGGTGTAAAGCAGGCACTGCAAACCAGCGATGCACTCATTAAGGCCATAAATCAGGCAAATCGCGGATACGAACGTGCGGTGGTGCGTTACCAAAATGGGGTTGGCTCACAGCAGGAAGTTACTGATGCGGAGCTACAGCTTCGTGAAGCCGAAAGTAATTATGCCCAAATGGTATCCGGCTACCTATCCGCTAAAGCACAATATGATCTTGCTATAGGTCAGGTGCCATTTATAGGACAAGACATTCAGGAAATCAAAGAAAATATCGAACTCAAATAACATGAATCCGAAACTAATGAAATCTCAATTAACACTATTAGCGCTGTTTTTAATGTTTACCGCCTGTGGAAATGGCGGTCAGGATGCAAATGGCGATAACCAAAATCTACGTAATACTATCCCGGTTCATGTGGAGGAATTACAACTATCTGAATTCCGGCATTTTGTAAATGTACAGGGTGATGTAGAGTCGGATAAAACCATTATGATCACCCCAAAACTCACCGCAACAGTTGTGGAAATTTTGGTACGAGCAGGCAACGATGTTAAAAAAGGAGATGTTTTAGCACGCCTTGATGGTGACATTACCCGAAGCCAGATCAAAGAAGTTGAAACCCAGCTTGAGCTGGCTAAAACTTTATTCGAAAGACAGAAAAATCTGCGGGAACAGGGAATTGGTTCTGAAGTTGAATTTCTGCAATCAAAAACACAGTATGAAGCGGCTAATAACCAACTTTCTACCCTTAAAGAACAGTACGAAAATTACACTGTCCGCGCACCAATCTCTGGTACCATAAATTATGTTGGCCTTAAAGTTGGAGAAACTGTAGGGCCGAACGAACCGGTATTTCAGCTGGCTAACTCTGATGCTTTAAAAATAACGGCAGAGGTTTCAGAAGCTTATATAACCCGTATCGATCAAACCGACAGTGTGGAAATAAGTTTTCCAAGCCTGGATGTTGTGATCACCAAAAAACTGGATGTGGTAAGTAAAGTTATAAACCCTTCCAACAGAACGTTCAGGATTGAAGTGTATATCCCAAATCAAGGTGGACAAATTCGCCCTAACATGATGGCAAAATTGAAAATCAATGATGTGACACTGAAAAACCAAATTGTAGTTCCTGTGAATACTATTCAGCAGGCACTTGGAACGAACTATGCTTTCGTTGCTGAAGAGAATGAAGATGGCTGGATTGCTTCATTGAAGGAAGTAACTTTTTCACAAAGTTATAATAACGACCTCGTGATTACCGACGGTTTACAGGCTGGTGATTTATTGATCACGGCCGGATACGCAAACCTGTCTGACGGTGACGCCATTTCTATTCAAGAAAATTAAATACACAGTCAAATAAATGAATTTCAAAGAATTTAGAATCTCAAGCCTTGCCATAAATAACCGGACCACTGTTTACCTGGTTACGGTTCTTATTACCATTATTGGCATATACTCGTACATCACGCTTCCAAAGGAATCATTTCCAGAAGTAGAAATACCCATATTTAGTGTGGTTACCGTTTATGCAGGTGCATCTCCGGCGGATATTGAAAATGTGGTTACCCGTCCTATTGAGCAGGAGCTAAAAGGAATTGACGGGGTAGATCAAATAAGCAGTGTTTCCAAACAGGCCACTTCCATCATAATTATTGAATTCAGTACCAGTAAAGATAAGCTGGTTGCCCAGCAGGAAGTTAATGACGCAGTAAGTAAAGCCCGTTCCGAGTTGCCTGCCCAGCTTACGCAAGAGCCTATGGTTAACGATTTTAACCTGGCCGACCAACCTATCTTAAATATCAACCTTTCTGGTAATTTTGATTTAGTGGAACTAAAAAAGTTTGCGGATGAAATTCAGGAAGGCATTGAAAGCCTGAGTGATATTAATGAAGCCGAAATAGTTGGAGCACTAGAACGGGAAATTCAGGTGAATGTTGATCTTCATAAAATGCAGGCTACCGGGCTTACTTTTGCAGATATAAGAATGGCCGTAGCTAACAAAAATATGACTGTTTCAGCTGGCCAGCTTGATTTAGGCCGAATGGAACGCTCTGTTAGGGTAGATGGTGAAGTTAAAGACCCGAAAGAACTTGAAGACCTTATCATTATCAACAACCAGGGGAATAAGGTTTACCTGAAAGATATTGCCTCTATTGTAGATGGCTATGCCGACCGTGAAAGTTATGCAAGTTTGAATGGTGAACCGGTTATCACCATAAATGTGAAAAAGAAAAGCGGTGGTAACCTGATTGAAGTTTCTGAAGCCAGCCTGGCAATTGTTGAAGAGTTGCAGGCCAATCAATTTCCCGAAGGGCTCAAAATTACCGTAACGGGTGACCAATCCCAATATACCCGTGATAGTGTATCAAACCTTTTTAATACCGTTATTCTTGGGTTCTTTTTTGTGGTATTGGTGCTCATGTTCATCATGGGGGTTCAAAATGCCATATTTGTGGGGCTTGCAATCCCAATTTCCTCCCTCATTGCTTTTGCTATAATGCCCACCATCGATTTCTCCATCAACATGGTAGTGCTTTTTGCACTGATACTTGGGCTGGGAATTGTGGTAGATAACGCCATTGTGATCGTGGAAAACAT
>JBBDLQ010000114.1:2057-16358 GCA_040878765.1 Balneolaceae bacterium | reverse complement strand
ATACCCGGTACTATTATTACGGTAGAAAAAGAGCAGTCTGGCCCGCCCAGCGGAAAACCTATCAATATTGAAATTACTGGGAATGATTTTACGGAACTCATAGCACTGTCCGACAGATTTCAAAATTATATAAAAAATCAAAACATAAAAGGTATTGAAGAACTTCGCTCAGACCTTCAGGTCAATAATCCTGAAATCATCGTTGATATAGACGGTGTAAAAGCGAATAGTTATGGAATCAGTAATGTTCAGGTTGGCAGTACCATCAGAACTGCTTTGATCGGTGAGCCAATTTCAACCTTCCGGGAAGATGAGGATGAGTACGATGTAACACTACGGTTACTTGAAAAAGACCGTTCCAACATCACAGACCTGATGAATATGAAGGTTCCTACCCCAACCGGCTATATACCTGTATCGGCCGTGGCAACACCTCGTCTTTCCACAAGTTACGGTGCTATTAACCGAATTGACCTTGAGCGCGTTGTAACTATTTCATCTAACGTACTAACAGGATACAACGCTAATGAAATAAATCAGCAAATCCGGGAATCATTAACTGATTTCGAAGTACCACAAGGCTATGAAATATCACTTACCGGAGAGCAGGAAGAACAAGCTGAAACAGGACAGTTTCTGATGGTGGCTCTTTTTGCCGCCATTGGCCTCATATTCCTGGTGTTGGTTTCCCAGTTTAATTCCATTGGAAAGCCACTCATTATTATGTCTCAGGTTCTCTTTAGTTTGATTGGGGTTTTCATTGGCTTTGCTACTTTTGGTATGGACATCTCAGTGGTTTTAACAGGGATGGGCATTATTGCCGTAGCCGGAATTGTGGTGAAAAACGGAATTATTCTTATTGATTACATCGACATCCTCCGAAATGATGGGAAAACTCTGAAGGAAGCTGTTATTGAAGGTGGAGCAACCAGGTTGAACCCGGTAATTCTGACGGCCGCTTCAACCATTTTGGGATTGATACCGTTAGCCATCGGGCTGAATATAGATTTCTTCGGATTGTTTTCAAGCTTTGAACCAAACCTTTACTTTGGTGGTGATAATGCTTCATTCTGGGGACCGCTCGCCTGGACTATTATTTACGGCCTTGGCTTTGCGACATTCTTAACTCTGTTTCTGGTTCCATCCATGTACTACATTGGGGTGAATACCAAGCAATGGTTTAAAGAAAAAATGGCTTCATGACAAAGCAAACCACTAAGCATACCGAATCTTTCAAAATACGCGCCAATGAGGTAGATGCTGAAGGTAATTGCACCCTGCCAGCTATTTGTTCTTTATTTCAGGAAATAGCCGGGAATCATGCTTTACTACTTAATTTTGATATTACACAACTGCACGAGCAAAATTTGACCTGGGTACTGCATCGAATGGATATCAAAATTGACCGGTATCCTGAATGGAGAGAAACCATAACCATTGAAACATGGCCGGCTGCCGGAGATGCATTACGAGCCTATCGCAACTACCGAATATTTGGTGAAAATGGAGAACAGATCGGGCGAAGCCTGAGTTATTGGATGATGATAAATATGGAAACGCGCCGGCCTGCAAGAATGCCAAAGGAAGTACTCGATCTTCGTCTTTCTGATATTGACCATGTAATTCCGGTCAAAACTACCCGGCTTAAACCATTTGATGAGGCAGATACCGAAATACATTTCACCGTTCGAAAATCCGACTTAGATATGAACAGGCATGTAAATAATGCCCGCTATGTAGAATGGATGTTGGAAACTTATCCGGATAACCAAGCATCACAAATTCATGAAATTGACATCATATTTATGCAGGAGAGCATTGCCGGGGATAAAATAATTTCACAACAAACCCAACATAACAGCCACACCAAACATAAGCTTAAAAACCAAAACGGTACTGTTCTGGCTATTGCTGAATGTAGTTGATCTCAATTAGACGTCCCATTCGGGGGCAAAATCAGGATCTACAAGGCGGGTGTTTTTTTCTATATCGTCGATGGCATAGAAGTCATCATCCTCTAACACAAAATCGAAAACGTCTAAATTTTCCTTCAAATGCTCCTCGGATGAAGCTTTCGGAATTGCTACCACCTGTTCTTGTTCAATAAGCCATCTTAAGGCTATTTGAGCAGGCGACTTACCATATTTTTTACCCAATTCCTGAAGCAAAGGATCATCCAAAACCTTGCCTTGCGCAAGTGGCGCATAAGAAGTAAACAGAATATCCTCCTCAGCGGTATAATCCAAAAGATCTAACTGACTTATAAATGGATGATATTCAACCTGATTGCAAAATATAGGTGCCGCTAATTCTTCATTCAGTTCTTTCAGTAATTTTAACGGATAATTGGCCACTCCGATATTCAGCACTTTACCCTGATCGCGCAATGAAAGAAAAGCCTCCATTGTTTTTTCGATATCAACCTCAGGATTTGGCCAATGCACCAACAATAAATCCAAATAAGGGGTGTCTAATACCCGAAGTGATTCTTCAGCAATTTTTAGTACATCCTTTTTCTCAAGGTCGGTATACCAGATTTTACTGGTAAGAAAAATTTCTTCCCGATCAACATGTGATCTCTTGATAGCCTCCCCAACTTCCCTTTCGTTTTTATAGCTTTGTGCGGTGTCTATATGTCTGTAGCCAAGATTTAACGCCAACTTCACAATGTTTTCGGCTTCTCTGCCTATTAGTTGGTGTGTTCCTAGCCCTATTTCGGGCACGTCCACCTCTTGAATTGTTTTAAACTGCATGATAGGTATTAAGTAGTATCCTAATTTTAGTTAATAATTTAGTTCTTGTTTGGAATAACTATTATCACAGGAAATGTGTTCATTATTTATTTTACCAAGGTCATTTTTCGGGTCATAACACTTTTTCCTACTTCAAGCTGGTAAATATACATACCACTTGGTTTATCTGTAGCGTCCCATTCAAACTGATGTTCGCCGGCAGATAACCTCCCTTCTGCCATAACCGCTACCGGCTGACCAACAATATTAAAAACAGAGAGTTTGATGTCCTCCGATTCAGGTAAGTAAAACGAAATAGTTGTTGCCGGATTAAACGGGTTCGGAAAATTTTGGTGAAGCTCTAAATCCCTGGGTTTTTCATTTTCCTCATCAGATATTTCATTGTTTTCAACAGCAGGATTAACATGTATCACAAAACGGTTGGGTACGCTATAATCGGTTAGAGATCGTGTATTTTCGGAATCATCTTCCTCGTTTATATTTTTAACTGAGTGGTCGAAATTAAATGTGAAATCTTTTCTTAAATTATATTTCTTCTCAGTAGTTTTGTCTTCAAGCTGAATATCCCAATCTGCTGGTATTCCCTTCCACTTACTAATTTTGAAATTCAATGTGCCGCTTTCAGAAGTGCTATAATGAACTGGAAGGGTCAATATCTGACTGATTTTCGAAGACAGCATAATTTCGCTGAAATAATCGTCTCCCTGATTGAATGATATATTTAAAAATGATTGATAGGGAAGATGTAATTCCTGATAAGCATTCAGGTTTTTAACCTGTTTAACCAATTGATCTTCAGCAAAGTGAAGTTTAAGTCTTTTCTCATGATCAGCAGAGCCTACAACAATTTCAATCAATCCTTGTTCTCCCACATCTTGGAAATCCTCTTCAACAATTATATCCTCTTCCTTTCGCAAAGCTTCTCGTTCTATTTCAAATATTGTTTTCTCAAGTGAACTCTCCAGCATAACCCAAAATGGGGCAAATTGTGCTATATATTCGTCCGGCTCAAGCTTTACAAAAATCAGTTCATCCAAATCATTTTGCTGAATTCCATAAACAACCATATTTAGTTCAATATCCGGATAGGCAGCTTTGCTTAGTTCAATAAATTTGTGAACTGGAATGGGAATTTCAAGATTATTAACTATTAAATTCAACCCTTCAAGACCCTCTATATTCTCATTTTCATTTTTATCGGTGGCTGAAATCGAAAAGCTTAAATTTTCACTCGTATTTGTCTGTACAATTATGGATTCATCTAAATCAGCTAATTGCTTTATTTCGTCGGCTTCAAAATATCCAAAAATTACACTATTGTTTTCTTCAGTGACGGAACTTGATTTTATACCTTCAAAAACCTTTAGTTCTTCGTTCCAAATAAAAAGTTCTTTTTCCGGAGAAATCGCATTTAGAATATCCTGGTCTGTGATGGCTTTATAACCAGGTTTCGCTTCTTTAAGCACAGCTATATTAGTGCTAACAAGTTGATTATTTTCCTGCTCCCTTTGATAATTATCCTGAGTACTTTTTTTCTCAACAATTAATTCTTCTTTCTGTGTTTCCCTATTTTCAGGCTTATGTGCACGGGAATATTTTACTTCACTGATCATTTTCCCCTGACGGTCCCTCAGACTTACACTTCCACCATTAGATTGCAATAACGGATTATCTAGCTCGGAATAAACAGTATTGTTATTTGCAGTATCGTTTTCGTCAATATCGGAGGTATCCAACCATTTAATTGCATCTCCCGGATAAAGCTTGACATCATCCAAAAAAGTAATAGTTTCATTTTTTGAAGTCAGACTCCATCCACTTAGTGAAACCATGATCTCTTCCATGTTAAGGATCTCAATATAACCCGGACTATCAACAGTATTGACAACTTTTGCAATCCTGACATCCGGGATTTCATCATCCTGAACTATAAGACTGTGCGTTAAAAAATCACCAAAATTACCTTTGGGAAGATTTTGAAGGGTAAAAATTCCCGTTTCACGCCCTTCATACTCCTCATCATCTATAATAGGTACTCTAACCTCATACACAGCATCCCCAACTAATCCTGTAAAATTAACACTGGCTTGGTTAAAACCACCAAAATCTGAAGGAGAAGCAATACTTCGGGTCGAATCAAAAACAACATCCACAGAAAGCCTTGAACCATCATGGCCGTAAATAGCTACATTTAAAATAGCCACGGAATCACTTTCCAAAACTGTTGAAACACTATTTTCAAAAAGTATAACCGGTGGCAAAAGTAAATTGAATGAAGTTCCAAAAGCCGGATATGAAATTTTATCGTTTCCACGCCAATGGGAGGCGTCTCCTACATAATTAAGTAAAAGTGATCTTGTACCGCTTGCTCCATTTCGAATGTAATACTGATAGTTTGAATGCTCGCCTAATGTCAGCAAAATATGGTTGTTTGTTTCCAGGGTAACAGGAATATCTGAACCGGTTCTTTGTTCTTCTGAAGTATTCCATATTGGGCCTTTACCCCATCCTAAACCAAAAATAAATCTGTAAATCCCATTTTCTTCCTGATAAGTAAAAAGCCGGTGTGTATCCCCTTCAAAATTAATATTTCCTTCAATTTTCATCCGCTCATCATCAATACTATTTACATGCAGATTTGTACCAGCCTGAACAGGATTATTGAAGGTGATCTTGATTCCATTACCTCTAAGAGTTTGGGTAGAGTCATCCCAATGGCCATTCGAAAAATAGATTTGCGTACCTTCCTCAATATCGATCAGGGGAATAAAATCGATTGAATTAGTATCTGCGTTTACCGATACCACAACTACATCACCTGGTAATAATACAGATTGAGCGTTTGCCTGCACTCCAATTAGGATTGCAAGTAAGAAAAGGGCGATATGTAGTGTTTTTTTGAGTTCCTTAGATGGTAACTTTTGAGCCATAGGCGTTTGTTACATCAAAATTTTGTTACTGTAATTAACAGATTTTCAAGCTTAAAGACATATTAAAAAAGTTGTTTTTTAAAATTCTAATCATCCAAATGTGCCGGTCCCAGAAGTCCTTCTGAGGAAGCCACAGCCACTGATACTGCTGCATCACCCGTTATATTTACCATGGTGCGGAACATATCAAGAATACGATCGACCCCAAGAATTAGTGCAATACCCGCGGTGGGCACCTGCACCGATTCTAATACAATTACCAGCATTATAATTCCAGCACCCGGCACACCGGCTGCCCCAACTGAAGCCGCCGTTGCAGTAAGCACAATGGTTAACTGCTGTACAAGAGTGAGGTCCATACCCAGTGCCTGTGCAATAAATACGGCTGCAACAGCCTGATATAAGCTGGTCCCATCCATATTTATGGTAGCCCCGATTGGCAGTACAAAACTGGCTACTTCATCCTCAACGCCCAGGTTTTTCTCTACACGCTCCATGGTTACCGGAAGTGTGGCCGCACTGGAACTTGTGCTAAATCCCAATAACATAGCAGGTTGAATGGCTCTGAAAAAAGTACTTAATTTCATGCTGCTTGTGGCTTTAAATAAGGTGGCATAAACTACAAAAACATGAATGGTCAGCCCGATTAAAACAGCCAGACAATACCAGCCAAGGGCATAAAGTAGTTCAAGGGCTTTGCCTAAATCATCTCCGGCAAGATCAATAAGTAAGGATGCCATCAAGGCAAATACACCATATGGTGCCGTAAGCATGATCAATTCCACTATGCGAATAATGACATCGTTGAAGGCATCAAAAAAGTTGGTGAGAATTTCGGCCTTTTTCCCTCCAATCTGAATAATACCAATCCCAAGTAAAATGGCTACAAATACAACCTGGAGCATCCTGGAATTATCGGAAGCTGCACTGAAAAAATTATCTGGTACAATATCTACAAAAAAGTCGAGCGGGCCGCGTTCCATTACTTCAATCGCAGTTTCGCTCTTGCCCTCTAATTTTTCACTATACGTTTCCTGAAGTTGCTCACGAGTTTCAATTGGCAGCGACTTCCCCGGCTTCATAATATTAACCGTGGCAAGGCCAATAGTAATCGCAAGTACCGTTGTTATAGCATAAATAATTACCGTTTTGCCCCCCATCCTTGAAAGTTTGGCAGTATCATTTAAACTGGTTACCCCTGTTACTAACGATACCAACACCAGCGGTACTGCAATAAGTACCAGCAATTTTATAAAGATGGTACCAAAGGGTTTTATATAATTCTGAGTGAATTCATTTAGACCTACTAAATTGGCAACTAAACCCCAGATAAGCCCTAATATCAACCCAATAATAATTTGCCAGTGTAGTTTTCTATACCATTTCATACGCTAAAAATTAAGATTATGATCAAACTTATGAGTGAAGCTATGCCAGACGAAATCCAGTTTACAAAATTGTTGCTAACATATAGATACTCCCTGTCCATCCAGGATATACCCGGAATATTATATTTATTGTTTTGAAAACGGGCACCAATGTATGAATCGATTAGACAACCCAAAAATCCTGAAATTGCGATTACCATTATTGTTGATAAACTACTTTCCATTTCAAATAACCAGTAAGCCAAACTGATGAATATGGCACCTGCTACAGCCGCAACAGTTCCATAAAAACTAACTCCGCCATCTGTACCCGGACTTACTTTTTTACCTGTGGTAATCAACCGGGTTTTCCCTTTAAGCCTTTTCTCCCCTATTTCAGTTGCCCAGGTATCGGAAGCAGCAAAACCCACACTAGATACAGAGGCTATTAAAAAAGCTTCCACACCGCTTTGAAACCATATTAAAATCCAAAATGAAAACCAGAATCCGTTAGACCAAACCTGTAAACTATTGCGCCGGAATTTCTTCTCTAACAAGTCATCCAAAGAAATCAGATCTTTAGAAAGTAACGACCCGGAAATAAAAAAAGCCAGCAATACTGCAGCACCGGTCATGCCGCCAAGACCATAGGCAAAACTTCCCAAAATACCTGCTGAGATAGCCCCGTCAATGGTTAGCCAGTTAAATATAAATGCTATGGTAGCCAAAACTAGAGCCAGTGAAATGCCGATAAGAATCTGGCCATGGTCCTGGGAATCCCCATATACAATGAAGACAAAAACCAGCGCTAATGAAAAGAAGATATTTGTCAGACGGTCAAGCACTTATTCAGCTTGATGCAGTTGTTTCAGTATTATCATCCCTGTCGTGCTTCATGATTGCAAAAACCACAAGGATATAACCAGCCATGATCATAATAGGTGAAATGAAAAGGGAAATGAATCCATTTACTTCATTTTCAATGTACATGGCGGTAAATCCAGCGAAAATCAGGAAAATCGCAATCCCGATCATTTTATAATTGTACGCAGAAAAAAACATAGGTAGGTTATCTGCCTTGTTACGTCCTCGTTTTGCCATGTTGTTTTGTTTAAATTGGTTCGAAAATTTAAAATTGAAACGGTTGGCTAAGTTATTTAATTATCTACTAAACCCAAAAGCACATTAATACAATATGACGCGAATTATTCTAGCCTCTCGAAGCCCACGCAGAAAAAAACTTCTTAAGCAACTGGGAATTAACTTTGAGGTTTACCCTAGTCAGGTTGAGGAAAACAGCAACCGGAAAAACCCGGAATTATTAGTGGAAGAACTGGCTTTATTAAAAGCACGGGATGTTGCCAAACAATTCCCTGATAGCCTGATTATTGGTTCCGATACCATTGTAGTTCATCAGAATAAAATTATTGGGAAACCAGAGAATGAGGATCAGGCATTTGAATTATTAGGGAAACTCAGTAATTCCGACCATTTTGTATATACAGGTGTTGCTCTTGTAAAAACAGATAAAAATAACAGTATTGAGGCAGAACGAACTTTTCATGAGCAAACAAAAGTGACCTTCAGTGCGTTAAGTGAAAAAGATATCGCAGCATACATAAAAAGTGGAAATCCTATGGATAAAGCAGGAGCTTACGGTATTCAGGATGATTTAGGTGCTCTATTTGTAGAAAAAATTGAGGGTGATTATTATAACGTGGTCGGCTTTCCTCTAAACCGATTTTACAGAGAGTTGAAAAACTTTATGCCGGATTTTAAATTAATTACTTCATAATTATTATGATCAGATCTTTAAAAAACATGGGAATGACAGTGCTGGCAGTTTTGCTCTTAAGCACAACACTGATAGCTCAAAATAACAGCTCGTTCCAGCTGGCTACCCGCTTTATGCAGCAACAAGAGTATGCAGATGCCCTGCCCCTTCTTAAAGAACTGAATCAAAATTATCCTGATACCTATGTATATGCCGATCGTTTAATTGACTGCCTCATTCAGCTTAAACAATATGACGAAGGCCTCGAAATTACTCAGCAATTTAAAAACAATCCCGGGCTTAAGAGTCAGGTTCAAATCAAAATTGGAGAACTATATCACTACAAAAATCAGCCTGATAAAGCACTTAAAATATGGATTTCTAACCTGGAAGAACATTCATCTCAGCTACAGCTTTACATAAACACAGCCCGGACAATGATCAACCGGCGGGAATACACCAAAGCCGTGGAAGTGTATAAAATGGCTCGAAAAAACTTCCAAAACGAACGCTTATTTTTTTCTGATATCGCAAATGCGTATATGCGGGCAGGAGAATATGAATCGGCTATTGATGAGTGGCTTAAACTACTTAAGGATTCTCCTAATCAAATATCATTTATACAACGCAGCCTTCTAAGGTATGATGACCCCATTTTATACGATATTACTATTGTTGAATTGAATGATTACCTCGACGACTTATCCATTTCGAATCCCAATTACGAAACTTTTTATCAGCTTCAAATATGGCTGTTGCAGGAAAATAAACTTTTTCGCCGAGCATTGGCCGTGGCTAAAGAATATGAGAGCCGTTCTAATTCCTATAATTACTCGCTATTTAACCTGGGGAGACAACTTATAGAAAATAATGAGTTTGAATTGGCGGAAGAGGCATTTACTTATTATACCGACCGAACCCACGGTGAAATTAAATGGCGAAGTTTAGAAGAACTTGCCAATACCTACGCAAAATGGGCGAAATTCATGGACGATTATAACCTGGATTTCAGTAATAAAAAAGAACAGTATTATCGGCTTTCTGCTGCTATGCTCGATTCTATTGAAGCCGAAACAAGGAGCTACAGCAGAATGAAAAACATTCAGCTTAAGCGAGCTGAATTAGCCCTCGAACATATTTATGACCTGGATAAAGCAAAATCCGCACTCACAAAATTGAAATCTATTACTGGTACAAATAACACACCCGAACTCCCTTATTTAGAAGGACGTATTCACCTTGCAAGTAAGGAATTTGCCCAAGCCCGGATATTTTTTACGCGGGCAAATAAAATGGCGCAGATCGGTGAACTAGCTGAAAAGACCCGGTATTTCCTTGCCCTCACCGACTTTTATTCCGGTGACTATGAATTTGCCACCATTCAGTTAAAATCTCTTGGTCGGCAAAGCACATCATATTATGCCAATGATGCCCTCGAACTGCGGCTTTGGCTTCAACAAGGCCTGGCAATAGACAGTACCGGCACTCAACTCAATAAATTTTCAGAAGCTGTTTACAAAGAAAACAATGGCCAACCTGTTGAAAGTGCGGAACTGTTTTTAGAGATGGTCAACGACCCGGATTTTTCGGCCTTAAAAGATGACATGATGTTATTCATTGTTCATTCTCCGCATATTGAACGAAGTTTGAAATTCACAGAACTAAGTAATTATTTAACAGCAAATGCCCACTCTCCTATTAATGAACAATTATTGTGGGAACAAGCTAAACTAACAGAACAGTTACATCAATCTGATTTTAATAATTGTACTACCGGCAATGATTGTATATCTGATGAGTTGAATTCCCAAATTACCGATCCATCTGTTACGGCAAAGGATATATATGAAAAACTGATTTTACAATATCCCCAAGGTTTCTATGCGCCGTATGCCCGGGAACGATTAACAAGTTTAAGTAACGAAAATTCCTGATATGCTAAAGAGATTTTCTACCCTCATTTTATTTCTGACCATGCCATTATTTGCGGCAGCCCAACAATATGTACTCATTCCCATGGATGCTTCCCAAACCAACCACCTAAAAGCCTATGGGGTAGTATTCAATCATATTACAGATGGAAATACTGCTCAATGGCTACTGAATTACCGGGGTGGCAGTTTCTTGGCTAGTGTCGAAAATGATATCATCAGAAAAAGCAGGCTCCGTAATATTCAGATTGAAACTATAAGCTCTTCTCAGGCCAGCCAAATAATCCGTGAAGTAGAAAGCAACAGCAGCAATACCTCGGTGGTGAATTTAGAAAAAGCACCAAAAATTGCCGTATATACTCCCGATCAGGCCTTGCCTTGGGATGATGCAGTTACCCTTGCCCTCACCTATGCCGAGGTAGAATATGATAAAATTTGGGATGTTGAAGTCCTGGAAGGTAAACTGGATGAATACGACTGGCTGCATCTTCACCACGAAGATTTCACCGGGCAATATGGAAAATTTTGGGCCAGCTACCGAAATATGCCCTGGTACATTGCACAGGTTAAGCAGATGGAAGCTATGGCAAAAGAGTTAGGATATTCATCGGTAAGTGAACAGAAAAAGGAAGTAGCCCGTACTATAAAACGTTATGTGGCCAATGGCGGATTTCTTTTCGCCATGTGTTCAGGTACCGATACTTTTGATATAGCGTTGGCTGCTGAGGGCGTTGATATTGCACCCGAACAATTTGATGGAGACCCGGCTGATCCCAAAGCACAGGAAAAACTTGATTTCAGCAATACACTTGCTTTTGAAAATTTCGAAATCGTCATGAATCCGGCAGAATACGAACATGCTGACATCGATGTGCCTGTAAGCGCAGATCGTGTTGATCAATCACTCGATTTTTTCACACTCTTTGAATTTTCTGCAAAATGGGATCCGGTGCCTACTATGCTAACCCAAAATCACGTGAGCAGCATTCGTGGATTTTATGGCCAAACCACCGCATTTCAGAAAGACAAAGTTAAATCCTCAGTCGTAATTTTAGGTGAATCACCAGGTAGAGAGCAGGTCAAATATGTGCACGGAAACCATGGCAGGGGAACTTTTACTTTTTATGCCGGCCATGATCCTGAAGATTATATGCACCGTGTAAACGACCCTCCCACCGACCTTGAGCTTCACCCCAACAGTCCCGGTTACCGGCTTATTTTGAATAACATTCTGTTTCCCGCAGCTAAAAAGAAAAAGAAAAAAACGTAGTGTGAATTAAAGATTCAAAATTAAAAATGAAAGATTAGTACCTTCCATTTTTAATTTTGAATCCTACATTTTTAATTGATTAATGAAACCCAGCCGGAAATTTGAAGACCTTGTTGATCTCGTCGCCATCCTTCGGAAAGAATGTCCATGGGACCGAAAGCAAACCCACGAATCCATTAAAGACAATTTGATTGAAGAAGCATATGAAGCTATTGAAGCTTTGGATAATCAGGATTTCGATGAGTTCGAGAAAGAGCTTGGTGACCTGTTGCTGCATGTGGTCTTTCATTCGCGAATGGCCACCGAATCCGAGAGGTTCAACATTGGAGATGTGATTTATACCCTGATGGAAAAACTCATTCGCCGCCACCCTCATGTTTTTGGTGATACAAAAGTGGACGGAGAATCGCAGGTTTCGGAAAACTGGGAAAACATCAAACTAAAAGAGGGGAAAAAATCGACTCTAGACGGTTTACCGGTTCAACTTCCCGCATTAATCCGTGCCCAGCGCATGCAGGAAAAAGCCGCTAATGTAGGATTCGACTGGCCTGAGTGGAAATTAGCTTGGGAAAAGCTGGATGAAGAACTTCAGGAATTTCGTGAGACTCTTGAAAATGGAAACCCTGATGAGTTATCGGATGAATTTGGGGATGTGCTTTTTTCGCTGGTAAATGTAAGCCGTTATTTTGACCTGAATGCGGAAGACAGCCTCCGAAAAACCAACGCAAAATTTGAACATCGCTTTCGCTATATCGAAGAAAAACTTAAAGAACAAGATAAAGCACTAAAGGATGCTACCCTTGAGGAAATGGACGGGTACTGGAATGAGGCTAAAAATATTCCGGATGAATAATAATCTTATGTTCACAATTTCTTCATGATCATTTATTATATACATCTCAACTATGAGAATTGTCGGTACGAATATCATGAACTAAAGAGCAAGCAATTTTTTACTATTTTGACTTAAAATTGTGCCTCTATTTTAGTATATTCGTTGCTCTTCTCAAGCGAGAAAAGGTTGTATTTACCAACATCCAGCGCTGACTTTTTTAAAATTGATATCCGCGTACGGTTGGCTCTTTTCGAGTAATTAATCAATTAACTAAATTTGGAGTACCTATGTCAGAAGGCATTCACACAGGCTTTGACGAGCAACAATATCCCCACATTAACAGAGGACTAGATGGTATCGTAGCTTTTTCAACTACCAAGAGTTTTATAGATGGTCAGAAAGGTGAACTCATCTATTCAGGTTATTTGATTGATACCCTGGCAGAGAACGCCACATTTGAGGAAGTTTGTTTTTTACTTTGGCACGATCGTTTACCTAATTCCGATGAGTTGGAAAGCCTGAAAAGCCTTTTAATTGAACAGCGCGAACTTCCACGGCCGGTACTTGATTACATTAAAGCAACTGATAAAGAGTCCGAACCGATGTCGGTACTCCGAACTGCTGTTTCCATGCTGGCTGACTTTGACGACACGAAAGGTAAATTCGAATCTGCTCTTTTTGAAGGTCAGGCTATTGCCATTACAGCAAAAATCCCAACCATTATTGCAGCATTTGACCGGGCGCGCCATGGTAAGGAAATCGTAGCCCCGCTTAAAGAAGGCAGTACCGCATTCAACTTCCTGTATATGTTAAATGGTGAGAAACCTGGCAGTCAGGCTGAAAAAACAATGGACCTTTGCCTGATTCTGCACGCTGAACATGGAATGAATGCATCTACCTTTACCTGCCGAACCGTTTGTGCCACACAATCAGATATGTACTCGGCGGTAACAGGGGCCATTGGTGCGTTGAAAGGCCCTCTTCATGGTGGGGCAAACACTGCAGTAATGAGAACCCTGCTTGAACTTGAAAAGCAAGGTGATAAAGCAGATGCAGTCGCTTTCACAAAAGAAAAACTCGCTAATAAAGAAAAAATATCCGGATTTGGACACCGGGTTTATAAAACCTTTGATCCCCGCGCCCGACTGCTACAGCACATGTCAGAAGATCTTTCTGAGGAAACCGGACACCAGGAATTATATACGTGGTCGATGGATATGCTGAACACGATGAAGAGCGAGAAAAATATTGATCCTAACGTGGATTTCTTCTCAGCTACTGTGTATTACTCAATTGGTATTCAGCCCGACCTTTTTACCTGTATTTTCACAATGAGTCGTGTTTCAGGGTGGACAGGGCACTTCATGGAACAAGCAGCTAATAACCGACTGATTCGTCCCCGGGCACTTTACGTTGGTGAGAAAGGCCTTGATTGGGTGCC
>JBBDLQ010000114.1:0-1957 GCA_040878765.1 Balneolaceae bacterium | reverse complement strand
GTCCTCAAGCGTAAGCACTAAGGGGTGATTAAATACCGCTTTCTTGTGCTCGTGGCTATTAAAATAAGTTCCGCTGAAAAAATTACGCGGATTGTCAGGATCAGGCCCATCATTCCACGTCATAAACCAAGACCAGTAGACCTCGTCTTCAATCATAGCTTCGGCACTTGGGAAAGTCCCGTTTTCTGAAAGTGCTACAATTTTGGTTTCATCCGGGGTCTGCTGCGCTTCCATAAAACGTGCTTTTTGGCTGCTGTAATCGGGCAGTGTGTCTCCCTGTACCTTCGGGTAAATATCCTCACTAATGATATCCACATACTCATCGCCGGGATACCAGGCAGGATCCTGACCATTCCACACCCAAATGAGATTATGAATATCATGATGATTATTCAGCCGGTCGATCATCAATTTCCAAAGTTCTACGGCGGGTTCTGCTCCCGTAGCTCCCCACCAAAACCAACCGCCTGAAGCTTCATGCAACGGGCGCCAAATTACGGGAACTCCCGCTTCTTCCAGCTCTTTCAAATCAGCTGCTATTAAATCAATATCCGCAATGAGCTGATCTCTCACTTCCGGATCATCCAAATCAATTCTAAAATCCGTCTCCTTGGTATAAAATGCGATCGTTTCGTTACTTGGATCTCTCCAATGCCAGCAAAAACTTACAAGGCCGCCTTTGTTCCAATATTCAATGGCCTCTTCTACCTGTTTGAGGCCGCTGCCTTCATCCCCGTCACTTTTATAATAATTCATGAAGTCATAACCCATCATAGCGGGATATTTTCCGGTAGCATCAAATACACGCTGAATCATATCCGTGTCATCATGCCAGGTTAAATCCATTTGGCCGGATAATACTTTTTTGCCATATAAATCTTTCAGATACGAATACAGTTTTTGGGTTTCTTCATTTGCATATTCATCCAATAACTCTGTTTCAACCTTATAAATTTGGGCTGGTAAAACAGTATTAAAACCGATCAGAAAAAATAGATACAACAATATTTTTAAAGCGAAAGTGTGGTATTTCATAAACAATGTGGATTGAATAAATTTTGATCAAGAAACAAAATTGCGGTCAATTTAACCAATATTCTATCTGTTTCGATACTTCTCTTATTCATACCCATACAACCCACAAAAAAAGCAGCACCTGAACAGATGCTGCTTCCTTTCATTTAATTCTTCTTTTTCTTTTTGATCTGGTCAATCACTATCGGCACAATAAAACATGCAAAAGCAAGGATAGTGACGACTACAGAAAACAGGTCAATTTCCATCGTCGTAAAATTTTTTATTAGGGGTATTTCAGAGAAAACCTGCGAGCGTCCGCAGGTTTTCGCAGCGTTTGAGACTTTGAGACAACGATGAAATCCTCAGAAATAGAAATGATGGGGAAAAATGAGCTCTCGGAAAGTGAGGCTTCGTTCAATTATTTCACCGAAACTAACTTTCTGCCTTAGCTCTCTCTTAAATTGTTTTTCCTGGTGTTTTGCCCTGATCTCATCTTCATTCAAATTACTTTCCGAAAATTGATATTGAATCTGCAGAGATTGATTAAATAATATTTCCGGCTGAGCAGAACCATTCAAAAATACAGCCGCCGGGGAAGGATATGCATCCGCATCACCGGGTTGATGGGCGGGTTGAATTTCGGCAGTTGACGCATCAGGAAAATCCTGTACAAACCCCATCACATCTTGCCCGGTCCACAAAAGGAAAAGCGATAAAATCAGGATGTGTTTAAAAGTCTTCATCATATCAATAGAATAACAAATGCAGTGCCAAAATAGTATGGACTGACATTATAGTATGAAATTTTTAAGTATAAAACCTGCGGTTTCACCTTCCAACTTACTTCAATCCTTAATAACGTAGGGCGATGTTCATTCTTTGATATTAACCCCGATTTCTTCATTTTATCCTCGTTATTTTAAGAATAACATGAATAAAA
>JBBDLQ010000113.1:10966-22551 GCA_040878765.1 Balneolaceae bacterium | reverse complement strand
TCCCAGGTACCATTAAAACGGAATTTGAAGGCAATTTCTTCACCGGGAGTAAATCCATCAACTTCAACGGAATAAATAGAATCCTGATCTTGGTCACTAAGCTTGGTAAGCGTTTCTCCCCAGCCGTTAAAAGAACCGGCCACATCCACAAATTCATTTTCTGGATCAAAATTTTCGATTTCAATCTGATAGCTCATGTTTACCTCAAACAGGACTGAAACATCCTGAGCAGAAACTAAGAGCGGCAGAGTAAGGAGTATGAAAGAATTAGTGAGTAGTAATATGGAACGCATGGATTTAAAAACCGATAATTTTGTCAATAAAGATGACAAACAAGATAGCTGTTAAAAGCGAAATAAAATTCCCGATAAGGAAATAATCGTTGGAAATTTTGCTGTCTTTTTGAAACCGAGTTCCAATTTTCAGAGCCCCAAAAGCAATTAAGACCTGTGGTTACCCGGCCGTTAAACCAATATTTACAAATAACCGTTCAAGAATCCCTTTAATAACTTGGCGATATCTGTTATCATTTTTAGCTTGATTAGGTTCTTTAAGCCAGTTATTCACATAATGAAACAGAATATTTATGAAAGCTTCTGTTGCAAGGTAGGCATATAAAATCCAAAACCACTTCATATAGATTGTATGTAAGTAAAAATGAATGCTTTTAACTGATTATACTCATGAATCATTAATGTATTGCGGCGCCTCCATATTTGAGACCGGTCTTTGTCATATTTTTCACCTACTTCCCGGTCATTTTCATTGTTGATCATTGTTGTAATGAGTTCGAAATCACTTGGTTTCCAGCGTTCAGTAATTCCATCAAGCACTTCGAAAAGCCGGTTTAGCTGAATTGAAAATTCTTCATTACCAAGATCAAAATTGAAGCGCTTTCGATCATGTTTTTTTGCCGTTAGTTTATTTCGGGCCTGCGTTAATCCCTCCCCAAGCATACCATAAGAGGTTTCGGGATTGATCGGGGTATCAATTTTCCCATAATGAAGTACATAGTGAAGTTTGAAATCATACTTTTTGATCAGCCGTTGTTCTTCCAGGTAAAACAAGGTTTCTATACCTGATTTTAGAGAACTCGTAACACCCTGAAATTCATCACCCAGTGTAACGGTGTAAGGGGAAAGCGTTTTCTTTTTTAGTGATTTATTCGCCGTATTTACAAGATCCTTGAGGTTTTTACTCAATATCCCGGCATCATAATCACTGCTTGAAATTACGTCGCCCATTAAAATATGATATTTGTCCTTTTTCTTTGGCATAGAGGATAGTACGAATGTTGCAAAAATAATGCAACAAATATAATTGTTGCAGTTATAATGCAACAACAACTATTGTTGCAAATAAACAGTAGTTGGGTAAAGTGATTGAATTGGAGAGAATTAATACTTAATTAATTCAAGAATTTTGTTTTGCAATTTAGCATCAGCCATAAATCCAGCTTCTAATCTCTTGTCATGCGGTATGGGCATATCCAGCGAAGCACAGCGCATTACGGGGGCATCCAGCCATTCAAAACATTCCTCAGTAATAATTGCTGCAATTTCACTCAATGGACCTAATGTCAGTGATGGCTCCTGTAATAATAATACTTTTCCGGTTTTCTGTACCGAGGATTTAATAGCCTGTTTATCAAGGGGAAGGAGGGTACGGAGGTCTAAAATTTCAAGGGAGTAACCCTCTTTTTCAAAAGACAGTGCCGCCGCCAATGCCCATTGTACTCCCATTCCATAAGTTATGATAGTAGCATCGGCTCCTTCCCTCCGGATTTTGGCTTTCCCTAAGGGTTCGTATATAGCCTTATCGGGGACAGTTGCCCGCAGGCTGCGATACAATTTTTTATGTTCAAAGAAGAGCACAGGATTAGGATCATAAAGGGAACTGTAAAGAAGATCCTGGGCATCTTGAACGGTTCCGGGAACTACTACTTTAAGACCAGGGATTTGCATAAACCAGCCCTCAACCGATTGTGAATGATAGGGTCCGGCTCCAATTCCGCCGCCATGAGGTGCCCGTATGGTAATATTTAATTGCGGAGACCACCGGTAATACGTTTTGGCAATGTTATTAACGATCTGGTTGAACCCGCAGGAAATAAAATCGGCAAATTGCATTTCAACAACGGGTTTAAAACCTTCCAGGGCAAGCCCAAGAGAGGCACCAAGTACTCCGGATTCAATGATGGGAGTGTTTCTAATACGTTCTTTACCAAATTTTTTCAGGAATCCTTCCGTCACTTTGAATACACCACCATATTCGGCGATATCCTGTCCCATAATCAAAAAGGAATCGTCTTCTTCAAAAGCTTGCCAAAGCGAGGATTGGATTACATCCACAAATCGCTTTTCATAGGTGATTCCATTTGAATGATCAGGGACATTTGGGTTATCCCGGCAATAAACGGCATCCATCTCTGTCTTTTCATCAAAAACTGGGTCGGAAGCATTAAGGGCTTTATCGATTATTTTTCTGAATGACTGATCAATTTCAGAAGTAATTTTTTTAATATCGTTTTTGTCTGCAAATCCTTCCCGTTCCATGTAATTTTCGAACCGTAGAATCGGATCTTTTTCGGACCAATCTTCAAATAATATATCCGGAACATAGTTGGTACCGGAGGCTTCCTCATGACCGCGCATCCGAAAAGTTTTAGCTTCAATCAGCACAGGTTGCCCTTTAAGAGCAAGTTTTCGGGCTTTTTCTACGGTTTCCATGACTGTGAAAATATCATTTCCGTCAATTTGGAACCCATGCATGCCATAACCCTTAGCTCTGTCCGAAAGTTTTTGACAAGCATATTGCTCTGAGGTTGGAGTGGAAAGTCCATATCCATTATTTTCAATAATAAATACAACAGGTAATTTCCATACGGCAGCAAGATTTAAAGCTTCATGAAAATCACCTTCACTCGTGGAACCCTCACCGCAAAATGAGAAAGTAACCGCATCTTCTCCCTTTAATTTTTTAGCCAAGGCAAGTCCGTCTGCAACAGGCATCATAGCGGCAAGGTGAGAGATCATTCCGACAATATTATGTTCTAAACTACCAAAGTGGAAAGAACGGTCGCGGCCATTTGTAAAACCTTCTGCCTTTCCAAAAAGTTGACAGAAGAGAGGGTAAAGAGGGACCTCACGCGCTGTAAAAACCCCAAGATTACGGTGCATGGGTAAAATATAGTCTTCTGGTTTTGAGGACAAAGTAACTCCTACTCCAATAGCTTCCTGACCAATACCTGAAAACCATTTATTAATCTTATTCTGGCGCAATAATTTGAGCATACGTTCCTCTATACGGCGCGGTAATAGAAGATTTTTATAGATATGAAGCGCCTGTTCGGCGGAGATTTTTTTTTCAGAAGTTATGGCCATGCTAAGCTATAGTTCGTTATTGGTTACCAGCCCAACAGATAAGCAAAAATAAGCGGAGCTACAATAGTTGCATCCGATTCGATAATAAACTTAGGTGTATCAATGCCCAGCTTACCCCAGCTTATTTTTTCGTTGGGTACAGCCCCTGAGTATGAGCCGTAACTAGTAGTAGAATCACTTATTTGGCAAAAATAGGACCATAATGGAACATCTTTCTTTCCAAGATCCTGCTCAATCATAGGGACCACACAGATCGGAAAGTCGCCGGCTATTCCACCTCCAATCTGGAAAAAGCCAATACCTTTATCTGAATTCTTTTGATACCAATCGGCTAAAAACATCATATACTCGATTCCGGATTTTATTGCGGAAGGTTTTGTGCGGCCTTCAATACAATGCGAAGCAAAAAAGTTACCACAAGTTGAATCTTCCCATCCCGGCACAATAACAGGGATGTCCTTTTCAGCCGCAGCCAATAACCATGAATCTTTTGGATCAATTTGATAATCGTTTTTCAGATCACCGCTTAACAGCACATCAAAGAAATACTCGTGAGGGAAATATCGCTTGTTGTTATCGGATGCTTTCACCCAGCGTTTTGCCAAATGCTCTTCTATCCGCCGCATAGCTTCTGCCTCGGGAATACAGGTATCTGTGACCCTGTTAAAATGATTCTCAAGCAGCTCTTGTTCATCTTGAGGGCTTAAATCCCGATAATTCGGAATTCTTTTGTAATGATTATGTGCTACAAGGTTGAAAACATCTTCTTCCAAATTCGCTCCAGTACACGTGATGATATGCACCTTATCCTGACGAATCATCTCTGCCAGCGACAATCCCAATTCTCCCGAACTCATGGCACCAGCCAGGGTGATCATCATTTTGGCACCGGAATCAAGCTGTTTTTCATAGGCTTTAGCGGCATCAACTAAAGAAGCGGCGTTGAAATGTCGAAAATGATGGGTCAGAAACTTCGATACAGGTCCTTTATTACTCATGTTTTAGCAAATTTATAGCTTAGCATTTTATAGTAAAGTTTGGCGGTCATAAACTGGGGGGCAGAAAGTCCGTCAATAGGAGCAAGTTCAACAATATCAAAACCCAGTACATTTTTTTGCTGAAATACCTTTTTAAGGTATTGGATCATTGGATTCCAAAGCATTCCGCCCGGTTCGGGAGTTCCGGTTGCAGGCATAATAGATGGATCAAAAACATCCAGATCGAGCGTGATATACACTTTATCGGTCATTTTGCTAATTGAATCCTCCATCCAGTCAGTTTGGCCAAACATATCTTCTGCAAAGTAGCATTTGTCCTTGTCCATATACTGAACTTCGCTGATGTCCATACTTCGGATTCCAACTTGTATCAGGTTGGCATTTCTGGATGCATCAGCAACGGCACAGGCGTGATTGTAGGGCGAACCGTGATATTCCGGCCGCAGATCAGCATGGGCATCAATTTGAAGTATGGTGATATCCGGGTGTGCTTCATAAAAAGCTTTTATCGTACCAATGCTAATGGAATGTTCGCCTCCAAAGAATGTTAGAAATTTTCCTGTTTTTAAAAGTGCTTTGGTGTTACTATAAACGGCCTTAAAAACGGTTTCGGGAGAAGAATCTTCCAGGATCGGATCAAGGATATGAACACCTTGTTTATACACTTCACTGTCCGTTTCGATATCATAGGTTTCCATATTTTCTGCAGCGTCAAGAAAAGCTTCAAATCCTTGGTCGGCTCCCTTTCCCCATGTGCTGGTTCCGTCGTAGGGGATGGATTGTAATAAGATCTTAGCTGTTTCAATTTCATTATGTTTGCCTTCAATTCCGGCAAAAAGCTGATTCTTATTAGTCATTGTATCCTAATATGTTAAGCATGTTATCTACGGTCTGTTCTTCTCGATAAACAAAATCGAAAAGATTTCCATTTTCATCCTTATCAACTACAATATGTTTGGGAGATGGAATAAGGCAATGTTTGATACCGCCATATCCACTGATAGAATCCTGATAAGCCCCGGTATGAAAGAATCCAATGTAAAGAGGTTCGGAATCATCGTTAGAGAAAGTGGGCAGCAGGACTTGCTGATTCAGCTCCTCAGAGTTGTAATAATCGGAATGATCGCAGCTAATCCCTCCAATATTAACCCGCTTATACTGATTCTGCCATTTATTGAGGGGCAACAAGATAAATTTCTCATTAATCGACCATGCATCGGGGATGGTATTCATCAAGCTGTTATCGATCAGGTACCAAAGTTCTGCATCATTTTGCTGTTTTTGTTCCAACACCTGAAAAATCACCGCTCCGCTTTCACCTACCGTATATCTCCCAAATTCGGTATAAATATCTGGTTCTTCCACGCCTTCATCTTTACAAGCTTCCTGAATATTTCGAACGATTTCCCCAGTGATGTATTCGTAATCAAAATCAAAACTAAGGCTGTTCTGAATGGGAAATCCGCCACCAATATTCAAGCTATTAACCGAAGGTGCTAATTTTTTGATCTTGGTGAATTGAATGAGTGCTTTCTTGAATTCATTCCAGTAATACATTGTGTCGCGTACTCCGGAATCTATAAAAAAGTGGACCATAACCAGCTCTACTTTATCATTTCCAATAATTCTTTCTTGTACAAAATCCAGGATTTCTCGTTTATTCATACCAAGGCGGGAGGTGTAGTACGATGCCTGGGGGTCTTCTTCTATGGATATTCTCAATCCTATTTTAATAGGTTGGTCGGTTTCCATTTGCATAAGCTTGTCAAGCTCTGCAGTATTATCTAACACCGTGATAGAGTTGGTAAAGCCCTTGTTAATCAACCTGTTTATTTTCTTGAGGTAATCGTCCGTTTTATATCCGTTATGCACGATGGCTTTATCAAAATCAAATACACCTTTGTTGTGTAAGTTTTCAATAAGGTCGATGTCGAATGAAGAAGAAGTTTCCAGAGATACGTTTTCCTTCAAAGCGGTCCTTACCACATGATTAAAATGGCAGCATTTAGTGCAGTAGCAAAATTCGTACTTACCTGAATAGTTATTCTCTGATATTGCTTTATTAAAAAGATACCTGGATTTCTGAATTTGTTCTCTGATCTTAGGGAGGTAGGAGATCTTAAATGGGGTTCCGTATTTTTCAATAAGATGGTGTAGGTCTACATTATTAAAATTCAGAGTACCGTTGGCCAATTCAAATCCGTTTTGAGGGAAATGGTAGGTTTGGTCAATGAGATCGTAATACGTATTCTTCATTAAATAATATGAGTGAGATGAGATTTAAGGATGTGATTAAGGTAAAGTTGCAACTCAATAAATATAAAAGATAATTGACTATAATTTTGTGATTCTTGATCAATTATATATTTTTTTATAAGGCAGATCAATATTTGGTACCAACATTTTAGTGGTCAGAATCATTAATTATCTATAAAAAATATGTATCTTTGAAATTGCTCTGAAAGTATAAAGTATCAACGGCTCCACTTCGGCCAAATATACTATAACTTTTAGCGAATACTCTATTCACTGTACTTTAAACTTTAAGACCTTTATGAAGATTGGAAGCACTTGGCCGCCAAATTTTAGTTGAATTTTACGACTGCGAATCCGCAAAACTTAACGATGTAGAATTCATCGAATCCTCCATGCTAGCCGGAACTAAAGCTGCCCGGGCTACAATTATTTCTCACAATTTCCACAAATTCAGCCCCTATGGTGTGAGTGGGGTGGTAGTAATAGCCGAATCTCACGTGGCCATACATACGTGGCCGGAGCACAACTACGCCGCAGTGGATATTTTTACTTGTGGTGATACGATCGATCCCTGGGTTATTCAGGAATTCCTTAAAGATGCTTTCAATTCTCAAAACGTAAGCAGCATGGAAATGAAACGCGGGTTATTCAAAGTTGCACAAGGGGAGAAGCTGCTCTTCAAACCATCTGCAGAAACTGAAAAGACCATTGATTGACATGGGTTGATATTTCATAGAACTGATTTATTTTGAATAGACCTCATAAGCCTTAGTACCGGAGGAATTCAGGAGTCAGAACTCAGGGATCAGTATTTTTTGAGTACAGAGTTCTGACTCCTGAATACTTTTCCCTCTCAATTTCAAAACAAACACTACAAGCATGCCCATTCAATTCAACGAATTTTACCATGAAAACACTGGCCTGACCATTGGTCTGAAAAAGCTTCTGTTTTCAGAGCAGACCGAATATCAGCTGGTGGAAGTGTATGAAACGGATACCTGGGGAAATTTGATGACCATTGACGGGATGGTGATGTTGTCTGAAATGGATGAATTTGTCTATCATGAGATGGTAGCTCATCCTGTGATGTTTGCTCATTCAAAGCCTGAGAAAATTTTGATTATTGGAGGTGGAGATGGCGGTACGGCAAGAGAAGTATTGAAACACTCATCTGTAAAACAAGTGGATATGGTAGAAATTGATGAAGCGGTGGTTCGGGCTTCCAAAGAATATTTCCCTGGAGTGGGAGCATGGGATGATGATCGATTAAATGTACTTTTTGAAGATGGCATCGCCTTTGTAAAAGCCGCTAAATCAGAATACGATGTAATAATTGTTGATGGCTCTGACCCGGTAGGTCCGGCTGAAGGACTCTTCGAAAAAGATTTTTTCCAGTTTTGTTTTGATGCATTGAAGAATGATGGAGTGCTGTCGGCTCAAACCGAATCTCCCTGGGTAAAAGAATATCATAAAAGTATTAAAAAGGTTTTTGATGCATTGAACGAAGTGTTTTTTGAATCGGATATGTATTTGGGCTTTATACCATTATATCCGGCAGGTATGTGGTCATTTGCGTACGCTTCCAAAGGAATAAATGTACAGTCTGATGAAGTATTGGCAAGAGTGGAGCAAGGGCTTTCTAAGTTTGGGGATGAGCTAAAATACTATAATAAAAATGTTCATCAAGGAGCATTTGCATTACCGAATTTTGTAGCCGAAATTATTCGCTAAACATTTCGTTTGGCGACCATGCCCCATAAACTATTTCTGTTTCTTTTATTTATCGGTTTCCCGTTTTTGGCTCAGGCTCAAAGCAATAACCATGATTTCCACATTTTTGAACTGGGGAAAGAAATAGAATTACCAGATTCTATACAGTCCAAAATAGCATCAGATTTCAATTCTGCTGAGGAAACTTTACTTCAATGGTTCGCTAAAGACGGATTTTTAAATGCAGAAATAAATACGCCCAGCCCTCAAAAAGCCGAGATAACAAGAGGATGTCAGTTCAGCTTAAATCAAATAAATATCACTTATTCGGGGGCAATTGATTCGTCTTTCACGCAGAATACCGGGATCAAATACACTCAGAAAATTCTGGAAGACAGAATATCAGCTCTTGTCTTTGATTTGGTGGAAAAAGGCTATCCTTTTGCTAAATCGGAAATCATTCAATTCAAACCCGATAATGGAAACTGTTCGGTTACCGTTGATTTGGGAATTGAAACGGGAGAAAGAGCCAGGACTTCCAATATTTACTTCTCAGGTGCTCGATCTAACTCTCAGGGTTACTTGCAAAAAATTTCTCGGTTTAGAGCAGGACAAAATATCACCCCAAATTATATCAGATACCTAAGGACAAACCTTAATTCGAGCGAGTTGTTTAATTCTGTAGGAAAGGGACAGGTTTTTCTCCGGGAAGGAGAACCGGTTATCGTTTTTGATGTAGAGGAACGGTCTTTAAATCAGTTTGATGGGTTATTGGGATATGTTCCTGATGCGGCCGGAAATGGCCAAATTGTAGGCGATGTTCAGCTTTCATTGTGGAATGTAGTTACACAAGGAAACGGGTTTAATTTCCAGTATCAGCGTTTGCGTCCAGAAGTAAGTGAACTGGATTTGGGTGTTTCACAAGACTGGATTGGAAATATCCCGGTAGGGATTTCAGCAGGATTTCAACTGTACCAAAATGACACAACTTATCAGTCCCGTGATTTTGAGCTGGGTGGTTATTATCGAATCACAGGTGGATTCAAGCTTACCGGAGGTGTTGGATTTCAGGCCACAACTTCAGGGGCCAATGTTCCTGTTATTGTAGAACCAGACGGAAGAAAGCGAACAGCTCGTTTTGGCTTCGATTACATAAATCTTGATAACCTGGATGTGCCGACAAAGGGAAGTCGGCTAAATGTAAGCCTTGGAATTGCCAATAAGGATTTAGAAGAAGATTCAGCCGGATCATTTATTCAGAATACGCTTCATTTTCAGGCCAATAATTATATTCCCATATTTCAGCAGAGTGTAATAGCTACTTCCCTGAATGGATTTTTACTGGAATCCGATAAAGTGACCATAAATGATTTGATCCGTTTTGGCGGAGCTAATTCCCTGAGGGGGTATGCTGAAGATCAATTCCGGGCAGGAACGATGCTTTGGGGAGATATTGAATACCGATTCTTACTCAACCGCAGTTCCTTTTTATTCGCCTTTGGGGCTGCTGGCGGATATCATCGCCCAAAACTTCTCACTGAAACAACCAGCAATTTCCAAACCACCGATTATCTTTTCTCAACCGGATTTGGCCTAAGCTACCAAACCCGCATCGGGCGGCTCAAATTCACCTACGCTATTTCCCCGGAAGAATCGATAGGAAATGGCAAAGTGCACTTTGGGATACGGACGGAGTTGTGAAAGCATTTTTTACTAAGCCTGATAAATTAGATAAACCATTCCAATGTTGTCATCCCTGTAGATGTCATGTAATTAATAGCGAAGGAAAACCGTGTTGAACACGAGGGTCTTAACGTATAAAAAAACTCGTTCATTCAACCTTTGAAACCATTCGCGAAAAAAGCCTAATTATTCTTGTTCCTGTGCTCTTATTGGCTATAATCGATCGAAGCTTTACTTCAGAGTAAAAATCTTCTCTGTTCATGTATTTTTACTATTTTAGAGTTTCAATAAAACCGAGTAACATGGACAATAAAGTAAAAGAAGTTGTAAACAAGCTGGAAGAACTTCCTAAAGAAGAGCGGGAATCTTTCGCTGCTTTTGTATTAGAAGAACTTGAAAGTGAAGAGAGATGGTCTGAATTATTTAAAAAGTCAGATTCCGTTCTTACCAATTTAGCCAACGAAGCGTTAACGGAATACAAATCCGGAAAAACTAAAAAGCTTGATCAAGACAAGTTATGATTTCCAGAACTACTGAGAGGTTTTGGAAATGTTATGAGCGACTTCCCGGGAGCATTAAAGAAAAGGCTAAAAAGGCTTATCATTTTTTCGAGGAAAACCCGGCTCATCCAAGTCTTCGGTTTAAAAAAGTAAATAATGCCCCTAAAGTATATTCTGTTCGGGTTTCGATAGAATATCGTGCACTCGGGGTGATGGAAGAGGGTGAAATAATTTGGTTTTGGATTGGATCACATGATGATTACGAGGAACTCATTGATCAATTTTGATCGTACCCTCGCTGTCTTCATTTCGGAATGCCCTATCGAGGCTTCGACTCAAATTTGAACAAAAGTATTGACTGAGTATTTGGGGGATTAAGTAAATACTTTTCAGCGATCATCTGCTCGATCTGTGTCATCCGTGTTCCATTCCCCAAAAGTGATAGGAGTAAATGTGTCTGACAAAAATCCGAACAACCCATTAGTTCATGTTGCTCAGTGTTGTTAAGTCCGTTATATTTAAACCGAATTAATTTATTGAATGCTTATAAAGAAAGACTGAGGGAATGGGCCCGTTGACGTCTTGGCAACCACTTCATGAAAATGGGGCAGGTGCCAAATCCCACTCAGTACAAATCTAATGTGCTGGGGAAGATAAGCGAGCTGATCCCTCACCGACTCTTTCTGTATAAGCCAATCCAAGTACGTAAGAGTGACTATAAAAGAAGCATTAGAGAAACGCATTTTGATCCTGGATGGTGCTATGGGTACCATGATTCAGCGTTACAAGCTGAAGGAAGAGGATTTCAGAGGTGAACAATTCAAAGATCATACCGATGACCTGCAAGGAAATAATGATTTGTTGAGTTTAACCCGCCCCGATATTATTCAGGCTATACACGAAGAATACCTGGAGGCAGGAGCTGATATTGTGGAGACCAACACCTTCAGCGGAACCAGCATAGCACAGTCCGATTATAAACTGGAACATATTGTGTATGAACTGAACCGGAAGTCAGCTGAGATTGCCAAAAAAGCCACGGACAAATTCACCCG
>JBBDLQ010000113.1:0-10866 GCA_040878765.1 Balneolaceae bacterium | reverse complement strand
GTAGAGGCGTTTCTGATTTCAGTTTCCCACGCACCTATTTTAAGCGTTGGATTCAATTGTGCCTTAGGAGCCAAACAACTACAGCCCTACCTGCAAAACCTGGCAGATAAATCACCTTTTTATATAAGTGCTTACCCAAATGCAGGATTACCAAATGAATTTGGGGAATATGATGAGGGGCCGGATGAAATGGGAAGTCAGGTTAAGAAATATCTTGAAGAAGGATTGGTGAATATTCTAGGAGGCTGCTGCGGAACCACTCCCGACCACATCACAAAAATGGCCGAAATGGCTCGGAATTATAAACCAAGGGAAATAAACCGCAAAGACGCAAGGAGCACAAAGGGAGTGATTGTATAATGGATTACAATAAGATTTTACTGAAGAAATTCGACTTTAATCAGCAAACTAACACGAATAATGCTCCCAAAAACTTCGCGCTATTAGCGCCCATTGCGGTTTGAATATCATGAAGACATTACCACTTACTCTTAGCGGACTTGAACCACTTATCATCACAGAAGACTCTAACTTCGTTAATGTTGGGGAGCGTACAAACGTAACGGGTTCAAAGACTTTCCTTAATTATATAAAAAACAAAAACTATGATAAGGCATTAAAAGTGGCGTTGGACCAGGTTCAGGGCGGGGCACAGATTCTGGATGTGAATATGGATGAAGGAATGCTGGACAGCGCTGCAGAAATGACCAATTTTCTGAACCTGATCGCCTCTGATCCCGAGATTGCCCGAATACCAATTATGGTGGATTCCTCAAAGTGGGAAGTTATCCTTGCAGGGTTAAAATGCATGCAGGGAAAAGGAGTAGTAAACTCCATCAGCTTAAAAGATGGTGAAGAGGAATTTCTCAGGAGAGCTAAAATTGTGCGGAGATTCGGTGCGGCCGTTATTTGTATGGCCTTTGATGAAGACGGGCAGGCTGACACACTGCCAAGAAGAAAAGAAATTTGCGGACGCGCTTATAAATTACTTACCAATGAAGTTAAATTTCATCCCTCAGATATAATTCTTGACCCTAATATTTTCCCGGTTGCCACGGGGATGGATGAGCATCGCCGAAACGCCATTGATTACTTTGAGTCTATTAAATGGATTCGTAAAAATCTTCCAGGTGCACATGTTATAGGCGGGGTAAGTAACGTTTCATTTTCTTTTCGTGGAAATAACCGTGTTCGGGAAGCTATTCACTCTGCATTTCTGTATCACGCCATTCAACACGGAATGGATATGGGAATTGTGAATCCTACTCAGTTGGAAGTGTATGATGATATACCCGAAGATCTGTTAGAACGAGTTGAAGATGTGCTTTTTGACAAAAGGGATGACGCTACAGAACGACTCATGGAAATTGCCGGGAAGTATAAGAATGAGGGCTCAACCATCCAGAAAAAAGTGGATGATGAATGGCGTAAAAAACCGGTAGAGGATCGAATAAGTCATTCACTGATAAAAGGCATAAACGACCATATTGAGGAAGATGCGGAAGAAGCTCGGGCAAAATACGGAAGTCCGCTGCAGGTAATTGAAGGCCCGCTGATGGACGGAATGAATATTGTAGGTGATCTCTTTGGTTCGGGGAAAATGTTTCTCCCACAGGTAGTAAAAAGTGCTCGTGTGATGAAGCAGGCTGTGGCTTATCTCACACCATATCTTGAGCAGGAAAAGAAAGATAATAAAGACACCAGCGAGCAACCCAAGGTGCTGTTGGCCACAGTAAAAGGAGATGTTCACGACATTGGGAAAAACATCGTAAGCGTGGTATTGGCTTGCAATAATTATAACGTAGTTGATCTCGGGGTGATGGTGCCGGCCGATAAAATCCTGGATGAGGCCGAAAAGCAAAACGTGAATGCCATTGGCTTAAGCGGGTTAATTACGCCCTCACTTGACGAGATGATTCACGTTGCCCGCGAAATGAAGAAACGCAAGATGGAACTGCCGCTCATGATTGGAGGAGCAACCACTTCCAGGCTTCACACAGCAGTTAAAATTGATCCGGAATATGATGGTTCTATTATTCATGTTTTGGATGCCTCAAGAGCCGTTTCTATAGCTGGAGATATCATCAGTACCAAGCGCAGGGATGGTGTTAAAATTGATGTTAAGAAGGAGTATGCAGAGTTAAGGAAGCAACATGAGGAACGGCAAAACAAGAGGCCAGTAATAAGCATTGAAGAAGCAAGAAAAAATAAACCAAAAATAGACTGGAGCGAATTCAATTCTCCAAAACCTGATTTTTTGGGAACTAAAGTTTTTGAAGATTATCCTATTTCCGAGCTTAGAAAATATATTGACTGGTCGCCTTTTTTCAGAACCTGGATGCTGACCGGAAAATATCCGGATATTTTGGAGGATGAAGAAGTGGGGGAGCAGGCTCAGTCACTTTTTGATGATGCCAATGCGTTGATTGACGATATTATTGAACAAAATATATTGAAATCTAAGGGTGTGATAGGATTTTATCCTGCAGTGAGTTACGGAGATGACGTGATAATTTATGAAGATGAGAAACTATCAAAAGTAAAGACTGAATTTCATTTTTTGAGGCAGCAAACAAAGAAGCGAAGTGGTCAGCCTAATTCATGTTTATCTGATTTTATCGCACCAAAAGAAACCGGTTTTACAGATTATATAGGATTTTTTGCCGTAACTGCTGGACTTGGAATCGAAGAAATCATCACCAAATATAAAGAAGCTAATGACGATTATATGGTGATTATGGTGAAGGCTGTAGCCGACAGGCTGGCGGAAGCTTTTGCAGAACGGATGCATGAACGTGTCCGGAAAGAATTTTGGGGCTATTCGGATGAAGAGAATTTCAGTAATGAAGAATTAATCGCAGAGGAATATTCAGGTATTCGTCCAGCTCCGGGCTATCCCGCTTGTCCGGATCACACTGAAAAACGCATATTATTTGACTTAATGGAAGTTGAGAAGAACGCTGAAATTGAACTCACCGAATCTTTTGCTATGTACCCGGCTTCATCGGTAAGCGGGATTTATCTCTCGCACCCGCAATCGAGATATTTCAGGGTAGGAAACATCGGGGAAGACCAGGTTTCCGACTACGCACAACGAAAATCATGTACCAAAGAGGAAGTTGAAAAATGGCTTTCTCCTAATTTAGACTACGATCCAGGAAAGAAATGAAAGTAACCGAACACATCAATAAAGCCAACGGTAACACCTTGTTTTCATTTGAGGTATTACCGCCGTTAAAAGGACAAAATATCCGGTCTTTGTTTGACCATATGGATCCGCTCATGGAATTTAATCCGCCTTTTGTTGATGTAACCTATCACCGGGAAGAATTTGTATATAAGAAGCGGGATAATGGATTATTGGAGCGAAAAACGGTTCGTAAACGTCCCGGAACTGTAGGTATTTGTGCTGCCATTCAAAATCATTATAAAGTAGATGCAATTCCTCATATCATATGCGGGGGTTTTTCCAGAGAAGATACCGAAAATGCGCTGATTGATCTGAATTTCCTGGGAATCGACAATGTGCTTCTTATTCAGGGAGACACGCGCAAGCCTGAACGGGAATTTGTACCGGAACCTGATGGACATGAGCATGCCTCGGATTTGATTGAGCAAGTAGTAGACCTCAACAATGGTATTTACCTGGATGAAGAACTGGAAAATGCAAAACCATCTGATTTTTGCATCGGTGTGGCGGGATATCCGGAAAAGCATTATGCCGCACCAAATATGGAAACCGATCTCAAATATTTAAAACTGAAAGTGGATAAAGGAGGTTGTTACATCGTAACTCAGATGTTTTTTGACAATCAGCATTATTTCGATTTTGTAAAACAGTGCAGGGAAATTGGTATCAAGGCTCCAATTATTCCGGGTTTAAAACCCATCACTTCAAAAAAACAGCTTACCATTTTACCACAGCTTTTTCATGTAGATTTACCGATGGATTTAAGTAAGGCCGTTGAAAACTGCAAAACCAATGAAGAGGTGCGGCAAGTGGGCATTGAATGGACCATTGCACAATCCAGAGAATTGAAAGAATTTGGGGTTCCGACTTTGCACTATTATTCAATGGGCAAATCTGCTTCGGTGTATGAAGTGGCTAAGGAGTTATTTTAAGAATTAATTATTCAATTAGGAGCACTTCAAGAAGACTAATGGTTTTTTGAATAATGGATTCCGGACACTTTTCAATGAATTCAGCATTTCTTTTTCTCCAATCCAAACTGCGAATTTGGTCGGAAAGTATTACCCCTTTAGTGTTTAAACTACCAGGTAACAACACCTCGAAAGGATATTTTTTAACTTTGGATGTAATGGGACAAAAAATTCCCAATCCTACTTTTTGATTATATGATTTTGGTGATAAAACCAATGCCGGACGTTTTCCCGCTTGTTCTCGCCCTGATTGTGGGCTGAATGAAAGCCAAATAATATCACCGCGTTCCGGACTGTACTTTTGAGCTACCACGCTTCGTTTCCTTCAGATGTACCAAAATCGGTCTCACGGTGTATATTTTCTTCAGATATTTCATTTAAAAGGTCATTAAGTGAATGCTTTTCTTTTTTTGTAGTGATTACGAGGCGGTCTTCCTCTATTTTCAGATCAACAGGAGTACCTTCTTTTAGTTCAATTTGTTTGGCAAATGATTTGGGGATCCTAAGTGCCATTGAATTCCCCCACTTTGCAATCTTAGTTTTCATAGTGATTAATTTTGTTTATACAATGAATATACAATATTCATCACTTTAGAAGAAGGGAGAGTTTTGACAAGTAATATTCAGTCAGTTAATAATTCGCTTTCAATGTAAATAATTACATTTTCGGGTTCTTCAAGATTAAAAATAACACGGGCAAACATTCTAGTACAAAGTGGTGCGCCATTTTTCTTGGCGGAAATATATTCCGAATTTAAAATGCTTCTCAAAGCTGTTTCATCTGCACCGCCACCAATTCCTTTTTCAATGTAAACATTTTCGGCTTGCCCACTTTCAATTACATTAAAACCAGCCCAAAAAGTCCCTTCAATACCTGCTCTTCGAGCCATTTCCGGATATTCACCTGCATTTTCTTTCATTAATTCGCCACTTGAGAACAAAGGTTTTTCGGTTACTTCAACAAATTCAACAGGTGCTTCTCGGTCGTTACAGGCTTGAAGTTTAAATAACTCTGTGTTGTTGTCATTAGAACACGACAGAAGAGCAACTATACATACAATGAATACGATTTTATAAATAAACTTCATGGAATTGATTTAAATAAATAAGGTGTGATAAGTAATAAATAAAATTTATCTATTAATCAATTCTGCAAAAATTCCAAAAAATTTTGCAATTCCCTTTGCCTTGGTTTGTGAATCTTGTTTCACTAAGCACTTCAGTGTAAATATTTGACCTTTGTTCTCACTGGTTATTACTGTCTCAAATGTGGTTACTTTATGTAAGGTAATGGGTTCAAGGTATCGCACGGAAAGCTCAACCGTGTAAGCTATAATAGAATGTCCCATCAGGCATTGGGTCATGGAGGCGTCGATGATAGCAGCAATTAACCCGCCGTGTACTCTCTCATCATACCCTTGATGAGTGTCTTTAAAAGTTGCAGACGTTTGAAGATTCCCATTTTCCTGAAATTCAAATTTCAGATTCGAAACAGGGGGATTATTTGAAAATAAACAATGACGGTGGTAGAGCTTTTTAAGACGTTCAAGTTCCTGTTGAAGTTCGGAGGCGGATGTGGTAGGGGAAATTGCCATCAGGATTCCTTTGGTTGCAATTACAATGAAGCTGGAGATATTTCTGATTAAATTTGAAGTGCCTCCAAAAATCTCACTATAATAACCTTCGAAAATGAAGCTTTGATAAAGCTGATTTAAATGAACCAATCCCGATGTTTTTATATAACCTATAAAGTTTCAGGAAATATACTTTTCAAATAATTGAGTTAAAGTATCATCAAAATCTTTCTCCAGAACCGGCTCAAACTCATTTCCGGTCAGCATCTCAAACAATTCAGCATAGCGGTTATAAACTTCTATACGAAATTCATCGGGTAGGTCGGGCAGTGTTTGACCTTCGAGGCCCTGAAAATTATGCTCCATCAGCCATTCCCGGAGAAATTCTTTGGAAAGTTGCTTTTGTCCTTTTTCTTTGGCTTGCCGTTCCTCATATCCAGCCAGGTAAAAATAGCGGGAGGAATCGGTGGTATGAACTTCATCAATGAGAGTTAGTTCACCGTTGTACAATCCGAATTCATATTTGGTATCCACTAAAATTAATCCCTGTTTTCGGGAAATTTCTGATCCGCGTTCAAATAATTTGAATGCAGTTTCCCGAATTTCATTCCACAATTCAGGAGATACAATTTTATGTGCGAGAATTTCGGTCTCTGATATATCTTCATCATGACCTTCTTCAGCTTTGGTAGCAGGGGTGAGGATAGGCTCTGGAAATTTATCATGCTCTTTCAAACCGTCCGGTAAACTGACTCCGCATAAGTCGCTTTTTCCGGATTTATATACTCGCCAGGCATGCCCGGTCAGGTATCCGCGGATTACCACTTCAATGGGTATCGATTCACACTTTTTAGCGATGGTAACATTTGGATGCGGAACATCAATAATGTGCGTAGCCACAATATCCTTCACCTTTTCAAACGAAAATGCCGCAAGCTGATTCAGGATTTGTCCCTTAAAAGGAATGGCCTGCTTCATGATAAAATCAAAGGCGGAAATGCGGTCGGTTACCACTAATCCCAGGGTATCCGAATCAAGTTCATATACCTCTCGAACTTTACCTTTATAAGGTTCAGGAAGGCCTTTTACCTTGGTTTCTGTGATACAATGGTCTAATGCTTCCCGCTCCGAAAATTGCTGGTTCACTTTATTTTGAAGCCTTTATATTTCTTGTTGAACCTCTTTCTACAAGCACCGGATTGATGGTAGTTTGGTAAAGCTGGTCATCCGGTTTTGTGATAATTTCTGCCAATCGTTTTGTTGCCTGAACACCAATGGTATACATTTTTTGATCTATGGTAGTGAGGTCTAAATACTTGCTCAGTTTTATATTATCGTATCCCATCAGGGCAATATCTTCGGGCACCTTCTTGCCTAATTTTGATAACGCATAAATAGCACCCACGGCCTGGGTATCGTTCGAACAAAAAATAGCATCGGGAAACTTACCCAGTTTTTCATACTTGTAAATAGCTTCAAATCCTGCTTCTTCGGTAAAACCACCATGTTTTGTGGTATCACCGCTTACAAAAAGATCCTTATGGATATCCATTTTATATTTTTTTAAAGCATCCTTAAAGCCACGGATTCTTTCCAGGGAATTATTTGACTCTACAATACTTGTTATCATCCCGAGGCGTTGAAATCCTTGTTTAACCAAATGCTCTCCGGCCATATATCCACCTTGGTAATCATTCAGCATAAAATAATTATAGGAAGGGTGAGAGGAGTTAACCAACACTGCCGGGGTTTGTGTAGCCTGAATAAGTTCGTGAACCGTATCACTTACATTGATGGAAAGCAGGATGACGGCATCGGCAGTACCGCGGTCAAAGAAATTTTGCACACCTTCCTCAGGATCTTTTGAACCCGTGTTGTACATGATAATGTCCAAATCCATTTTTTTGATTTCATCTTTTACTCCTTTCAATACTTCATTGAAATAAGGGGTAGTAAAAGAGGGAACCGCAATGGCTAACATCTGAGGTTCCTTGCTGGCTAATTTCCTGGCGCTAACCTGTGGACGGAAATGAAGCTCATTAATTGCTTTCTCTACTTTTTCTTTAGTAACCTTCGAAACATTCTCTGAACCATTTAGAACCCTTGAAACGGTAGATATTGCCACTTCTGCTTTTTTGGCAACATCATATATTGTCACTTTTTTATTCATTTTACATTAAATATTTAGCATATTATTAGTAGAGAGTTAAAATAATAAAGAAAAAACATTCTTATCAATATAACCATTTTGGTTCATTAAGTATAAACATCTTCCTTTCAAAATGTTATAGTGAAAAAAATGAAAATTTTAATTCTAAACGGGAACTTTTAGAGTACTAAAATAGCTTTAACAAGAGAGTTATCACATCATTATGACCAATATACTTAGACTTCCATATAATTTATTTAGGCCGCTGTATGAAAAGACTTCATTCCACCGATCGGTGATTGATGATCTGCAGGATATTGGTTTGAAAAATGCTTATTCCCATTGCCGTGTTATCACAAAAAAGCATGCCAAAACTTTTTATATGGCCACCCGTTTCCTGCCAAACGAAAAACAACGCGGTATTTTTGCCATTTATGGTTTGTGCCGATATTTGGATGACCTTGTGGATGAAGCTGAAGATCTTATTCACAATAAAAAAATTACTTTTGATGAATTGGACGAGAAACTGAATCTATTTAAACAGCGTCTCATTGATGTATATGATGGTAAAATTGTAGATGATCCGATTCTCACGGCATTTGCAAATACTCTAAAGCAATACAATATATCCATAGAGTTACCATTTTTGCTTATGGATGGGGTAAAAACGGACCTGACCAAAAATCGATATAAGAATTTTGAGGAGGTTTATGAGTATTCATATAAGGTTGCAGCAGTAGTGGGATTAATGACCAGCGAAGTATTCGGTTATATGAATAAAGAAGCCCTTGATTATGCCGTTGATTTGGGGATAGCGATGCAACTCACTAATATTTTACGTGATGTTGGGGAAGATTTGAATCGTAACCGAATTTACCTGCCCTCCGATGAACTTGAAGAATTCGGGGTATCCGAAGAAGATTTATTTTCAGAAAGAATGACGGATAATTTTATTGAATTGATGAAATTTCAGATAAATAGAAACCGGGAATATTATTTACAAGCAGATAAAGGAATTGCTCTGCTTTCTAGCGATAGCTGCCTGCCGGTTTATCTTGCCCGCCATAATTATAGTCGAATTCTCGACAAAATTGAAGAAAATGATTTTGATGTTTTTCAAAAGAGAGCCTATCTCAGCTACACCGAAAAACTTTCCATATTGCCTCGTGTACTTTTAGATATGAAAACAGCCAGTTAATTTCTGTTTTCTTCTTGGAGAATCACCCGTTAAAGTCCTATCATTAGCCCAATATCATATTCATCCATTTAGTCATTACTATGTTCATATTGGCTATTCCGGAGGTTTTTGAATTGGAATTTATTAGCCTAATTAAAAAATCATTTTATGGCGGAAATTAAAAAAGTACTTATTGCTAACAGGGGAGAGATAGCTCTTCGTGTTATTCATACCTGCAAAGAATTGGGGATTAAAACCGTAGCTGTGTATTCAAGACCTGATTCCCATTCTCCTCACGTTTTACATGCCGATGAATCCGTTTTTATCGGGGAGGCAGCTTCATCGGAAAGTTATCTGGTTATTGATAAAATTATTGATGCGGCAAAACAAACCGGTGCCGATGCGGTACATCCCGGATATGGTTTTTTAAGTGAGAATGCGGCTTTTGCAGAGCGCTGTAAAAAGGAAAACATCATATTTATTGGCCCGGAACCAAAGGCAATCCGGTTGATGGGAGATAAGACGGAAGCCCGTGAATTGGTTACTCAGGCTGGAATTCCAACCCCGCCGGGATTAAAAAGTGAACTTAAAGATATTGAAGAAGCCCGGTCGGTTGCAGATGAGATTGGTTACCCGATTTTAGTAAAAGCTGCTGCTGGCGGTGGTGGAAAAGGAATGCGCATTGTTCATAAAAAAGAAGAATTTGAGGCAAGTATAAAAGCCGCGAAATCGGAAGCTAAAAATGCTTTTGGGGACGACCGCATTTACATCGAAAAATATCTTGAAAAACCCCGGCATGTTGAATTTCAAATAATTGCGGATACCCATGGAAATGTATTACATGTATTTGACCGGGAATGTTCGGTACAACGACGACACCAAAAAGTGATTGAAGAAGCCCCATGTGCAATTTTAACACCTGAACTACGTGCGAAAATGGCGGAAGCTGCAATAAAAGCAGCTAAAGCCTGCGATTATATAAGTGCCGGAACCATTGAATTTATGGTGGATAAAAACATGGATTTCTATTTCCTGGAAATGAATACGCGATTGCAGGTTGAACACCCGGTTACGGAAATGATCTCCGGAATCGATTTAGTGGCTATGCAAATTTTAGTTGCGGAAGGGAAAGAGTTACCATTTAAACAGAAGGATCTTGCCATAAATGGTCATGCTATTGAATGCAGGATTTATGCTGAAGATGCCGCTAATAATTTCCTGCCAAGTACAGGTTTGCTCAAAAAACACCGTATTCCAACTGGTTCTGGCATCCGGGTTGATGCCGGTGTGGAAGAAGGGCAGCAGATCACTATTAATTATGATCCCATGATTTCAAAACTAAGTGTACATGGCCCGGATCGTGAAACAGCCCGAAAACGAATGCTGCGTGCGCTTAATGAATACGAAATTGCGGGGTGTAAAACTACTATTCCATTTTGTGAATTTACCTTAAATCATCCGGAGTTTATTGAGGCAAACTACGATACTCATTTCGTACCCGAATTTTTTACACCCGAAAAAATGCAGCAATCACAATCAGAGGAAGAAGTGGCGTTGGCCGCCTCATTATTAAAGAAAATAATGCAACAGGAACCGGAATCGGTTCATTTAAATTCAAAATCTGACACTGCATTGTGGTGGAAAAACCGAAGAGGTAATTCATAACGTGACTTCAGCTGACAAAAAGAAAATATTATTCGATCAGCTTGAAAAATTAGCTACTGAGGGCCGTAATCCGCATACGGAACAAATTGACCTTGCTTCAGCAAAAGAAATAGCCCGGCTGATCAATAATGAGGATAAAA
>JBBDLQ010000112.1:17412-22552 GCA_040878765.1 Balneolaceae bacterium | reverse complement strand
CTTCAAAAATATGCCGTACGATGTGGCGGGGGCAAAAACCACCGGCTTAGATTAGATGATGGAGTAATGATTAAAGACAATCATATTAAGGCTGCGGGAAGCATTGAAAATGCTGTTGGGTTGGCCAGAAACCACATTGGTCACATGGTTAAAATTGAAGTTGAAACTGAAGGCCGGGAGCAGGTTCTGGAAGCTGTTCAGGCCAATGCAGATGTCATCATGCTTGATAATTGCACTCCTGAAGAAGTAAGTGAGTTGATTAAATTGATTCCTGATGGAATTATTGTGGAAGTATCCGGAGGAATCACCCCGGAAAACATTGCCGGATATAACGGGTGTGGAGCCGATGTAATTTCCTTGGGTTGGTTAACACATTCGATAAAAGCACTGGATATTAGTTTTAACCTTGATTAGGATACGCTTCAAAAACACCTATTCACGTAAATTTTTCTTAACTTTAGTGTTGTAAAAAATTACATGATGAATTCCGCCTCGTTCACATTAAAATTCATTCTTTTGATTTTGTGTTTTCGCGGCAAAATAGACCCCTATGGAAGTATTAGACATTTTAGATATTGAATCAGAAGTTTCATTGCCCAAACGCTATAGTGAGCTTTCCATTGAGGAAATGGAACAACGCGTACGGGAAATTAAAGCCAAGTTTGGCAATCGTTTGTTTATTCCTGGCCATCATTATCAAAAAGATGAAGTAATACAGTTTGCTGATTCCCGGGGTGATTCTCTCAAACTCGCCCGGATTTGCGCCGAAATGCCGGAAGCTGAGTTTATTGCTTTTTGCGGCGTTCATTTTATGGCAGAAACGGCAGACATGCTCACTGAGCCAAATCAAAAAGTAATCCTACCCGATATGCGCGCCGGTTGTTCTATGGCAGATATGGCCGATCTCGATCAAACTGAAGCGGGATGGGAGAGAATGCAGAAAATTTGGGGTGATACCATTCTGCCCCTTACATATGTAAATTCCACAGCGGCCATTAAAGGCTTTGTTGGCAAACATGGCGGGGCAACGGTAACTTCATCCAACGCCAAAAAAATGTTGGAATGGGCCTTCACCCAAAAAGAACGTATCCTGTTTTTACCAGATCAGCATTTAGGTAGAAATACAGCTTTTGACTTGGGTATTCCTTTAGAACAAATGGCTGTTTATGCTCCGATAGAAGACACCTTTGAGTACGAAGGAAATCTTAAAGACGTAAAAGTGATTCTCTGGAAAGGACATTGCTCGGTTCATGAAAAATTCAATATTAATCACATCGAAAATCTGCGCAAGCAAGAACCGGATGTAAATATCATTGTCCACCCCGAGTGCACATATGATGTCGTACAAGCTTCTGATTTTAACGGCTCAACCAGCTTTATCATCAGTACCATCGAAAATTCTGAGCCAGGCAGTAAATGGGCGGTCGGCACCGAAATGAATTTGGTTAACCGCTTGGCAGATGAAAATCCGGATAAGGAAATTTCATCATTGAATCCATTTATGTGTCCGTGTTTAACGATGAATCGTATTGATCTCCCGCACTTATTATGGTCGCTTGAAAAATTGGAACAAGGCGAGGTGGTAAATCAAATCACTGTTCCCCACGATGTTTCAAAAAATGCAGTGTTAGCATTAACCAGAATGCTGGAACGATCCTGATTTGATTAATAATATTCTTATCGGAACATGAACTTATACTCAGAGTACATCTTTTTCGTTAGCTAAGCCTTAAACCTTCCTTTAAATTTTAGTACATTCTGGAAACGCATTTCAATGATGAGAACAAGACCGCTATTAATTTCGCTGCTTATTCTAATTTTCCCCGTCCTGGCACTTGCTCAAAGTGGCCGGGGTGATGCAGATGGCTCCCTTTTACCTGAAATAAATCCCCAGGATATTGAAATTCGGAGTGAATTCCAGGCGCGATTTCCGGGCTTGAGGCGACAACCTATTCTTGGATTTAACCCAACCCCACGCGTTTATCAAATTGACCCAAACCGCTTGCCTTTTATGGAAACCCCGGAAGATGCGGTCGCTGATGTTTCCGTTACTGAATTAGGCCGGCCGGAACCTCCCAAACGTACTATTTTAGCTATTCCGGATCGTATTAATGCATATATACGAGCCGGTTTTGGCAGTTTTCTAACACCTGAAATAAACGGTTATGGGTACTATGAACTCAATGAAAAAAGCTTCCTTTCAGCTAATTTAAATTTAAGCGGTTCGGATGGGCACCTCGATTACCAGGAAAGCAGCTTTACGTTTATGGATTTTGATGTGCAATATTATCAGAAAACCTCAGAGAAATGGCACTTTATGTTAGAAACAGGAGCCCTTTCTGATCAACATTATCTTTTTAATACAGATGGCTTAAATGAAACCCCTGAAAAGAAAAACTTAGGCGCTTCTGCCAAAGCCACTATCAAAAAAGTTGATAATGTATTTCAGGGATTTGAGGCATCCCTTGGCGGCTCCATATTTGAAAGCAACCTGACTATAAATCGACCTTCTATAATTTATCCTATTACGGGGGGTGAGGTTTCCGAAAAAACTTATTTTGCTAATACAATGGTCTTTTGGCCCGGATCCCGTCTTTACGAGACTTTCAAAATTTCGGGACAACTAGATGGTGGGTTTTATGATAATTTAACCGATGACCAACAGCAGTGGCTTGATGCCAATGCAGCAATCCAGTATGAACGATTGCTTAATTTCACTACCCGGGTTAGCGCAAAAGGTGGTTTAGAATATATTTCAGATCCGTTTTCTGAGAAATTCTATCTTGTGCCGGAAGTTGAGATTAAACACAACCTCAGCCATGCCCTTTCTGTTTCCGGAAATGCTTTTGCAAAACCGGAAATGCAGACGATTCAGGATCATCATCAGTTTAATCGTTTTTTGAATATACAAACTCCTCTTCGCCACGCTTATAAAATCGGGGCTGCAGGTGAAGTAAATTATCAGCTATTTGAAGGTAACCGGTTTTTTGGCGGGCTTAATTATCAACATATTAAGGATTACGCCTACTATCAGCGGCGAATTGTTACCCCCGGAAATATCCAAAGTTTCTATGATGTAAACTATGCAAATGCCAATATTCTGGAGTTTTATGTTGGGGCGATTTATCAATTGGTGCCAGATAAATTCTGGGCAGATGCCAAAATATATGCCCGCAGTCCCAAACTGGCTGCAGGTGGAAATATACCCTATGAAGAGAAAATTGGCGTAGAAACCGCCGTTTCATTTAAACCATTAAAAGAACTTACAATTAATGGATGGACAGAATATATTGGAAGCAGGGAATCACCAGAAACATCCTCTGATTTAAATGCCTTTTTCTTGTTAAATGCCGGGGCTGAATATCAAATTAATGATACATTTGGCGTTTATGCTAAACTATTGAATATTCTCGGGCAGGATTACGAAATTTGGAGCGGTTATCAAGAAAGGCCTTTCCAGATTTTTGGAGGCGTAATTATTAAATTCTAACATTATGACCAACGAATTTTTAGAAACCTTAGGAATTATCATTCGTGATCAGATCATCATGAAAAATTCTGTAGAAATTAAAGGACTGGGTACATTTAAAGCCGTTCATCACAACCAAAAACAAGAAAAGAATGCCGAAGGTAAAAATGTGATGCGGCCACCAAAAGACACCATAGAATTTACAGTTGAAAACAAGGGGTAAACTATGCATATCGATCATTCAAAACTGGTAGAGTTACTAACTGAAGCAACCGGGTTAAAAAAAGAAAATGTTGAAAAACAGCTTTTAGACCTGGTTGATGAAATTAAGGCTGCTATAAGCGATGGTGATGCCTACGAAGTAGATGGATTTGGCGTTTTTAGTGGTATTGGCAATAATATAATTTTTATTCCCGCCGATGATCTTGCCACCGAAATAAATTATAAATATGCAGGGATGGAACCTCTAATTATGGATGAGGCCACTGATGATGAGGCCCCCGCAGATACTCATGAAGAAGAAACTACTCTGGATGACGAAGATGATCCATTTGCCGGTTTGATGGATAAAGAAGATGAGCCGGAGGAAAAGAAATCCTCCTTTGAATTGGATGTTGCGGACGAAGAAGATGGTGCTGGTTTTGATGAACCCGAGACAGAAGATGTAGATGAATTTGCAGATGAAACCGCCGACGAAGCACCTTTTGATATAGCCGAGGAAAATCTGGAAGATGATACCGAGGAAGAAATAACCCCTGATTTAGATTCTGAGGAAAAACCAGGTCCTGAAAAATGGGGAATTGATACCTACAAAGACGACAGTGCTGAAGGAATGTTTTCAGGTCTTTTAGGTGATAAAGGTAAAGACCAGCCGGAAGAGGATCAGTCAACTGATGAAGATGAGGGGCAGGAGGATGATTTCAGCTCCTTATTTGACGAAATGGAAGATGAGCCCGCTGATGATTCAGATTTAGCCGCAGAATTGAGTAAGCAACTTTCTGATGATCCCTCCCTGGAAGACGAGCCTGATGACGACCTTCTTGGCTCATTTTTAAATGATGATGAATCTGAAGGGGAAGAGGAGGAACAGGAGGAAGAAGCACTTTCTGCAGAATCGGAATCTGAACCTGATGAAGTATTTTCAAGTGAAGAAGATAGTAAAGAAGAGGAAGCAGATACTGAACCAGAAGAATCTTTTACTTCGGAAATTGAAGATCCTGAAACAAAAGCTGATTCTGAGGACAATGAAGATATAGATTTTGACGATCCTTTTGAAACGCTTGCCGAAGAAGATGAGGAAGAAAATGAAGAGGACGATGAGTCTTTTGATGTAGAAGAAACTTCAGATGACCATGAAGAACCTGTTCCTGTTATTACAAATTTAGCTTCTGAGGGGGCAAAAAAAGAATCTAAGGAAAAGAAAGATCTGAGGCCTGAAGAACCAGCAAAAAGAAATGTTGCTGAACAAAAGACTCAAAATCAACCTGTTTTATTATGGGTATTGCTGATTATTATTGGGCTCAGCGCAGGAATTTATGGATTGGGTTATTTTGGTGTGGTTTACATTCCGGGAGTTACAACCCAACCACAAGTGGCCTCTGTTTCCGAGCCCACACCGCCGCCACCTGAACAGTCAGAAAATGACCCTGAAGAACCTGCTACACAGGAAAC
>JBBDLQ010000112.1:0-17312 GCA_040878765.1 Balneolaceae bacterium | reverse complement strand
TAATGAACCTGAGGAACAACCCAATCAATCTACAGTATCACAAGAAGAGACGGCCCCAGCCGGACAAGCCAGATATGGTATGCGTGGTGTGCCGGTTGCCGCAGCTAATGATGGCTATACCATAGTGGTTTATTCACTTAGTAACGAAGCTAATGCCCGAACCAAACAACGTGAATTGGCTAATGCCGGGTACCGAGCTCTTATGACAGCTGTACCATCACAACAATATGGAACACTTTGGAGAATAAGCTTAGGTCAGTTTGTTTCATTACGCGAAGCTGCCCTGGCTGCCGAAACTCTGGACAGGCCTTTTTCAGAAAATTATTTTATAACCCAAATTCAATAAATAAATAAACATCATCTACATGCACCCATTACTGATATTTTTGCAGGACACCACTGCTGTTGACTCCCTGATGGCTATGCAGGAAGAAACAATAACTTTTTTTGATCTTTTAGTTGAGGGGGGAGTCTTAATGATTCCCATATTCATCCTTTTCTTTATTGGCCTTTATGTAATTGTAGAGCGGTGGAGCGCCTTAAATCGTTCTCATGTAGAGCCAACTAAATTTTTAAACACCATTGAGGGCATGCTTACATCCGGGAAGGGTGGGGCTATTAATGCCATGAATTATTGTGATGATTTCGACAAACCCATATCACGAATAATTAAAGCAGGAATCAAAAGACTAGGCCGTCCGCTTCGCGATATTGAAGACGCCATCGATAATGCCGGAAAAAAAGAAATATTCTTCCTGGAAAAACGCATGAACTGGCTGGCTACTATTGCTGGTGTTGCTCCTTTGTTGGGCTTTACTGGTACTGTAACCGGTATGATTGAGGCTTTTATGGATATTCAATCTTTGCAGGGTAATGTAAATCCAAGTGTTTTAGCTGGCGGTATTTGGGAGGCATTAATTACTACTGCCGCAGGACTTATCGTAGGTTTAATTGCCTATGGCTTTTATAATTTCCTGCTGGGTAAAATTAATCGTTCTATTTTTGAACTTGAAAATGCCTCGGCTGATTTCCTTGATTTGTTACAATCACCTGCTAAAAAAGAAGGGTAAATAACTATGTCTCGAGATTTTAGAAGAGGAGATAAACGCCTTACGCCACTGTCGCTGTTTTCACAGTCGTCATTGACCGATATTGTGCTGTTACTGCTTATTTTCTTCTTGCTCACTTCTTCGTTTGTTACCAATTTTGGCATCCGTGTTGAGGTGCCTAAAGCTGAAAGCAGCGCGGCCACCGAGCCTCAGTTTATTTCTGTTGCCGTAACAAAAGAAGGTGAATTTTATGTGGATGGTGATCTTACACCACGGGCTTCGTTGGCCACTGCTATTAGAAATGCCCGAAATAATAAGCCACAGGGAACCGTTGTATTAAGGGCAGATAAGGATGCTAAAGTTGATGACGCGGTTCGTGTCATGAATGTCAGCAAAGCCTTAAACCTGAAAATTGTAATGGCTACTGAACAAGGTTCATAATATAAAATGGGAAAATTTAAATTCACGAAGGATGATCGCCTGGCGTTGTATGTTACCCTTGCTATAAATACAGCCCTGTTATTGTTTTCCCTGTGGTATACTTTGGATATGTCCAATAATGCCCGCCCTTCCTATATAGAAATTGAGTTTGGTGAATTTAAAACCGGTCAGCTTGCAGAATACTCTGAAGTTAAAAATGAACAGGTCTCACAACGCCCAAATCCCTCTGAAGTAGAGCCTGATGAACCTGTTGAAGAAATTCCTGAGCCAGAAGAAACCCCACAAACCACTACCGAAGAAGACACTAAGCCTGTTGATCTGCCTGACCAGGTTGAGGAAGTAGTTGAAGAAGAAGTCAATACACCAGAAACGGAAAAAATTGACCCTACACAATCTGAAACCGAACAGCAACAGGAAGAGGTTGAAATTCCGCCCATTGCCCGCGAAAATGAGACTGTAACCGAGGGCGCTAAAGAAAGCGGAGATGAAGATGGCGCGCGCGGTGATGTTAATTCCGATCAGGGCATTGGTAATGATGAAGACAAAACATCTCCTTATGAATTGAAATGGGAGGGAGATTTAGACCGGGACCCCAGAGTACAGCCCCTTCCAACAAATACAACTAATACAGAAGCAGTTATTACTGTTCGGTTTGAAGTACGCCCTAATGGTACTGTAGGCAGGATCATTCCTTTAAAAAAAATGAATCCTGAGCTGGAGCGCGAGGTAATGAGTACCCTGCGGGCCTGGCGATTTTCACAACTGCCCGGCGGAGCCCCACAGCAAACGCAATGGGGTACCATCACTTTCCGGTTTGTATTCGACTAACAACTAAAATTATTTGTGCGTACTGTTATGAAGAACCAATCTATAAATATTACACTGACATTAATATCCATATTATTCCTGTTTAACGCGTGTAACAACCCCTCCGGAAATAGTGACGATCCGGGCGAATTCATTCAGGTAAACAGCTGGGTTCACGCCAATATGGAATTTTACTATTACTGGAATGAACGGGTTCCCGAAAAAGCTGATGGATATATGACCCCTGAGAATTTTTTTGAAAGTATGCTTGAGCCCCAGGACATTTTCTCCTTTATATCCGATGATGCAGAATCATTACTTGATGACCTCAACGGCTCTTCGTTCTCAGCTGGTTTTTCTCCAACTTTCGGCCGCTTTTCGGGAACAAATAATGTATTCATCATTGTTGAATTTATTTATCCCAATACACCCGCTGAGGCCGCCGGGCTGAAAAGGGGAGATATTATCTTGGAAATTAATGGTACACAATTAACACTCGACAACTACCAGGATTTATATTATGATGAGTCAGATGCCACTTACACCATGGGGATCTATAACCCGGAAGAAAATACTATTTCAAATAGTGGGGATACGATAACTGTTTCAAAAGCTGAATTGGAATTAGATCCAGTGGTTTATACAGACATTATTGAAGTTAATACTCATAAAATTGGATATCTTTTTTATGCCCAGTTTTTGACGGGCACTAATAACAAATTCATTGATAGTGTGGATGAAATTCTTTCTGAATTTGAACAGGCAGGGGTTACGGAGCTTATTGTTGATTTGAGATATAATCCTGGCGGGAGGGTAACCGCCGCCGAAAACCTTGCCAATTCTATTGCTCCGCCTTCCGTTACTGCTAATAATGAGGTTTTTGTTCGTTACGAGTATAACGATAACCTTGAAAGTTATTATACCGAAAAGGAAGGCCTTGACTCCCCAAATCTTGTAGCGCTATTTTCGGAAGATCCTACGAACCTAAATCTTGACCGGGCTTATTTTCTAACCACTTCAGGTTCTGCTTCTGCAAGCGAATTATTGATTAATGGACTCAAACCTTATATGGATGTGATTTCAATTGGCACCCCTACCTTTGGAAAATTTTATGGGTCATATGTATTGACGGGAAATCAGGCTACCCCGCCAAATAATTATGCTATTGTACCGGTTACGCTAAAATATGCCAATGCCGATGGAATTACTGATTTCAGAGACGGGCTCCAGCCAGATTATGAAGTTGAAGAAGATATACTTCAACCTAAAGCTATTGGTGACACTACCGATGCATTGCTAGCCAAGGCGTTGCACTTAATTACAGGAGCGGCTGAGCCTGTTGCTAAGATTTATCCCCGGTTTCAATACCAGAAGATTCAAGATCCGGTAAAACTAAGAAGAGGTAACGTGATGTTTGAAAAGAAAGGCCAGCCCCGCCTCAATTGATCTCTTTTTTCTCAACCGGAATATCAATACTTGAACGGATATGCAGATCTCTTTGAGGAAATGGGATTTCAATTTCATATTCAGCAAACTTCCTCACTATTGCCTGATTCAGTTCATTTTGAACGTTATACCTATTTTTCACATCTGGAACCCACACCAGTAATTTCATCTCCCAGGAAGAATCGCCAAAACTTCGGAGATGGACATCATGTTTCACTGTTTTGAGTACATGATCACTTTCTTCCGCTACTTCATTCAAAGCCTTTAACACTTTATCGAGATCGGATGAGTAGGACACTCCCACGTCTATACTGAGACGATAGGTTGGATCTCCATGCGAAAAGTTGATTACATCTTTGGAAACAAATTCCGAATTTGGAACGATGATGGAAATGTTATCCAGTGTTTTCACTTTTGTTGACCGTATGTTTATCTCTTCAACATCACCTTCAATATCATTTACCGAGACACGGTCGCCTACTTTAATGGGGCGTTCAAAAAGAACAATCAAACCTGAGATGAAATTGGAAGTCACGTTCTGTAATCCAAAACCAATACCAACTGAGAGAAATCCAAAAATTACCGCTAAACCAGTCATGTTTATCCCCAAAAACTGGAATGAGATAAAAATTCCGATCACAACCAATATGTATTGTGACATTCGGGATAAGGTGTATCGTAATCCGCTGTCCTTAACAAAACCAGGCAGAATTCGATTATTCAACATTCGCTTCACAAATGATGCCAAAAATGAAAACCCAATGATCAGCAGAATGAAGATGATCAGTTTGAAAAAAGTGACCGGACTATTCTGAATACTGAACAACTGTACTTGTAATAAATCCCAGATGTACTGAAGCGTTTCAGAAATTTCATAATTTGAGGGGTTCGGAATCTGAAACGCATAATCTTCCGAAACAATAGAATCAGCACTATTTGGAGCCAAGGAATCTACTTGAGATGTGATTGCAGGAAATTGATTCATAATGCTGAATGTAACAGATTTTGTTTAATTAGAATTAGAAATCTTAACATAAATTGATAATTGCAGGGATACTTAAATAAAGTTCCCAACAAGGTTGCTCCTATTTCATTTTAATCTTAGGCGCTTTCCAAATCTCATCGTTGTAATCATTGATGGTTCGGTCGCTCGAAAATTTACCAATATTAGCCGTATTTAAAATAGCCTTTCGATTCCATTCATCCTGATTTTTGAATAGCGCCGAAACCTCTTCCTGTTTTTTAACATAGGCATCGTAATCAGCCATTACCATGAAATAATCTCCTTCATGCAACAGTGCATTAATAATGGGCTGAAATAGTTCTTTATCCCCATTACTGAAATGGCCGTCGCGGATTTGATCCAGCGCTTTCTTCAGCTCTTCATTAGCATAATAATAATCCCAGGGATTGTAGCCTTCTCTCCTGAGTTTATCTACATCTTCTTCTTCCAGCCCGAAAATGAAAATGTTGTCGCTGCCAACTTCTTCTTCGATCTCCACATTAGCTCCGTCCAGCGTTCCGATAGTGAGCGCACCATTCAGGGCAAATTTCATGTTTCCTGTCCCCGAAGCTTCCATTCCTGCCGTAGAAATCTGTTCGGATAAATTAGCCGCCGGTATCATTTTTTCGGCCAGCGAAACGCTATAATTTTGAAGAAATATGCATTTCAGCTTTTCATTAACCTGTGGATCGTTATTAATCACATCACCAATACTGTTAATTAGTTTAATGTGATTTTTGGCCATGGTATAACCCGGTGCAGCTTTCCCGGCAAAGATCACCGTTCTCGGGGTAATATCTAAATCCGGGTTTTCTTTAAGGCGGTTGTACAAGGTAATAACATGCAAAGCAGCCATTAACTGACGTTTATACTCATGAATCCGCTTGATCTGTATATCGAACATTGAATTCGGATCCACCTCGATATTATTTTTTTCGCGTATATAGTTTGCCAGGCGTTTTTTGTTTTCCTTTTTGATGTCGGCAAAAGCTTTTTTGAATTTTTTATCCTCAGCAAACTCATTAAGCTTTTTAAGCTCGTCCAGATCCGTAATCCAGTCATCCCCAATTTTGTCGCTAATTAAATCTGACAAATCAGGGTTGCACTGTTTTAACCAGCGCCGCGGGGTGATACCATTGGTTTTATTAGTGAATTTATCCGGATACATTTCATTAAATTCACGGAACATAGAATCTTTCAGCAAGCGCGAATGCATAGCGGCAACTCCATTCACTTTGCGCGCACCAACAATTCCCAAATGTGCCATGTGAACCACCGGGTGCTCCCCTTCACTTACAATACTCATCCTGCTTTGGCGGCTTTTATCATCACCGAGCTTCACTTTCACCTTATCGAGAAAGCGCCGGTTAATTTCATAAATAATGTTCAAATGCCGGGGTAATAAGTTCCTTACCAGAGAAACCGGCCATTTCTCTAAAGCCTCCGGTAAAAGAGTATGATTGGTATAAGCCATCGTGTTCACGGTGATGTCCCAGGCTTTTTCCCATTCCATGTCTTCCACATCCAGCAGATAGCGCATTAACTCCGGAATAGCCAGGTTTGGATGGGTGTCGTTACATTGAATGGAAACTTTTTCGGGAAATTTGGTGAAATCGGAAGCTTGTTTTTTAAAGCGCCGGATGATATCCTGCATAGAAGCCGAAACGAGGAAATATTCCTGTTTCAGGCGTAACTCTTGCCCCACAAATACTTTATCATTTGGGTAAAGTACGCGTGATATATTTTGCTCCAGCTGGTTATCCCGCACGGCTTCAATATATTGGCCCTGATTAAAGCTTTTCAGGTCTATTGCCGCCGAGGATTCTGCCTTCCACAAACGCAGGTAATTTACAATTCCGTTATCATAACCGGGTATGGGGGTATCGTAGGCAACTGCTTTTACGCGCTGGGTGTTTTTCCAGGTATAATTTTTATCTCCATTGCTGGATTCAAGAATATCCTGGTTCCCGTAAAATTCAACAGGGTATTGAACCTGAGGGCGTATCGTATCCCATGGGTTGCCATATTTCAACCAAAGATCGGGTCGCTCTACCTGATACCCATCCTGAATTTTTTGGTAGAAAATGCCATAATCATAACGAATTCCATGTCCAATAGCCGGAATACCCAGCGTAGCCATAGAATCCAGAAAACAGGCCGCCAACCTACCCAAGCCCCCATTACCTAATCCGGCATCCCATTCCTGATCGCGGATGCCTTCATAAGAAAGGTCCAGTTCATCAAGAGCTTCGGCTACCAAATCACGCACGTTCAGATTTACCAGCATGTTATCTAACAGCCGGCCAATCAGGTATTCCATAGAAAGGTAATACACCCGTTTGGCGTCGGTTTTATAAATATGCTGCTGGGTTTTTAACAGCCGGTCATTCAGGCGATCCATAATTGTTAAGGCAACGCTTTGGTACCGGTCCCAGCTGGTTGTAGAATGTTCGTCTTTGGCAAGAGTATGCCTTAAATGCAATTTAATATCTTCGCGGAGCGAATCTTTGTCCATCCCGGACCTGATATTTACACCGTTTGTTTTCTTATTACTCATAATATTTTTCTTAATTAATTATCTATCCTAAAATTCTTGCTGTGGGGTGGTTATTGATAAAGTGATATGGTGGGTTCCAGTTTTTACCTTTTGAAATCAAATATTATCCTTTCGTGTGTTCAATTAGGTTTGGCAAGATTAATGCCGAACTTATCACCTTATCACTTTATCACCTTATCACCCTTCCTTCACATAAATACCTAAATCAGGTTCAAATCCCGGCCTTGTTAAATTTGCGGGAAATCCGAGCTTATGAAACGATTCATATGCATTAATTGCAACAAAATCCTGATTAAAAACGCCAAAAACACTGGACCCGCTTCCGCTCATACTAGCGTATTCAGCACCAAATTCATACAGTTGATCTTTCAAATTGCCAACCAAATGGAGACGGGGAAAAACCGCCTTCTCCAATTCATTCATTAATAAATATCTCCATTCCTCCGGCTCTTCATCAACTAAAACATTTTTTAGCGAGAATTCCGGATCAGGATTGGGTTCACAAAACTGATAGGCCTCGGCCGTGCTGCTTTCAATATTTGGAAAAACTGTTACAATCCAAGCCTCCGGTTGTATTTCCAGGGCTTCAATTTCATCTCCCAGGCCTGTCGCAAAACCCGGGGTCCCTTTAATGAAAAATGGGACGTCTGCGCCTAATTTTTTTCCCAGTTTCATCAGGTCTTTTTCAACAAGACCAAGATTAGCAATTTTATTCATCATTCTTAAGGTAGTGGCCGCATTACTGCTTCCGCCACCCAGCCCCGCTCCTGCGGGTATATTTTTTTCAACTTCAATGATAAATTGATCTTTTAGCCCCGCCTCTTCCTGTAATAGTTTTAAGGCTTTTACAATCAAATTAGAATCATCCACCGGAATTCTCTCATCACTCATAATCAATTCCATGCGCGGGGCATGTTTTACTTCAAAACGGTCGTTCCATTCAATAAAGCAAAAACCGGTTTCTATTACATGATAACCATTTTCGAGGCGTTCTAATACATTTAAACCAAGATTAATTTTAGCATAAGAATTGGAAATCCAGAGATCAGACATTGTTTATAAAATCATTTTTGTGTTCAAGCATATAATTATACGCCGCATCATGATCATTGGGAATATCACCATTTAAAATGGCTTCTTTCACGGCCTCTTTTACAACCCCAACTGTTTTGCTGGGTTTTATATTCAGCGCCTCCATAATTTCATCGCCAGAAAGTGGATTCTTCCAGTTCCGGATGCGGTCTTTTTCCTCCACTTCCTTGATGCGCTGCTCCACATAATCAAAGTTCTGCTGATATTTCACTTGTTTATAATCATTTTTTGTAGTGATATCAGCCCGGCACAATTTCATCAGGTCATCAATATCGTCTCCGGCCTCATAAATCAACCTTCGGATTGCACTGTCTGAGACTTCATCCGAAACCAGAGCAATGGGGCGCAGGTGTAGCCGCACCAGCTTTTGCACATAGCGCATTCGTTCATCAAGTGGAAGTCCCAAGCGGCGAAAAATCTGCTTGGTCCATTTGGCCCCAAGAGCGTCGTGGCCGTGAAAAGTCCAGCCTATGCCCTCTTGAAATCGCTGTGTAGGCGGCTTCGCAATGTCGTGCATAATAGCCGCCCATCGCAGCCAAAGGTCGGCGCCTAATTCAATAATATTATCCAGCACTTTCAGCGTGTGCCATAAATTATCTTTATGGCTGATTCCGTTTACCTCCTTCACCCCATGCAGTGCATGCATTTCCGGGAAAAACTCCTTCAGCAAGCCCGTTTTAAAAAGCATGGTAAACCCGAGAGAGGTATTACCGCTTAATATTATTTTATTCAGCTCGTCAATAATGCGTTCTTTGGAAATGATGTTGATTCTTGGCGACATCATCTCAATAGCCTCAAAGGTTTTTTCCTCAATTCTGAAATCGAGCTGGGCGGCAAAGCGAATGGCGCGCATCATTCGGAGCGGATCATCATCATAAGTTTGGTGCGGATCGATGGGGGTGCGGATGATCCCGTTCTCCAAATCCTTCATTCCGTCAAATGGATCCTTTAGTTTCCCATAATCTTTTTTATTTAGCGACCAGGAAAGCGCATTTATGGTAAGATCACGCCGGAGTTGATCATCTTCCAGGGTTCCGTCTTCAACCAATGGTTTTCGGGAATTTTTCCGATAGCTTTCTTTTCGTGCGCCTACAAATTCCAGTTCCAGCTCTCCGTCTTTCACCTGCGCGGTTCCAAACTGTTTATAAACTGCTAAAGAAGATCCTTTTAATTTTTTTGATACCTTTTGAGCGAGCTTAATTCCGGAACCAACTGTAACAAAGTCGATGTCAATCTCTCCTTCTTTAAGCCTGTTCAGGTAAAAATCCCGAACATAACCGCCCACTACATAAACCGGACAATCTAATTCCTGCGCAGCTTCGCTGATAATTTTAAATACGTCCTGATGTTTTTGTGGTATGTTATTCATGTGTTCCAAAGCAATGCAAAGATAGGAATGTTAAGCATTGCTTTCAGATAAGAACTAAGATATTTTCAACAAGATTATTTTGTAAATTTAAGCCTGATAAAATTAATAGATTGAATATGGGAAATACAAAAAAATGGGTTATAGCCACTAACGGAACCAAGTATGCCAGTGAGGCTGTAAAATACTCCGCAGAATTATATCGGGATTTACGAAATGAGCCTGAAGTTTACCTCCTTGTTGTTGCCATTGATGAGGATTCAATAAACGAGGCAAAAGCCATTATGGAAATGGCCAAATACTCCTTCGAAGATATTGCAGGGAAGGAAGGGCCGCTCACCACACTGGTTGAAACCGGTGAACCGGGGAAAGTAATAGTTGAGCAAATGAAAAAACTTAAAGCCGATCACCTATTCATTGGGGGCGCCGATTTTAAATGGGATATCAACGAAGAGGGGCCTGGGGGAATCAGTAATTATATTATTGAAAATATATCGGGCGGGGTTACGCTGATTAAATAGCGCCCTGTCTAATAGGTGTTTTTTATACCATAAATTCCTTACCAGCTAAATGTAACTAGCGCCACAGATTGCCGTGGCAGTGAAATCTCCATACTGGTACTGCCATTTGTAACAGATTGGTCCTCATGGCGGATTTCACCTATCTCTGAGGCAGCGTGCAAAGCATCTACCTGTTCTGGCGTGGGTTCTTGAGGAGACTCCATCCCGAGCCATGCTGCGTATGCGTTTCCGTGGTCTTCATCTATGCGGAGCTCTTCTATTTGTATCTTTTCCTCACCGGGGAGCCCGTTTAGCCGTAGTGTTACGTTAGCCAGTGGACCGTCCCCGGCAACATCATGATAGTGCCAAAGTAAAACCTGTATGTGATTATCTCCTTTGGTTGCCACAGCATTCACGTCTCCGTATACTCCGCGCACACCTTCTTCAATAATCTTATCCGTATCGTATGGGGCTGAAGGAACCGATACTTCAATTCGCTGGCGGTCCAATTTTGAAAAAAGCTTGAACGCATTGAAAACGGGGAGCGCAACTTTATTGGTTGTCAACGCCCTCAAACCATTAAACCACGGCTGGTCGTGAAAAGTAAACGCCCAGGAAACAGCTCCCTGAAGGTCTAAATCATAACGGGCCATAAGGTCTTGCTTCCGCATGAATGATGCCGCGGTGTATGACGCAAATTGGGAAGTCAGCCGATAGCCCCGCTCCGGATCCTCTGTAGCCGGACAGCCTGCACAACCTTCAGGATCTGACTCTCCTATGTAAACCGGAAGATCTGCAAATTCGGGATAACCTGAGATGATCTCGCTGTATATCTGAATAGTTTCCAGTTGATTTTGGAGGTTCATTTCAACCCGGCCCTGCTCATCAATCCGAGTGGTTCCTTTCGCATGAAATGCAATGAAATCGAGCGGGGTGCCTATCTCGCCGGTGGCTGCATTCGTTCCGTTTCGGCAATGCTCTAAAAAAGCACGCATAAAAACGTCTCCGTTTTTCCAGCCCGGACCCGTTACGTGGGGGCCGCCAACGCGAGCATTCGGTAAGACCCGTTTCACAGCAGCGGCAAAGTGATCATACAGTTTGAAAAATTCCTCGGGAGTTCCTCTCCAGTAAGGAGACTCAGGTTCGTTCCAGGGTTCCCAGAGCCAGGAAGAAGCACGTTCTTCTCCATAGCGCTCGGCTGAATGCCTGACCCATTCTTCAATCAACATTTCCCATTTTTTATAGTCCTTGGGAGGATAGAAAGCTCCTCCTTCTACCATGTTTTCGGGACGCCCCCTTTGTACTAACGCCGGTGTATAGGGTTCCGGTTTTGATGACAGGTCTTTCGGCATAAAGCTGGCCTGAACAAAAGGCTCTATTCCAGGCTCGGTGAGGGCATCCATGATCTTATCCATCATTGTCCAATCGTACACCGGGTTTCCATTCTCATCTTCCGTATAAACATTTGTGCTGGACCACTTAAGTGCCAGGGTGCCATCGCCGCTTGTTAACAAATGGTGAACCCTAATTTGAATCGGTTCGGGAGCACTCATTTTCTTCAATTCTTTTAGTAAATGTTCCCCTTCAGGGGTCAGTGTGGTAAGAGCCTCATCGTATCCAAAATAATTCCAAATTGGGCGCAATTCTGAGATCGTTTTATCAGCTTCAACTTCAACCATAACTGGAAAATTTGTTTGTCCGTAAACGACTGAGTCAAATATGCTGAGTGAGAGCATTAAGGTTAAAACCAACATTGAAGCAAATAACCTCACACTTCTCATTTTCATATTTATACTATACATCTCTTTTTTTTCAGTCATAATCTTAATCTATTGTTTTTAAATACTAAGGGCTCTGAGATCATAAGTTAATAAACAACTAAAATTTCTACACTAGCAACTCTCGAAACCGAAGTCTCTTCATCGTTTTAAATTTTTGCGTTTCGTAATGCTATAAATTTCATTATTAATTAAATGTAGGCCTTCGTTAATTCTGGTTTAATGCAGGTAAAAGAGTATCTGAAATTAAAAACTTATCATTAATCAGGATTTCTTTTCTTATCAAGTCAGCTTCATTATATACTTCTTAGGTTAAATGATTACTTATAAAAGAACTTCTTAAAAAGTCTTTCCAAATATCGGGCGGGGTTACGCTGATTAAGTAAGTTTTACCCGGTTCAGTCAGAATCCTTTGGAGGCAGAGATGTTGTAAAATCAACGCAAACTGAAATCCAGTTTTCTAAATCTTTGTCTGAAGAAACCCCTTCAGGAGCCACATATATCATTCCTTTCATGGGTCTTCCGGTAAAATCCATTTCACGAGCATGGTCTTTGGTAAGGCTTTGTTCATATTTTTCAGCGCCAACCCGGGCCATTAAATTATCCTGAACTATGCCGCAACACATGTGCCCAGATACCATAAAACAGATTCCGCCAAACATAATTTTCTCTTCAACATCACTTCTGCCGCGCAATACTTGCCGGATTCTTTCCGCTAAACCTTTATCGTAAGCCATTTTCTGTTTTTTCCGGATTTCCATTTTAATTGCTTAATTTTATTCTCTCAGGTATACAAAAAGCGTTTTATATTTTTTTTCGGTGTTTTCTCAAACTCCTGATCTACAAGTTCAATACCTGATAGCTGCTCGTAGGAAGCTACCGCCTCATTAAATGCTCTGCGCGTTTTCTCCAGAATATCATCCAGGTCTTCTTCATTTGTTCCTGTTTCTGTCATCATTTCTGCATCAGGATATACTTTTGCCACCAGCCGGTTATTTCGTTGTATGATCACACATTCCTGTATAAATGGAAAGTTTGTGAGCCGCGATTCCAGCTCCTCAGGATATACATTCTGCCCGCTAGGTCCCAGCAGCATATTTTTTTCGCGGCCTTTTATAAAGATAAAATTCTCTTTGTCAATCACCCCGAGATCACCCGTTTTCAGCCAGCCGTCATCTGTGAAGGCTTGCGCATTGGCTTTTTCATTTTTGTAATAACCCAACATCAAATTCCGGCCTCTTACTTGTATTTCACCCACTTTCTCAAATGGGTTTTGCCTATCAATCCGGACTTCCATACGATCCACTAATTTACCCGATGATCCTTTTTTTGTTGCATTATGAGGGGCATAGCTAATAAGAGGCCCACACTCGGTCATTCCATAACCAATGGTAAACGGAAAATTGATCTTCCTGAAAAATGTTTCCACTTCAGGGCTCAGCGCCGCACCGCCTACTACCACTTCATGAAAGTTTCCGCCAAAACTTTCGGTCAGGCTATTTCGCGTTTTTTTATAGATCAGGTTTCTAAGGCCCGGAATGGCTAATAATGCCTTCATCACTGGTTTGTTTAGGGTCGGGGCAATTCGCTTTTTATAGATCTTCTCAAGGATCAACGGAACCAGCAAAATCAGGTGAGGCTTGACTTCACCCAGTGCTTTCAACAATATCTGCGGAGTGGGGACTTTCGTCAAAAAAGTAATGTGGCATCCCAGTGATACGGGAAACAATCCCTCAAAAGCCAATCCAAATATATGCGCCATTGGTAATATTGAAACAATTCGATCACCGGCTTTAAGCGGCATGTGTTCCCGCGCATAAATGATATTCGACTCAATGCTTCGAACAGGAATCATCACTCCTTTGGAAAAGCCCATGGACCCAGAGGTATAGGATAGGACCAAAAGATCTTCATCGTCCCGTTCGGGAAATAAAAAATCCTGTTTTTCCACTATTACCGAATCATCAATTGCAAATTTGGCGGATGCCCCCTCCTGCTCATTTAAAATGCTGAAATCATCCGTCGAAACACAAAGATTTAAATCTTTCAGTTTAGATGTATCCAGATTGGAATAGAGGGAATCTGCCGCAAACAATGCCTTTGACCCGGAATGTTCCAAAATATGGTGAGCGTTACCGGGAGTAAAATCAGGCAGAATGGGGACAATAACTCCTTCAAAAGCCATTATTGTTAGGAAGATCGTACCCCAATTCGCTGAATTTCGTGCATAAATGGCAATCTTATCCCCGGGCTTTAACCCCGCCTTACTCATGGTAGTTTTTAAGGCTTCTATCTTCGCTGCCACCTCCCCGTAGGCAGTTGTTTCTCCGTCATAATCAGTAAAAAGAGGCCGATCCCAGTTTTGCTTAAAAGTGGTCGTGTACATTTGGTCTAAACGTAATTCAGAATCTGAGTTTTTCATAGATAAGTCCATAAGTTTTGCAGAAGGAAAGACCCCTTCATTCAGGAATTGTCACACCGATATTAAGGTACAAATTTTACCGGTCTTGCGTTTAAACTTCGAAGTGAGGATGAGTTAATAAACGGTTAAAATTTCTAAATAAGCAACTTTGAAAACTAAATTAAGCAGGTTTAGATTGTGAAGCTTTTCATTTTACTGTTTCCCTAGTACCTTCTGCTGATTCAAATAGTCAACACAATATATTTAGGCCATGAAAGTCTCCCTCCTGCTTATTTCAATGTTCGTTTTCCTTCCTTTTCAGGTTATTTCACAAAATGTGTACCTGTTGTATAACGAAACAGTTCCCCAGGCTGCCTATTCTGCAGAGCAGCTGAAATCTGCTCTTGCTGAACAGAACTATACGGTAACCAATGACCGGTCGAACTATGATTTTTTGCTGAATATCGGTGTAAACGGGGTTACACTTGGTCCTGAAGCCTTTGAAATTATCCCCAACGGCAAATTCATAACCATTTACGGAGGTGATGAATCCGGTATGATTTATGGCTCTCTGGCGCTGGCAGAAGAACTGGGCAATAGTGTGGCACTTTCAGATATACATGCAGTAAAAGAGGCTCCAAACTTCCCATTCCGCGGCATCAAACATAACCTGCCATGGGATACATATCGCCCAAGTATGGCTCTCGATCAGCATTATGAAACCGCCCGCAAACTTGACTACTGGGAAGCATTCCTTGACATGATGGCCAAAAACAGATTTAACTCCCTGACTTTATGGAACCTCCATCCCTTCACTTATATGATTATGCCCCGGAATTTCCCGGAAGCAAGTCCTTTCACTGAAGAAGAGCTGGATGAATGGCGGGAACTTTACAGGGGTATTTTTAGGATGGCCAAAGAGCGCGGCATCGATACGTACATAGTAAACTGGAGTATTTTTGTAAGCGAGGAATTTTCCAAAGCACATGGTGTGGCTCACAATAATTTCTACCCACATTATTATGTTGAAGGAGACACCACGGAAATTGTAAAACGCTACATTCGCGAAAGTGTTACGCAGGTGTTAGAGGAATATCCTGACCTATCAGGTTTTGCGATATCACATGGCGAAGGAATGGCCGGGATGACGCCCCGGCAGCGGCAGGACTGGATGACCGAAACTATGATTGAAGGAATGCGTTTGGCCGACCGTCCGGTCAAATTTATACACCGGGTGCCTTTTTCAGCTGGTACGGGTTCGGAAGGCTCAACCAGTTTGAATACGGAACAAATTACCCGGCAGGCCATGGAAAAGTTAGACTATTTTGACGGGCCAATATGGGTAGAAATGAAGTTTAACTGGTCGCACGCACACTCCACACCAAAACTTGTGAAAGTGCATGGAGGCAAACTGGGCGATACCTATTTTGTTCCGGAACCTGAAAATTATAAAATCACCTGGATGGCGCGTAACGAAGATTTCTTCGCCCTTCGATGGGGTGTTCCTAATTTTATACGTGCTCATATTGAAACCAACTCAGCTTCGTATGTGGGGGGATATTTTATCGGTTCCGAAACCTATATCCCGGCAAAGGATTATTTCACAAAAATCGAAGATCCTGTTGACTGGACCTATGCATTTGAACGGCAATGGCTTTTTTATAAACTCTGGGGCCGGTTGCTCTATAATCCCGAAACCCCTAATAAAGTTTTTGAAAACGAGTTTACCCGTCGCTACGGCAGTAGGGGCGAGAATCTACTGGAAGCATTTGCCTTGTCTTCCACCACAGCACTGCGCTTAGCTTCCGCCTGGGATCTGCGCTGGGATTTTACCCTCTACAGCGAAGGCTTTTTGTCGCTTAACGAAAACGAAGATGATTACGAATCCTCTACCCTCGACTACATATCCGTTGACCGGTTGATACACCGCTCGCCCCTCGACCCGGATTATGTTTCCGTGAAAGATTATGTAGCGTCGACTCTTACTGGCAACTCATTTCCAGAGGATGCCATAACACCTCCGGTTCTCATCAGCATGCTGGAAGAAGATTGCCAACAAGCGCTGGAACTGGTGAAAAACATCGATACCTCAGATGATGCCTCCCTGATGTATGAAGTTTCGGATGTGAAAACCTGGGCAAACCTGGGCCTGCATTTTGCTGAAAAACTAAAAGGGGCAATTGCACTGCAAACCTACCGCCTGGCGGGTGATGAAAATAACAAACAGAATGCGATCAGCCATCTTGAAAAAGCCCTTGGTTATTGGGATGAAGTGATCGGTATCACCCGGCCCATTTATAAAGACATGCCCCTGACCCATTACATGGGCGGCGGATTTGAGCGGGATGATGAAAAACTATTTCACTGGGAACATATCCGCCCCGAAGTGGCAGAGGATATTGAAATTGCTAAAAATGCAACTAGTGAGTAACGGCCCGGCGGTTAACCTGGTTTTTGAACTAAACCACTCTGCTCTGATAGTGCAGAGATTTCATTTGGGACTGCAATTCACGACCTCACCAATGCCTCGGTCATCTTGAGGGGATCCCCGAAAGACCTTGCATTTTTCGGAGTAACTTCTATCCAATTTCACCCGCAACTCCACTAGTGACTCCACCAATGTTACCGTGGCCGCGGTGGTAAATACATTATAGTAAAGTTTCATCACCCCAAGTGATTCGAGCCTCAGAATAAATGAATGCTCCCCCGCCCTATTTGGATACTTCTGTCAGCTCTGGCTTTGGTTTTTCACGGACCGTGAGGTCCATCGTGGCACTCACAATGTAAGTGTTGGGAACGAGGTTAAACCGTTGATATAGCAATTCCGTGTGATTTTACTCTCCTTAATTGGCCACGAGATAGCCGTTTACCT
>JBBDLQ010000111.1:7116-22638 GCA_040878765.1 Balneolaceae bacterium | reverse complement strand
AATAACCTCAGTTCTCCCGAAGGGATGCCCTGGGCGGATTAAAAAAACCAATTGCTCCGGCCTTCAGGCCGGTGAATCATATCTTATAGGCCCTGAAACCCGAGTCTTAAATGTGTTATAAGCCATTTTATGCACCGAGGGTTGGCCTATGCAGGCTTAAAAGTTTGCATAGCCAAAGCTTTGAATCATTTTAAGCCACTATACACATTGGGGCAAAGCTTTAATTTTAAAGTCCTTTTATTCCGGCCTGAAGGCCGGAGCAATTTATTACTATCGAAAGTATAAATCCGTCAAAGGCGTGCCTATGGTAGAACTCAGCTTAATAAGAAAAATATCAGCATTTTAGTGATATGAAAATATTTGATATACCTTCTATTAACTTATACCTAGCTTGATGCTAATTTTCCTGCCAGTAAGCTTTCAATACTTTGTCTCCAACTAAAATCCGGTCTACCACTTCTAATCCTTCGCTAACTTCACCAATAATTGTATACCGTCCGTTTAGATGAGGGGCCCATTGGTGCATTACAAAATATTGGCTGCCCTCCGTATCGGTTCCCGCACTGGCAATTCCAACCATTCCTCTTCTGTACTGCTTTTCGGAAGCCTCGGTAGGTACTACATAATCCGGCCCGCCAAAACCATCCCCCGATTCCACATCTCCTCCCTGTATTACAAAATTTGGCACTACCCGGTGGAACGCAACCCCTTTATAAGCACCAGCACGGGTAAGGCTGTCAAGGCCAGAGATTGTTGCGGGCGCAGAAAGTACATCCATGGCAATTTTAATGGTGCCTTTTTCTGTTTCAAGAACCCAGATTGGTTCATTTTTCAGTTCTGCAAGGCGGTTCCAGTTTGGATGACGGAACACCTGTGGCCTGGTTTCAATATTGGGGAGGTTCCAGCCTTGTTCTTTGAGTGTATTGTTTAATGCAAAGTTCCCCTTTTTTGCCAGCGAATCAATTAATAATTCCGATTGCTTCTCGAATTTCTCTTTTAGTAATCCCCCAAAAACCTGGTACACTTCCACATCTTCGGGTAATTTATAGTGTGAGAGGAAGCCCTCGATTCGCTCATAATCATCGTTTGTAACTAAATCCGGGGATTGCATAAATGGAACCATAACATACGTTATAGAGCGATCTCCATTATCCATCAACTCAAAAATAAGATTCCTGACTTTTTCTTTTTGGGTTGAATTTTTTTGACTTTCCTCAAGCTCATTCCACCAAACCGTTAATGCCCGTGCGGCCGTTAATACCCGCATTCTGTCCTCATTTTCCACCACCTCCTCTAACATATTCAAATATGCATCAGTACTTATCACTTTTTTATAAATACTTAGTTTTTTGCTTAGCAGATACACATTATCACCGCTCAGTGAATCAGCCAGACTGAGAAAATTGCCGGGTGAGTTTAGCGCCACAATCCCGGATAATCTTATTGAAGCTTCCTTTTCTTCATTATTAACAATTTTTGTTTTAAGCACTTCATCAAAATTGCTGTTATTTCCGGAGTGATCTTTGATCTGATTTAAGGCCACTTCATTAACCACGGTATTTGGATGATCAAGTAATTGAGTATATAAAAGCTCGAGTTTATCACTCCACTCTAAAATCCCTGAATGCTGTGCCAGTTCCACAGCCAGTTGAACATTCATTTGGGATACGTTCTCAATATTCAATCGTTCAAAAGTATCTTCCGCATCACTGTTAAATAAAATTCGAAGCGTATATTGTTTGATCTCAGGAATAGTTGTCCATTCATAGGTTTCCCAAATCGTCTTTTGCATTTCAGGATCATCTATTACTTCCCCTCCCCGGTATAAACCATAAAAATAAGCGCGGAATATGTCCTCATCTTCCAAAACCGCTGCATAACGTAAAATACTCCTTTGAGTTACCGGGCTTATATCATAATTCATCATCAGCCGGCCGATTGCCAATGCTGATTCAAATTCATGTTCCGAATCAATGATGCGATCAAAATTTCGAGTCAAAAAATCGAGGCTGTTTTGGTTTCCCTGTTGCCCCAATACCAAACTGATTCCATTTCGGTGGGTGGCTCTTCGGTCCCATAATTTATGTAACCGCGATAATTGCTCATCTGTAAGTTCATGTGCGCTCAAAGCCATCCAGGCTCCATAAGTATTTGCATACTGCACTTTGGTTATTAGTTCATCAACATGCTGAACCGGTGTACTGATTAAAGCCCGCCATGCCTGCTGTTGTACATGCGTATTTGGATGGTCGGAATAAGTAAGTAATGAATCTGCATTGCGGGCAAAAATATGCGTGTATAATTCAGGATAATTCTTAGTCATTAATTCCGAATAAGGCGTTTCCCCTTCGCAAGAAACCAGCACCGTAAGCACTAAGAAGCCGCAAAAAAGCTTATACATATTTTTTACACATTTCCTGTTGAACTTCATCGTCAAACTCCGTTTATTACACATGTTTCTTACATAAAATTATATACGCCATGGATAATGCACATTTAACTCGTAAACAGCATGAATTTTTCACCTTCATCGTCGATTATAAAAAAGAACATGAAGTGTGGCCAACTTATCGTGAAATAGCCGATCACTTTGGTTATGCATCACCAAATAGCGTGACCCAAAATATACAGGCACTGCTGAAGAAAGGCTATTTAGTTAAGCGAGACGATGAAGAATATGATTTACCTTCCGAAAAGAAAAGTCTTCTTGGTGAAACGGAAGAACAGGAAGGTATTCCCATTCGCGGTTTGATTGCTGCCGGTTATCTTCAGGAAGCCGTTGAAGCAAATTTGGGAAGTATAACTATGGATACGCTGTTCCCAAACCTTGAGGATCTGTTTGCGCTTCGGGTTTCAGGTTTTAGTATGAAAGATGTGGGTATCTATGACGGGGATTTTGTACTTCTGATGGATACCGATGTAAAAAACGGAGACATTGGTGCAGTACTTTATGATGGTGAAACCAGCCTTAAGAAAATATATTGGGATGACAACGGGTTACGCCTTGAGCCTGCTAACCCGGAGTATGACGATATTTTTATTGAACCGGATGTTTTTGAAGAAGTGCGTATTATTGGAAAATATATCGGTCATGTAAACCGTCAGGGGTTCCAGCGTGCAATTCCCAAAGTTGCCTGATATATATGTAAGTCACTTTAGGTCAATAAATATACTTCCCTGTTTCTAATTATCGGGAATAAGTTTTACCACTCCATTTTTTGGGTCATAGGTAATCCGGAGATCGGTATCATTATCCTCATCAAAAACTTTAATGATAATTTCCTGATTAAACTCTATTTCATCGATTTCCCGGGGTTTGATCATCAATGGATCCAGAAATTCAGCATCCAGACTGCGCATGGTTTTAATTTCCTCATTCAGAAAATCCATGTATTCCAACTTCAAATTTCCTTCACGTATATAGGTTATGATGAGCGAGTAAGCTACCTGACCAGCATAAGAAAAACGTTCTCTTAGTTGTGAATTAAGCTTTCGTACATCTTGTTGTCGTGCATAGAAGTATAACTTCAGTGCTTTTTCGAACAAAATTTTGTCACGATCATTCAATATCTTTGTAATTGTATCCATACACTGAAGTTAAAACCATTAACCGAAAAAAGTCAGGAGCATTATGTCAGCAACGCCATCAACAATGCTGCAAATTGGAACTGAAGCACCGGATTTCACACTACCAAGTGTGAGTGGAGGAACATTATCGTTAAACTACACCGACCAAAGCAAAGGGTTTGTGATTATGTTTATATGTAATCATTGTCCTTATGTTTTACATATTGAGGATGAATTGGTAAAAGTAGCCAAAGAATATATTGCCAAAGGAATTGGGTTTATTGCTATCAGCTCGAATGATGTAGAGAAATACCCTGAGGATAGTCCTGAAAAAATGGCCGAAAAGAATTATCCTTTTCCGTATTTATATGATGAAACTCAGGAAGTAGCAAAGGCTTATAAAGCTGCATGTACTCCCGACCTCTTTGTATTTGATGAAAACCGGAAACTTGTTTACCGGGGTCAGTTTGACGACAGCCGGCCAAAAAATAATAAACCGGTAACAGGAAAAGATCTTAGAAAAGCACTGGATAGTTTGCTTTCTGGAAATCATATTCCTGAGGAAAAACAAATTGCCAGTATTGGCTGCAACATTAAATGGAAACCCGGTAATGAACCGGAATATTTTGGATAACTAAAAATGATTAACGAACAACTTCAACACCTTCGTGGTGAATACACAAAACACTCACTTGATGAAAAAGAGGTCGATAAAGATCCAATTGTGCAATTCAATAAATGGCTAAATGAAGCCTTGGAAACGAAGATCCCGGAACCTAATGCAATGACATTGGCTACCGTTGATTCCGAAAACAAACCACATTCACGAATCATGTTGTTAAAGGGTGTTGATGAGGATGGATTCGTATTTTTTACAAATTATGCCAGCAATAAAGGGCGGGAACTGGAACATAATCCCCATGCATCCCTGTGCTTTTTATGGCTTGAGCTGGAACGTCAGGTTCGCATTGATGGGACAGTTGAAAAAATATCCCAATCTGAAAGTGAAAAATATTTCAAGCTGAGGCCATATCAGAGTCAGCTTGGTGCCTTGGCTTCCAATCAAAGTGAAGAAATTGAAAGCAGGAAATTTCTTGAAAATAAGATCAGCGAATTAGAGGCAAAATATCCGGAAGGTAAGGTGCCCAAACCTGAAAGCTGGGGCGGATACAGGCTCAATCCCGAAGCAATTGAATTTTGGCAAGGTCGGGGAAGCCGGCTTCACGATCGGGTAAAATACGAACTTGTGAATGGTGAGTGGAAGATCAAACGATTATCTCCCTGACGTACTAAATCGTAACTAATCATAATTTTCCAATGCCACTGAAAAAACAAAAGCGGATGGATGAGTTGCCTGAACTCGAAAATACGCTGGTGTACAAAGAATTTAATGATCAAAATCCTGCCCCGAAGGGTAAATGGAATTCAGAAGTTTTTGAAAACAATCACCCCATAGTGTTGGAACTAGCCTGTGGGAAAGGGGAATATTCGGTTGGACTGGGACAACTTCACCCCGAAAATAACTATGTTGGCCTTGATATTAAAGGTAACCGGATGTGGGTGGGCGCAACCAAAGCACTTGATAAAAAACTGAAAAACGTCCGATTTTTGCGCTGTTTCATTGATCATCTAGACCAGTTTTTTGCCCCTGATGAAGTTGATGAAGCCTGGATCTTGTTTCCGGATCCCTATGATAATAAAGAGAGAAAACGGCTCACTTCCCCAAAGTTCCTTAAAACTTATCGAAAGGTGATGAAACCGGATGCTGTTATCCACCTTAAAACCGACAGCACTCAGCTCTACGAATACACAAAAGAAGTGATCGAAGAGGAAGGTCTTAAATTGTTAGATGATGAACCTGATGTTCACCGAAATCGGCCAAATGATAAGTTATTAAGCATTAAAACCTATTACGAAAGGCAGCATATCAAAAAGGGGAAAAAGATTAAGTATTTATCTTTTAGGTTGAATCATAAGTAGCTCATCAAACTTTTCTTAATCCCGGTGAATATTAACAGAATTAAATTCTGTAATTTATAATAATATAGCATTTAGTTCTTATTTGAGTTGTGTAAAGAAATTTTCACCCACTTTATTGAATTTTTACAGAATGTTTGATTATAATAAAGGCATCAAATAGTTAATCATTCTTTCATATGAAAATTCCAAAGCTCGATGCTCTTGATAAAAATATTATTCAAATCCTTCAGCAAGAGGGACGAATAGCCAATAATGAACTGGCAAAACGGATTGGCCTCACTACAACTCCCACTCTGGAGCGAGTGCGCCGGCTTGAACGTGAAGGAGTAATTGAAGGATATTCAGCTAAAGTAAATAAGGAAACCGTTGGCCGTGGATTTACGGCTTTTGTGAAGGTAACACTGAGTGTTCACCAACTTAATTTACTGGAAGAATTTACCTCAGCTATTCAGGAAATTCCCGAAATACTGGCTTGTTTTCACACTACCGGTGATGGCGATTTTTTATTGCATGTGGTAGCCAAAGACACCAAAGATTTCGAACAGTTAATGCGTAACAAGCTTACTACCCTGCCCGATGTAGAACGCTTGCACACCAGCATTGTACTGAATACGATCAAAGAACAATCTCCAATCCCCGTTTATAATGAAGACTCTAACTAAACCAACATTTGCATCAGCAGCCATACATGGCGGTAAGGGAAATAAAGATCAATATGGAGCTCATACTTCTCCTATTTATCAAACATCTACTTTTGTATTTAATGATGTTGAATCCGGGGCAAAAGCCTTTCGGCATGAGGAAGGAGGGGCAAGCCACGTTTACTCACGCATTGGTAATCCTACTGTAGAAGAATTGGAGCGGGCAATTTGTGCACTGGAAACTTATTCCCTTGATAACCCGGAAGCATACACCGGCATGGCTTTTGGCAGCGGTATGGCTGCTATAAGTACAGGAATTATTAGTTTGGCAAAAGGACATCATGTGATTGCGCAAGATGCTCTTTATGGCTGCACCAGTCAGTTTTTAAATGAAGAAGCACCGGACATGGGTATTTCTGTTTCTTTTGTGGATACCTCCGATTTATTTCTTTTAGAAATGGAATTGAAGAAACACCCAAAAACCCACCTTATCTATTTAGAAAGTATTGCAAACCCAACGCTTTCAATTTCAGACATACGAGCCATTGCACAACTGGCAGATCAACATAACGCCTTGGTAATGGTGGATAATACTTTTGCCACCCCTTATCACATTCAACCGCTTGAGCTCGGTGCTGATGTTGTGGTGCATTCCACCACCAAATATATGGGCGGACATGGCACTATTGTAGGCGGAGCTATGGTTGCTAAAAAATCTCTGTTTGAAGAATATGGAACCGGAACATTTCGAAAAAATCTGGGAGGAATTGCAGGACCAACAGATGCTTGGCTAACCAGAAATGGCTTAAAAACCCTTCCCTTGCGAATGAAACAACACAACGAAAATGCAATGCAAGTTGCCCGGTTCTTAGAAAAACATCCAAAAATTGATCATGTATTTTATCCCGGATTAGAATCTCATCCGCACCACAAGTTGGCCTCATCCATTATGAAAAATGGATATGGAGGGATGATATCCTTTGAACTGAAAGGTGGCTTTGATGCCGGTGTTTCTCTCATGAACAATGTGAAAATGTGTGCGCTTGCCGTCAGTTTAGGCTCCGTGGATACTTTAATTCAACATCCGGCTTCTATGACACATGCCGTGGTTGACCCGGAAATTAAAAAACAAGCTGGCATCACTGACGGCTTGGTGCGTATTTCGGTTGGCATTGAAGGAGTTGAAGATATAATCGCTGACCTGGAACAAGCTCTGTAGAAATTATGAATTAAAAATGCTGAATTTTGAATTATTATAATTGTAGCAAATCAAAATTCAGCATTCATAATTTCCAATTTCATATTACCAGCCGCCGCTGGCACCGCCGCCGCCGGAGCTAAATCCACCTCCGCCGCCAAAGCCACCGAAGCTTCCTCCGCCACCGCCGCCAAAGGAACTGCCGCCGCGACCAAAGCCGCCGCCGTAAAAAATAATACCGCTGGAACCAAGGGAATGCTTCTTCCCGCCTTTACCGCCCCGCCCCCGTGATAAAAGGAAGAATATTATAATGATGAAAATGATAAGAATATCGATGGGAAAGCCTTCGCCTGAAGAACTTGTCCTTTCCGGAAAACCTTCAAATTCACCGGCAGCTAAATCTATCAGGATATTTGTGGCTTCATCGAGCCCGCCATAATAATCTCCATTACGGAATCTGGGAGTCATCACATCATTGATAATCCGGTTTGCCATAATATCCGGGATGGCACCTTCTAAGCCATAACCTACTTCAATTCGCATTTGGCGGTCTTGCTCAGATATCAGGACTAAAACGCCATTTCCCTGTTCTTCATATTGAATGTTCCAATCGTTGTGCAGTTGAAGAGCTACATCTTCGATTGGATAATTTTGCAGACTTTCTATTGTTGCAATAACAAAAGCATTGGTGGTAGTATCACGGTAGCTTCGGAGTTTATTTTCGAGCATTCGTTCTTCTGAAGAAGAAAGTATATCAGCAAAATCATTCACCATACCCGTAGGCCGATCGGGCAGGAAATCCTGTGAAAATCCTGTAAAACTCATTCCAATCAGAAGTATCAGACTTAAGAGTTTACGCATCGTTATCCTCTTCTTTATTATAACTGATTTCATCAGAAAGCTCATTCAATTCCCCTTTTTGTTCATATGGGTAATATTCTTTGAGCTTCTGTCCTATTTGTAACACAACTTCTGTCAAACCGGTTTGGTAATCTCCTTCTTTGAAATATTTCAGGATCAAATCCAGCTCCTCATCCCAAAACTCCTGCCCTACTTTTTCATGAATCCCTTCATCTCCCCAAATGGCAACTTTGTGATCTTTCCAGGCTATATAAACTATCACACCGTTTCGCTGCTCAGTTTCATGCATTTTAAGCTCGGCAAACACTTCCTGAGCTCTTTCCATGGGTGAATCAGCTTTACATTTCTTTTCGATATGCACCCGAATTTCTCCGGATGTTGCCTGTTCAGCCTGTTGAATGGCTTCAACAATATCTTCCTCTTGTTCCTTCGATAAAAACTTTGCCATAGATTGTATGATGATTAACCACAGAAAGCACAAAGTTTCACTGGGTTATAACTAAAACTCCGTGTACCTCTGTGTTCTCAGTGGTTTATTTAAAATAAAATTTAATTTCCAAAATCAACGGTTGGGGCTTCTTCAGCACCCTGGTCGGCCTGGAAATATTGTTTTTGCTCAAAGCCGGCAATGGAAGCAATAAGGCTGGCCGGAAATCTTCGTACCCGTGTGTTATAACTTTGAGCTGCCTGATTAAATCTCATGCGCTCAGTCGATATCCGGTTTTCCGTTCCCTCCAATTGTGCCTGTAAATCCCGAAAGTTTTGATTAGCCTTAAGTTCAGGATATCGCTCTACAGTTACCAGTAATCGGGATAATGCACCGCTTAACTGTCCCTGGGCTTCCTGAAACTGCTGAAAAGCCTGCGGATTACTTAAATCATTGGCATCAATATTTATGGAAGTGGCCCGGCTTCGTGCTTCAATTACCTCTTGCAAGGTTTCTGATTCAAAGTCGGCTGCACCACGAACGGTATTAACCAGATTTGGAATAAGGTCGGCCCGTCGCTGGTACTGATTTTCTACCTGTGCCCAGGCACTGTTTACATTTTCTTCCTGTTCAATCAGGCTGTTATTAACACTGATTCCGTAGAACACGAAAAATGCCAGAATACCAAGAACGATCAAATATTTTGCTTTCATGATTTATAATTTAATTGTTTATTTGTGGCCCTCTTACGAGCCAAAATTTCTTTAGGTTCAAACACGTCAACAATAATCAAAAACTATTCCATTGTCACCGCTTAAACCGAAATTCATTTATTTTGACTTAGATGACACCCTTCTTGATCACAAAAAGGCAGAACGTACCGGACTCAGCGATGTCTATACACATTTCGATATTTTCAATGGAATTTCTGAAGTTACACTTTTGGAAACTTATCATCACATAAACAAAGGGTTGTGGGAAGATTATGCTTTGGGGAAAATTGACAGAGATATTTTACATCGGCGGCGATTTGAGGAGACTTTTCGCAGTCTTGGGGTGGATGAAAGCATGTATGAGGAAGCCGGAAAGGTGTATATGAATTATTACCGGAATCACTGGGAATGGATTGAAGGAGCTAAGGATGCCTATCAAAAAATTGCAGCCCAATATAACGTAGGTATTATTACCAATGGTTTCGCAGAAACTCAACGAATGAAAATAGCTCAATTCAACTTCGAAGATTCTGCCAGCCATATTGTCATCTCGGAAGACATTGGCGAGATGAAGCCCCATCCCAAAATATTTGATCATTCTACTGAATTGGCGGGTGTAAACCGAAATGAAATTCTGTATGTGGGTGATTCCTTTATTTCGGATGTAACCGGCGGTTCCAAAGCCGGATGGAAGGTGGCCTGGTTCACTAAAGCTCCCATTGAACAAGGATACAAATTAGCGGATCTCATATTTGACGATTTTGGCACGTTATTGGAAGCCTTAGAGGTGAAGTAAAGTCATCTATAAGCCTGGGTTTGTGTTAGTTTATCCGACCTGTGAACTGATTAAATAATTCACCAAAATTTAAATAACCTTCTTTGAGTCAGGAAAATACTTCCACTCAAATAAAAATATTCTTTTCATCTATATAGGTAAGCGAGTCGGATTTCCACTCCAGTGTTAACTTCCAGCGGCCTTTTTCAAAATCTGAAACGGGAATAATCTGCCTGCCGCTCTCATCTAATTCAAGTGTGAATTTTCGGTCCATTGCCGAATCATTTGGGCGATAAAAAGTAATGCTGCCAGTCAAAGAGTCTGACCTGGCATCCTCAGGGAACAATATTTTGATGGAAACGCTGGGTTCATCAAACAAAATCAAAACCGGATGTTCCATATTTTTAGCTCTAAGCTGACCATCAATGGTTTCCTGGTATTGTACACCTTCTTCGTAATGATCGTTTGAGACCAGGTAAAAGTCGAGGCTGATCATATAACTGACTACGCTTAAGGTACCTATCACAAAAATGGTGACTACCAAAAAAATGCCGGTTCCCCAATTAAACTTCTTCATTATATTATTTCTTAAGGTTAGCCGGACCTAAAAATCCGGATGTGACCGTTTCAATTCTCTCTCCATTTGAAAACACTCCAAACTGAATTTCCGTTTGCATACCATCTAATTGATTTTCAGGTAATTTCACTAAAAACCGGCCTTCAGCAGAATTTTGGGATGGCACCATTTCTATACTTCCCAATGACATTATCTCCCCTTCCCTGTTTTCGAGTCGTAGTTCAAAATCCATGTCTTCAAAGGTTTTATTGAGCACTCTTATATTATAGATATTGCCATACATATTGCCCGGCAGCTCCTGATATAAAGTACCCGGCTCACGCAAAATGGTGGTTTCAGTATCCGGCCGCATTGTAAGTAATGCTACAAAAGTCACCAATAGCACCAGTAAAATACCTGAATACCCGGCTACTCTTGGAGTCAGTATTTTTTGTTCTTCCTTTTGAATTGCATTTTCGGATGAATAGCGAATGAGTCCGCGAGGCTTGTCAATTTTATCCATCACTGAATCGCAGGCATCGATACATGCCGTGCAGTGTACACATTCAAGCTGTGTGCCGTTGCGAATATCAATACCCATCGGGCAAACTTTTACGCATTGATAGCAATCGATACAATCCCCAAAAGTTTCGTTGGCACTAAAGCCGAGGTCTTCCAATGTGGCTTTTCGGTTTTCAAGTTGATATCGATCTCTGACACTTGCCCGGCTCTCTCCCCTTACATAATCATACATCACATTGATGGAATTATTGTCGAGCATTACGGATTGCATTCTCCCATATGGGCACACGAAATGGCAGACCTGTTCGCGCATAAAGGCAAATACCCCATAGAATAGTCCACTGAAAATGATCATTGAACTTAAGCCAGCAATATGTTCAGAAGGCGGGTCGGTTATAATATCAAACAATTGCTCTGTACCGATGATATAGGCGAGAAACATGTTGGAAATCAGAAATGCCATCCCAAAGAAAATAGCGTGTTTACTTACTTTTTTGGTGATTTTCTCAAAATTCCACGGGGCCCTGTCGAGGCGGATTTGAGAGCCTGCATCTCCTTCAATCCAATATTCAATTTTTCGAAATACCATTTCCATGAAAATGGTTTGAGGGCACGCCCATCCACAAAATAATCTTCCGAATATTGCAGTAAAAAGCACTATAAACAGAATAAAAATGAGCATCCCGAACAGGAATAAGTGAAAATCCTGAGGCCAGAATGCTACACCGAAAATCACAAATTTGCGTTCCAGGACATTCAGCAAAAGCAGCGGATTTCCATTAATAGTGATAAACGGCCCGCTGAAAAAGAAAACCAATAATATCACAGCAACGATATTCCGGGCATTATAAAACCGGCCGCTAGGTTTTTTTGGAAATATCCAGCTTCGTTTTCCCTCTTCATCAACTGTAGAAAGATGATCCCTAAACTGGGATTTATCAATTCGTCTTTCTTCTTCTAAATTTGCCATTGTTAGTTCAACCTCACAGTTCACTCATTACGGCGAATATTGCAATTATTATTTAAGGATTATGTGAATTATTTGTGATAAAGTGATATGGCGATTAGGTGAAGGAATCATATATGCAATCATTGCTAAAAAATATAGAACTTGCTCATGCTTAGATACTAACCTTAGCAATACACCATATCACCATATCACCTACAGGCTACAAGGTTCTGCCCTGGGATCCGGAGCCTTGGCATTTGCCGGTTCCGTTCCCTGAATGGAAGCAATATAGCTTATCAGGCTTTGTACTTTTTCATCTGAAAGGCGTGCCCCGCTTCCATAGGCAATCATACCACGATCGGGATATCCTACTATGATACTTGCTGCCACTTCTTCGGCACTGCAACCGTGAATCCATAATTCATCCGTCAGATTTGGGCCAACCATTCCTTCGCCATTACTTCCATGACAGGTAAAACAGAGATTATTATTGCTCATATAAATCTCACGCCCCTCTTCAATACGGCCCTGATCTTCCAAATATGCCCAGGTAAATTCGGAGGCTTCCTCTCCTCCCTCTTCTCCTTCCGGTTCAATCCCATATTGTTCTTCTGCAGCAGCCACCTCCATTTCGTAGAGTTCCTCTTGAGAGGGACCGCCAAGCATATAATAATAGGCCATATATCCTACAGCCCAGGCAATGGTGAAATAAAAAAGCCACAGCCACCAGCCCGGCATATGGTTATCCAATTCTTTGATTCCATCATATTCATGGTCTAGCAGGAGGTCTTTTTCGTCGTCTAAAATTTTCATTGTTCTGAGTGATTTAAGTTCGAATTTTCATCATCCTCTAAAGGCAGCCGGGCAGCATCTTCCCAATGCTTTCTTCCCTTTACAATTAAGTAGATCACCAGTCCTACAAAAAAACTGAAAAACAAAATCAGGGAAATGCTTGGGTATATGCCGATGTCTTCAATAGCACGTAATACATTTTTATACATGGCTATTCCTCCCGCTGAGGTTTAAAATTAGCCTGAATTCTTTTGCTTGAAGGTAGTCCTTCCCATGGATTGACATTTCCTTTAATATCGACCCCTAATCGCTGCATGTATGCAATGATGGCAATAATTTGTTTATCGGAAGTAATTTGGATGCCATCAATTTCATCGAATCCGTTATCTATTAACCCCTGTGTTATTTGCTCAGCCTGGGCGTCAAAATCCCGAAGGGCAATTTCTTCATAGCCCTCCACATATGGAACGCCGACTTTTCGCAGGGCATTAATACGGCTCGGGATGCTTTCTCTATCCATTTCCTGTGTAAACATCCATGGATATGCCGGCATTATTGAGCCGGGCGAAGTAGAGTTAGGATCATACATATGGCGTATATGCCAGCTATCAGGATATTTGCCGCCAATCCGGTGTAAATCGGGCCCTGTGCGTTTAGATCCCCATAAAAAAGGATGATCATACACAAACTCCCCGGCTTTTGAATATTCCCCGTATCGCTCGGTTTCGGAGCGGAATGGGCGGATCATTTGCGAGTGACAATTATTGCATCCCTCTGCGATATAAATATCACGTCCTTCAATTTCCAGTGGGGTGTATGGTTTTACGCTTTCAATAGTTGGTACGTTTGATTTTACCAACGCTGTTGGAACGTATTCCACAATTCCGCCGATCAATATTACTACCAGTGTTAGCACAGTAAATTGTAAAGGTCGTGATTCCAGCTTTCGATGCCAGCTTTCATTGTGTCCTGCAGCCGGATCAATAATTGCCAATGCCTCAGCTTCTTCAGCTTTTTCAAGTTCTCCCTGTCGTGATGTTTTATACAGGTTATAAGAACCAATGGATGCGCCAATTATAAATAGCGTACCGCCAATTGCGCGAAATGCATACATGGGCATAATCTGAACTACCGTTTCCAGGAAATTTGGATACTGAAGAAGTCCTTCAGAAGTAAATTCTTTCCACATTAAACTTTGAGTAATGCCGCCCCAGTACATGGGAATTACATAGAAAAGTGCGCCTAAGGTGGCAAACCAGAAGTGGACATTCGCCAGTTTCACCGAATACAGCTTAGTCTTATAAATGCGTGGTGTGATGTAGTACAACATTGCGAAGGTTAAGCCGCCATTCCAAAGTAAAGCACCGTTGTGCACATGACCGATGATATAATCAGAATAATGAGCGATGGCATTTACATTGGCAATGGATAACATCGGGCCTTCGAAGGTTACCATACCGTAAGCGGTAACACCAACCACCAGGAATTTCAGTACGGGATCTTCCCGAACCTTATCCCATGCCCCCCTAAGTGTGAGCAAGCCATTAAGCATACCGCCCCAGCTTGGTGCAATCAACATCAAACTAAAAACCGTACCAAGTGCCTGAGCCCAGCCGGGAAGAGCCGTGTAAAGCAAATGGTGTGGCCCCGCCCATATGTAGATAAAAATTAGTGACCAAAAATGAACTATGGACAACCGATAAGAAAATATCGGCCGGTTTGCTGCTTTTGGGATGAAGTAATACATAATTCCCAGGAAAGGTGTCGTCAGGAAGAAAGCCACTGCATTATGGCCATACCACCACTGTACCAGGGCATCCTGAACACCAGCATAAATCGGATAACTTTTCAATAAAGTAGCTGGTACTTCAAATGAATTCACCACATGCAGAATCGCAACCGTTACAAAAGTGGCAATGTAAAACCAGATAGCCACATATAGATGTTTCTCACGACGCTTAAGAATGGTCATGATCATGTTGATACCAAAAATCACCCAAATTAATGTAATGGCAATATCAATAGGCCATTCTAATTCGGCATATTCCTTACTGGTAGTGAAACCAAATGGAAGAGTTAATACCGCAGAAACAATTATAGCTTGCCAGCCCCAAAAGTGAATATTACTTAGTTTTTCGCTCCACATTGATGCCTTGCACAGCCTTGGCAACGAATAATACACTCCATAAAAAATGGCATTTCCGGCAAAGGCAAAAATTACTGCATTGGTGTGCAGCGGCCGAAGCCGCCCATAGGAAAGTTCAGGAATGAACCCCAGGAAGTCCGGATATATTAATTTAAGTGCGATAGTCAGCCCAACAATAAATCCGATAAGGCCCCAAAATATGGTGGCAATACCAAATTTCCGGACTACTTCATTATCGTAATGAAAGGTTTCTAATGATGACATTACTCATCCCGATTTTTTTGGTTAGTTGTTTCTTTTTTAGAATGTTTATCGTCGAATAGCACGCGTATTGATGGGGTGTACTGATCGTCGAATTGACCGGTTTTCACTGCCCAGAAAAATAATCCCAGGAA
>JBBDLQ010000111.1:0-7016 GCA_040878765.1 Balneolaceae bacterium | reverse complement strand
TGTACTGATCGTCGAATTGACCGGTTTTCACTGCCCAGAAAAATAATCCCAGGAATATCAAAGCGACCAATAAACTGAAGGCAATAAGCAGGTAAATTACTTCCATATAGCTAGCCCAAGTTTGCGCGCAAAAAACCGCGTAGTTAAAAAGGTGAAAACCATTACACTTATAGAACTCAAAGGCATCAAAATTGCCGCTACCAACGGGGATAGATGCCCTGTAATGGCAAATCCAAGTCCTATAGTATTATAAAGCAGTGAAAGTACAAAGCTGGCAATAATAATATTTATTCCTGTCCTGGAAAAATTTATAAAGTCGTTGAGTTTGTGCAGATATGGCCCCTCCAAAATAGCATCACAAGCCGGGGAAAATGAACTAATATCATCGGACAGGGCGATTCCGAAATTACTTTTTTTGAGGGCTCCCGCATCATTCAGTCCATCTCCCACCATCACAACACTGTGACCGTTTTTTTGAAGGTTTGAAATGAAATCCAGTTTCTCTTCCGGGGTTTGGTGGAATAACAAGTTTTTATCCGAACCGAAATATTTTTCAAATTCCGGCTTTTGAGCTTCATTATCCCCGGAAATCAAAAACGACTGGAATTTGTCCTTAATAGTCTGAAGGAGCTCTGAAATTCCATTTCTCAAACCTGCCTGTATCCCGAAAAATCCTTTATACACTCCATTAACAACAAGGTGCACCGTTGAACCAGAAAAATTGGCCTGTGGAATATCATTGATATCAAGATCTGATTGTTCACTAATGAAAAGACGGGAACCCAGGCAAACCATATTATTATCCATACTCACAAAAATCCCTTTGCCCGGAACTTCGTGGAATGAATCACTTGCCAGTACACTGCAATTATTCAGGAAATTATAAACCTTTCGGCTTAGCGGATGTATTGAATTCCGGCAGGCAGAACTTACCCACTGTTTTTCTTCCGCTGTGAGCTCATCCCCATAAAAGTCTATTTCCGTAGATTCCGGATTGGTAAGCGTACCCGTCTTATCAAAAACAATAGCTGTGGTTTTAGAAAGATTTTCAATCAACAGGTGATTTTTAACAAATAAACCATTTAGTGAAAGCACATTTAGGGATGAACCAAGCGTAAACGGGGTTGAAAGAGCCAGCGCACAGGGACAGGCTATTATTAAAACAGCAGTAAAAACCGAAAGAGCTTGTTCTGCACCGGATGTTTGCAGCCAATAAAAACCCGAAATAAATGCAATACCTAATACACTGATCGTAAAATATGGACTAATCCGGTCTGCAAAATTTGTGAGTTTTAGTTCTTTATCATTGTTCTGAAAGGCTTCATGATTCCACAATTTGGTAAGGTAGCTATTTGCTACTTTTTCTTCGGTTCTCAATAAAGCCGAAGTTCCTGTCAATTTCCCGCCGGCAAAGATGCGTTCTCCCGCTTTCACTTCAACAGGTTCCGACTCCCCTGTAATGAAACTATAATCCATCCACACTTCCTCAGAAAGTAAAGTAGCATCACAGGGCACCAACTCCTGATTTCGGAGGCGAATCTCTTTTCCGGGTAATAATTTATCCAGCGAAACCGATCTTTCAATTCCGTTTGCATCAATTACATTTACGGCAATGGGAAGATATGATTTATAATCACGGTCGAAGGAAAGGCGATTGAATGTTTTTTGCTGAACCAGCTTGCCGATCAATAAAAAGAAAATAAGGCCTGTGAACGAATCCATATACCCTGTTCCCGTAGCCGTTACTATTTCGTAAACACTCCGGCTAAATAATGCCACTATACCTATGGAAATAGGCACATCCAGATTCACTCCTCCCTGTTTCAATGCAGCGAATCCCGATTTCAGATAATCGCTGCTGCTATAAATAAGAACCGGAAGTGCGAGTATAATATTCAAAGCCCCGAAGAAAATATGGAATTGTCCGCCAAGTCCGCTTCCGGTTGTATTCAAGTAATCCGGAAAGCTGAACAGCATGATATTTCCAAAGGCAAATCCGGCTACTCCCATTTTCAGCCATAGGGAACGATTTTTATGGGATTTCTGAGATTTGGAATCCAGTTTTTCCAGGCGGATCTCTGGCTCATAGCCAATCGTAGTGAGCTGCTCAACTACATTTCTAAGGGTCGTCTTTTCGGTATCGATAAGTAAATTAAATTCCCTTTTTAAAAAATTTACACTGGTTTGAAGTACGCCTTCATCCAGCTTCTGCAAATTTTCGAGCAGCCACACACATGAGGTGCAATGGATATTTGGGATGTATAAAGTTATTGAAAGCTGATTTTTGTTCTGAAAATCGGAGATGCGGCTAATCACTTCCTCATCTTCAAGATAGTCGAAGCGGGCGCGTGATTTGGTGTTTTTCAGATTGATACCGGGATTGTCATCCAAATCATAATAGGAACAAAGCCCGCCCTCATCCAAAATCTGAAAAGCTGTTTTGCAGCCATTGCAACAGAAATATTTATCCTCAATATGGATGGAATAATCATCACATACTTCACCACAGTGATAACAGATTTCGGGAGCTATGGTTGCAACTTTATTCATTGTTTGAATGAAGGAACACCATTTGAGAATTGCAACCTTAGATCAAACCAGGCTTGAGACATATTATTGTCGATTTGCGCGAATGTTTTGTGTTCCAGCCACTCCTGAATTTTAGTCCGCTCTGCCGACCAAAATTCATGAAAAGGACAAGGTTCTATATGTCCGCAACCTTCAATCCCCATAAAACACTTGCTAAAAAACTCGCTTCCGTCAATGGCATCAATAACCTGCATCATTGTTATTTCCCCGATCGGCTTTGCCAGGTACACCCCGCCATTTAATCCGCGCTGGGAATTCAAAATTCCGGGTTCCTTTAATTTGGCCAAAATTTGAGATAGGTAAGCGGTTGGGCAATTTAGCGATTTGGATAAATGCGATGCCGAAACCGCGCGTTCATCACCATGTTTTGAGATAGCAATAATAGCCGAAATAGCGTACTGAGCCCCTTGTGAAATTAACCTCATAAACAGAATTATACATCAAATATTTAAAATCTAATATCAGTATTAGATTTTAAGGAGATTTATAAGTAGAGTCAATCTGAGAAACTTTTATTGCGGATAAAAATTTAAAATGAAACCTGCTTTCGTTCGAACTAATATTTAATTAGTTATTAAAGTGACTTGCTCTCTCTGCCTGATTAATTATATTCGTGTATTCAATTTTCAATAAAATTCAGTCAAATGAAGAAACTTTATTCTGTTATAATCGGGGGATTTTTTCTTGCTCTCACTTTTTCCGGTTCATATTTCATTCAAGATAGTCCACCCTGGAAATCTTTATTTGACGGAGAAACCCTGGATGGCTGGCATCAATTAGGCGGGGCGGCCGCATTCAGTGTTGAAGGTGAATCTATAGTTGGGACTACAGTTTCAAATACACCAAATTCTTTTTTATGCACAGAAGATCATTTTGGTGATTTCATTTTGGAATACTCGGTGAAGTTATCAGACAAAACCAATTCAGGCGTCCAAATTCGAAGCAATAGTTTTCCGGAATATGATGATGGCAGGGTTCACGGTTACCAGGTTGAAATCGATCCCTCAGAACGCTCCTGGACCGGGGGAATTTATGATGAAGCACGCCGGGGCTGGCTTTTTCCTTTAGAGGGATTTGAAGATGCAAAACAGGCTTACAAACATATGGAGTGGAATAAAATAAGGGTTGAAGCCATTGGTGATACTATCAAAACATGGGTAAATAATGTACCGGTTTCCCATTTAGTGGATGATCGCACTCGTTCAGGATTTATCGGCCTTCAGGTGCATAGTATTGGCAATAAGGCTGACGAAGGCATTACTATCCAGTGGAAGGACATCAGGATCATTACTGATAATCCGCGCAAATATGCGACTCGTACTCCCATACCAGCCATGGATAATTACAACAAATTGACCTTCAGCCAGCAAGACTGGGGATGGGAATTATTATACGATGGCCAATCGGCCGAAAAATGGAGAGGAGCCCGATCAGATACTTTCCCGCATTCCCCGGAAGGAACCGGTTGGGATGTGAATGAAGGAGTGATCAAAATTCATGAATCTGGCGGAAAGGAATCGGCAGATGCAGGCGACATAGTAACCAAAGAATTATTCAGTGATTTTGAGCTTTGGGTGGATTTCAAAATTACACCCGGGGCAAACAGCGGCATTAAATATTTTGTAGATGCCGATCTTAATAAAGGAGAAGGTTCCTCCATTGGGTTGGAATATCAAATTCTTGATGACGAACGCCACCCTGATGCAAATTTAGGTAATCATGAAGGAAGCCGGACATTAGCTTCGCTATATGATTTGATTAAAGCCGAAAATAAAAAAACGAATCCAATTGGTGAATGGAATCACGCCCGGATAATCTCTGAAGGAAATCATGTTGAGCACTGGCTGAATGGAAGATTAGTGTTAGAATACGAACGAAATACACCAGAATTTCAGCAACTTGTAGATAACAGCAAGTACAAAGTATGGCCGGGTTTTGGCAAGTGGGAAGAAGGAAATATTCTGCTACAGGATCATGGAAATGAAGTTTCATTCCGAAACATATTCATACGAAAACTTTAAGTAGAAGGACTAAAACTATGAAGAAATTAGATCGCAGGACGTTCATCAAGAATAGTACAATAACAGGAGTTGGCGGGGCATTGGCATTATCATTTCCGGGGATTTTAAAGGGTTCTCCAAATGAAACAATTAACTTTGCAGTAGCAGGAGTCAGGAGCAGAGGCAAGGCATTATCGCAGGCCATTCATGATACTCCAAATACAAGGATAACGTATTTTTGTGATGTGGATGACCACATCATAGCGGAGCATAAAAAATTTCATGAAGAAAATATCGGCTATGTCCCAAAAGTTGAAAAGGATTTCAGAAAACTGGTTGAATACAAGGATATTGATGTGATTGCAATAGCTTCGCCCGAACATTGGCATGCCCCCATGGCTATCATGGCGATGGAAGCCGGTAAGCATGTTTATGTGGAAAAACCCTGCAGCCATAATCCCTATGAAACTGAGTTACTGGTAAGAGCACAACAGAAGTACGGGAAATTGTGCCAAATGGGAAACCAGCAGCGCTCATCAAGGACTTCGCAATTAGCAATTAAAGAAATTGGGGAAGGTATAATTGGCAGCGTTTATTATGGAAAAGCCTGGTATTCGAATACCCGTGGCCCAATTGGAACTGGTAAAAGAGTACCTGTTCCTGATTATTTAGATTGGAATTTATGGCAGGGTCCGGCTCCAAGAGAAGATTACCGGGATAATATTCACCCCTATAACTGGCACTGGTTTAAAACCTGGGGAACCGGAGAAATTCACAATAACGGTACCCACGAAATTGATATTTGCCGCTGGGCATTGGGGGTAAAATTTCCAACAAGAGCTACATCAACCGGCGGAAGATTGCATTTCAAAGGGGACGATTGGGAATATTACGATACCCAAAACGCCAGCTTTGAATTTGAGGGTGGAAAATTGATTACCTGGGAGGGAAAAAGTTGTAATGGCCATCCTCTTCATGGAAGAGGCAGAGGATCCCTAATTCATGGAACGGAGGGTTCGATTTTGCTTGACCGGGAAGTATACATCCTCTACGATTTGAACGGCAATGTGATAAAAGAGGAAAAGGAAGGTCAGGAAGGCGCAACAAGTACCGCCGATACCATGGGCTATGGACAACTTACGGTTAATCACATGCATAATTTGGCCAATGCGGTCAGAGAAGGCGAAACCTTAAATGCCCCCATTGATGATGCCAGTATATCTACACAAATTTGCCACCTCGGAAATATTGCTCAGGAAACAGGCTCAAGTTTAGAACTAGACTCAGCGACGGGCAGAATTCTGAATAATAAAAAAGCAGAAGAATTCTGGAAACGAAACTATGAGCCGGGTTGGGAGCTTAAAGTATAATCTTAATCAAACAAGTGAGCTCTGCCATCATTAATTATTGACAATTCTTTTGCCCGGTTTAATAATTAACCTGAGTTCGAGATAAAAAACTGCAGAAATTAGCTATAAAAGAAAAGCAATGGTCATTCCCGCGTAGGCGGGAATCTAATACCAGCCACAAATTAAACTTTTGAATTTCATTCAACCTATTAGATTTCGGGCATCCGCCGCGAAATGACTCTGTGTCTTTATAAATAACCAATTCCTATATCGAACTGACGTTAATTATGGTAAGGGTGAATTATCCGGCTTATGGCTAGGCAGGTTTTTCTGATCCAGCATGGTCGTTTTTTTGCCCGGCACTTTTATTTTGTCGGGCACAGTAACAAAACGGCCATTGGCATCTTTCCGTGCTTCATGCAGTTGGGAATCTTTGATCCATGCGCGTCCGCCGTCATGCTGCAATCGTTTGGTATTTTTATACTTGAATGCCTGCTCGTGTAGTGATGGTAATTTTTTCATAGTCCTTATCTATTTTGCTTTACCTGAATTTAAGTGAAGTTTTTGAATTATTCAGTATAGATTTGCTTTGTTTTGTACAGAGTAAGCCTTATCTTTTCAAGCTCTGAATTAAACGCAAAAGAAAGAAATTAAACAATTATGTACGCTATAGTTGAGATCGGCGGACACCAATACAAAGTAGCAGAAAACGACGTGCTGTTTGTTGATAAACAAAACGCCGACAGTGATAAGCTTACATTTGATAAAGTGTTGCTGATAAAAGATGACAACGGAAATGTAAAAGTTGGAACTCCTGTTGTTGAAGGAGCTGAAATTTCCGCCACACTTCTTGATACTGTTAAAGCAGACAAAGTTTTAGTATTCAAGAAAAAACGCCGCAAAGGATATCAAAAATTGAATGGCCACCGACAGGTGATGTCTCAAATTCAAATTGAGAGTATTTCTGCCTCCGGTTCCACTCCTAAAAAGAAAAAAGCGGCTGCAAAAAAAGAAGACGCTCCTGCCAAGAAATCAGCTCCTAAAAAGGAAGAAACTGTAGATTTGAGCTCTATGACGG
>JBBDLQ010000110.1:20066-22850 GCA_040878765.1 Balneolaceae bacterium | reverse complement strand
GGAAGGAATTTGAAACCCGGAATTTTGATGCTTCCTTTACAGCCGACCGGCTTTACCTTCTGCAACATAACGGCGAGCGTTGGGAAGTGAAATCAGATTTCCTCTTAAGCTAAGTTTGTACTAATAAGAGTACGCATTGGAATAGACACTTGGTCATTTCGCGGCGTATGCCCGTGTTATCCCTTCGGGGAAATCTAGATGGATTTTTGGTATCAGCCGTTTAATGAATGGCAACATTTAGATTTTCCCATAGGGATGCCTTTGGCGCTGCCTGCGCAGGAATGACCACTAGTGGCTTTTGGGGTTATTTCACAATTTTTTTTAATCGCCTTTTCATAGGTTTGGGGTAAACTGATTGCGAACTATGGCGTATTCCGTTCCAAAAAATGCGTATTGCCCTGCACCCGTAACAGCGTATTGGCCCGGGTGATGTACTTCTGCCCAAATCGGTTTTTAATTTCATCCATGGCTTTAATGCGCGCCACTTTCTCCTCCTCATCCTGAAAAAACACGTTCAGCTGATTCGTTTTGTCTATCTGATGCGTTCCGATCACCAGATTCCGGATCTCCATTCCGTTTGCACAAGCCTGCTCAATGGCCGGACCAATTTTCTCCATGCACGCCTGGTACACATAATCATCAATGTTGGTGTGAGCCGGTGTAACGAACCGAAAACCAATCCCGCTTTTATCCTGCTTGTTGAAACCGAACATCCCGGAAAAATTATTCGCCCGGATTCCATACGCCCGCATCCGGTAGCAAACCTGCTGAACGGCAATGGCAAATTCCCCCTTAATTCGCTCCGCATCCAGCGAGCCCTCCGAAAAAGTATGTCCGTAACTCACGCCCTGCTTGGGCTTATAATTCTCCGAAATTTCTTCCATCACCCGGCCCTGATCTTTGCCGGTGATGGTCTGGAAAAGCATCTTCCCAAAATTGGCTCCAAACAGGCGGATGAACGTGTTTACATTTCCCCGTTCTGCCACATCCCCGATGGTTTTATATCCTTCCGCCAGGATGTGTTCGTGCCGTCTTCGTCCTACGCCCCAAACTTCATTCACCACCAGCGGATAGATCTCTGTGCGTTCATCTTCATCGGTTAAAATTAGCGTACGGCCCTTAGGTTTATTTAAACTGCTGGAAAGTTTGGCATAGGTTTTGGAACAGGCAATGCCCACGGCGCCAACTAGCCCGGTAACATCGTAAATACGCTGCTGTAACCTGCGGGAAAAGGCATCAATTTCGGAACGGGATTTATGTTTCAGGAAATCAACTTCCATGAAATATTCATCCATGGAGTAGCGCTCTATGACCGGGGCGAATTCCCTGAAAATAAAATGCACCTGTTTTGAGATGGCGGTGTAGGCGTCATAATCTACCTGCAGCATACACACATACGGACAAATCTGCCAGGCCTCCAAAGCACTCATCCCGGTTTTGATTCCAAAACTGCGCGCCTCATAGCTGGCTGTGGCTACAATACCTTTTACCTGTCCATTTTCTTTTCGCCATCCGCCAATGATCAGTGGAATTCCGTAGAGCTTTTTCCGGAGCTGTTCCACCTGCGCGTAGAAACAGGCAAAATCGAAATGCAGGTACAGTCGCTCTTTCCGGGAGTGATGCTGATGCTCAGGATAAACCGTGTTGTACAGGGTGATCCGGTGCACATCTTTCTCTGGCTGATATGGATGGGGTTTATGTTTCGACATTTTCTTCTCACACATATTGATATGTAAAATATATGTGTGTAGTTTGAAACGACCAAATGGAATTGGTCATGAATAATCAACCTCTCGTAGAAATGTTGGCGTACTTTGTGCGGTTTTCCGGTGATGAAAAACCGGGGTGGAGGAAGAAGTATATGCATCAAAAAGCGAGCATTCGTTCCTGCCACAGTAAAATTGACGGCGGGGTTAAAAAGTCGTTTTACTCTATTGAAACCAAAGCCGGAAAGATCATTAATTTGATATTTGATGAAGAAGAACTGATCTGGGAACTGGAACCCGGCGAGCCTTATACAAACCACGTGGTTGACCGCGTGCTGGCCTTTGTACAACGGCATAAACATCTTCCCTCACGTGCTCACCGCATCATTCCCTATCGCTTCGAGATCATTCCCAAAAACAAGATACACGATGATGACCGGGAGACCGATCCCGCACTTGTCGAACGCATGCAGCCATTTAGGTTTCAGTCAGGGAAAATGCATTCCATGCAGGTGGTGCGCATCGTAACCCGCCACCTCGAGAATGTGATGATCACCAAGCATCTGCATTATGTGGTGGAAACAGATTCAAACCGGTTTTTCCACCTCGTGTATATTTTGGATGAAGCCGACTGGCGTTTTATGCAGGAAGTGGATGAGGAGCTGTTTTTTGTGAAGTAGTGTGTTTGCCACTAAAGCATTAAAACACAAAATTTGGATTATTATTTAACATGAATTCTGCCGTAGGCACGCCTTGAGCGGAGACAATAAACCGGCAGAAATGCACAAAATGTGACAAATATGGTCATTTCCGTGCAGACGGAAATCTAATACGTTCCATTCATTCCGCTTCTGAATCCTGACCACCTATTAGATTTCCCCGAAGGGATAACACGGGCCTGCCTGCCCTGCCTTTGCCGGCAGGCAGGCGGCAAAGGCAGGCATACGCCGCGAAATGACTCTAAATCTTAAAAAACACATGATTCTTATATCTGCCCAAGGCGTGCTTTTAGCAGAGCTCAGGTTATTTAACCAAATAAATCGGTTTTTTGGATGAGTCCCGGCCCGTTATTCCGCAC
>JBBDLQ010000110.1:0-19966 GCA_040878765.1 Balneolaceae bacterium | reverse complement strand
TTATTTAACCAAATAAATCGGTTTTTTGGATGAGTCCCGGCCCGTTATTCCGCACATTGCCCACGGCTTTGCTCACCCTGTGTTCTTCAATGGCATCATCAGGATACGGTTTCAGGAATTCTTTCAGGAAATTGGGGTCCTGATTATCGGGATTCAGCCAGTCGTTAAATTCGGAAGGGTGCAAAATCACCGGCATCCGGTCATGAATATTCTCCATCACTTTATTAGGGGAAGTGGTGATAATGGAATAAGACCTTTCAGCATTTTTGCCTTCCGGGGCAAGCTCAGAATAAATTCCGGCAAAGCCCATCAGCTCCCCTTCGGCAGGATGAATATAGTGCGGGGTTTTATTTCTCCTGGAACCGGTCCACTCATAAAAACCATTAGCCGGAACAATACAGCGCCGCTGCATAAAAGCTTCGTTCCACATGGGCTTTTTGGTGAGGGAATCATCCCGCGTGTTAATAGGTAAAAAGGGTGATTTCCCATCCTTTGGCTTCCATCCCATAAAGCCCCAATGCATCGACTCCAGCATTCGCTTGCCATCTTCAGCGGAGAAAGCCACCGGCATAACATGGGTCGGGGCTACATTGTAATTGGGCTCATATTCTCCATTCCGCTCCATCACCCCAAGGAAATGGTCAATCTCTTCAATTTCTTTATAAAGGACGTATCGGCCGCACATATTCAGGGGTTTAAATGATTAGATTATATGTAAATAATGATTTTTTAAACCAGGCTTTATAACTACAGGGCAAAGTAACGGATTTTCTTTTCATTCGAATGGGGGAATTTTTGTGCCCCCAGAGCTGGCAAACAAACATAATGACCTGCAACAAAAACTAAGTAGACTCTGTAATGAAACTTATCAAACAATTGGCTTGGGAAGTTTCATCGTCATATAGATAATTATCTCTACCTCCTTTGGAAGGACCGATGTTGTATGAGGGCTTTTATACTTTTGCTCTATCTCTTCTTCACCCGCAAAAAATATTGCATCATATCCATCTGAATATAGCACGATTTCGTCCTCAGGAATATTTCCAAATATTCAATTATCCATAACGATTTACAATTATGTCCTGTATCTTCCTTCCCCCAGCCTAAGGGCTTAAATTCTATATTAAAATGGGAGGCTGAACTTTTGAAAAATTCGAAATTCGAATTTGAATGAGTAGCAACCGTAATAAATCTCATTGCTTTGAAAAAATATTATCTATCACTTGTTTCCAATTTTAAAAATGAGAATCCTTATCTGAAAGAATGGCTTGACTATCATCTTAACGCGGGTATCGATCATTTTTATTTGTTTAATCAGGACGGATCTGAAGAATCTAAAAAGATTCTAGAGCCTTATGTAAAGAATAACGTGGTTACTGTTCATGACTGGACTAAAATTAGTTTAAAATATGAAGGCCCTACATATTTTTTTCAGCAAAATAGAAATCACATGGCTTATACCTTTGCGGCCACTCATTACAGAGATCAAACAGAATGGTTGTTAAAAATCGATATCGATGAGTTTTTATTGATGGTGGATTCCAAGTATTCAATTAAATCCTGGCTTAAAGAACAGGACAAAGATTCTATTCGTGCTGTAAGAGTTCCCAGAATTGACTTTGGAAGTAACGGGCATGAATCAAAACCAGCCGGTGGTGTTTTGGAAAATTTTACCAAGAGAGAATCCAATCCTTCAAATTATAAAGATATGGCCAATACCCGGTTTTTAAATGATAATAATTATTGTAATTCTTCTCATCGGTGGTCTTATCAACTATTTCCGAGGGGAAGGATTCTGAAGCTTCAAGGTGAGAATTCTCTAAGAATCAATCATTATTATACCAAATCAAGAGAAGAATATTTTGACCGGCAGAACATAAGTCGTGGCCGGAAAGTGAGTGAGGAAGACTTCAAGGCTATTGAAGAACGAACTAACCAAGTTGAAGACCGATCCATATTGCGTCATCTACCACTTGTCCCGGAACAGTAGATCCTCAAGAAAAGTCCTAAATTCTGCATCCGAAAACCACATAAAAACGGATCTTCAATGAATTTACACCAAATAAATTCATAATAAGTGCCACAAGATATCTCTGTATTGGATAGATCAATCTGACATTATTTTTAACGCTTCGTCGGGTAAATTCAAGCATTTTAGATAATCCATATTTTTTTGCTTGCCAGACATAACCACCAGTAACACTATACGAATTTCCGGAAAACTTCTGATGTGAAAATTCATTATTAAACCGGATACAAGCATCAAATCGTTCTTCAAGCATGGTTTCGCTCTGTACTTTTATCAGAGAAGAAGAATGATCCAATACATTGTAAACTTCTTTAGCACATACCTCAATGTTCTGAGCGTGGATTAAGACTCGAAGGTTAAACATTACATCGTTTGAATAATGTATTTCATCAAACTTGATATCATTATTAATAATCATTTCCCGTCGGACAAGTTTTGCCCAAGGCGCATCAATTTTAGAGAGGATTTCTTTGATTGTGATCTTTTCATTTTTCTTTATTCGGGCTGCTTTTTCGATCAAAAAATTTGTGAAATCCGTTCTATCAGATTTTTTTCCATCATTTTTTATAGATGAAGCTTTAAATACAACAAAATCATATTTTTGCTTTTTCGTAATGCCATCGAAAACCTCAAAGGCATCAGTAGTGAACGAGTCATCACTATCCGCAAAAACCAAATATTCACCTGAGGAAAGGGTGATACCAATATTTCGTGCCCAACCGGCACCTTTAGACATATTAGATTGATTCTCGAAAAGTGTAAGATGCTGTCTCTTTGACTCTAATCCTGCAAGTTTCTTTTTTGTTTGAACATCACTAGCATCATCAATGACAATAACCTGAATATCATCTCTTTGAGGTATTGAGGATACAAGTTTTGACAAGAGTTTAAAGCGATCTTTGTGAGGAATAATTATGCTGTATTTGTATTTGGGAAAGATCAATACTTGTCAAAGTGATATTTTAGAACTAATTGTGGATGAATATTTATTCGCACATCATCCGGAACGAAAAAATAGTTGTCCCTAATTCCAATTCCTAAACTTGCCCGATATTCCAAAGGACCCACTTGGTTCTTAAAATTCAACGCAAGGTAATGTTCTATGTCTTGGTAATTACCAATATCATCGTATAAACTCAGGTAAAAGACGTCATCGTTGAAGCGGGTTCGGTGATACTCAAGCGTTACAGCCTTTTCATTGTGATGATAGCTTATATTTACAGAATGATTACTTGACCCGGGGCCAACATAAGCCCCCATAACTTGTCCATTGTTAGTGTGCCCTTGCCGCACCTGCCCATGGGTATATAGTGAGCCAGAGGGTCTTAGTCTTGCAGTTTCCCAGGTTGCCAGATTTGTATTTTCAAAAATCAACCGAAGATGACTTTCGTTAGTGAGCCTAAATTTCTTAATAAATCCCCATAAATAACCCGCATTCTGTTCTGGTTGAGTAATAAAGTCTGGCACATCACTAAAAAAATCGCCGCGAATCCATTCCAGATACACTCTGAAGTCTTCACTTTTTGGGCGCCAGTCTATCCCGAAAGAAAAGATCTGATCAGCACTCTCATTCACATTCCCCTGTTCATCCAATTGGTCAGCCCGGATAAAATCTGTTGCAAGCTTAATATAATCCAGGTTATTTTCCCGGTCTTTATTCAAAAGTCGCAACGTTCTTTGAAGACTAATCGAGAATCCCGGGAAAAAACTCGGTTTATAACCAAATAAAAACCCATTGTGGATCTGAGTATCATCGGAACTATCATTATTGAAATAATCGGATTCTTCTGTGATCCCGAAGACCCATTGCATTTCCAGGTTGCCGATACGGGTATTCCACGGCGAATCATTTCCTATTCGCACATTTGGGAAACCATTGGCATTATTACTCATCAATCCCTGACTGAAAATTCCCGGCCCCCAAATATTATTTTGGGTATTGAGGCTAAGTCTTACATTGCGATAAGAATAAGCGAGTTCGGATTGCCCAAAGTAGAGTTCAAAAAAGCTTTCATTACCATAGCGTTTTACATAATCAATCCCGTTCGCAAACCGATCCTGGTAAATTGGCTGGGAGCCGTAATCACTTCTCAGGTCAAATTCTGTATTCTGGGCAAATCCAAGCTGAGGAGCGATGGTGTATTCAAAATTTCCTACACGCCCCTGTACACCAATCACAATGGCTTGATTTATTCCATTTCCTTGCCAGAAATATCCATCGTTGAACCCATAAGCATACTCACTGTTATAACTGGTGTGAGAGTATATCGGCAAGACCTTAAAATAGCCCCCCTCACTTTTTGGTTTATACGTAACAGTAGATTTAAACGCAATAGAGGAACTGTCGGCTTTGGTCAGGGCGGTTCGCTCAATTACATCAAAATGGTTCAAGATAATTTCCTGTGCCAGAATTTGAAAACTAACTGTTGCAAGGATTAAAAAACAAAATATAATCTTCAGACTTTTACTCATGCCTATAACTTATTTTTAATAACATCTTTAACCAAATGGGAAATAATATATTCCTTTCCATCGATCTTGTGATTTTCTAAAATATTTCCCTCAGCCCATTCATTATACGCTTTTACTAAAATAAAGGGCGGCTTCTCTGTACCAAGTTCTTCTTCTAAAACCTTCATTTGTGCTCGAACTTGCTCCTCTATGGTACCAGAGATTACATTACCTGAATTTTTATATCTGTATGTGGTATCCCACCCGCTTAGAATTGTTGGACAAAAATCTTGGTGCTTTTTGTTTTCAATGAGATGTAACCTAAACCACTCTGCATATTCTTTTATTGAAGTAACCACCGGCCTATTCCACGGATTGATTGATGCCAGTTGTTTTCTTCTTTTGAAGATATTCTTTTGTGAAAAAACATCTTCAGGCGGAAAACCAATCTTTACATGATTCAAAGACTTGAGTTCTTCACTTTTCAGAAATAGAGTTGGAAAAACCCAAAATATTTCTTCTCCGGTTCTTTTTATAAAAGAGTCATTTAAAGCAAGAATATACTCTTCTGCTGCTTTTACATGTGGTGCGTTAACTTGATATAGAGGCTTTGAGTTGATCTTTAAATACCGTTCGTCCTCAAAATATGGGAGTAAGTCATCAATATGAGCATCTATATGTTCTAAATTGTACTGTTGCTTAAAAAGGATATCCTTTTCTTTACCAATCCATGAACCTCTCCAGTCACCATTTGCCCATGCAAAAAAGAAATTTTGTTGGATCGAGGAATCCTTTAAATGTATCTCAGGAACTTTTTCTAATGTGCGCTTCCCCTTCCAAAACCAATAATACCAATATACAATCCCATCAAGACCAATATCCCTGGTATTGTGGATAATCCTTTTTGCTTCATCTGGTTTTGATAAATTATAATAATCATCATTTACTGGTAGAAGGGGGCACCTATGTCCATCGAACAAAGGCTCTGCTTTCTTTACATTCGTCCACTCGGTAAAACCTTTTCCCCAATACTTATCATTTTCGGGGATAGAATAAAATTGAGGTAAAAAATATGCGTATACAGGGGTCATAGGATTAGCTCTTGCTATTCATGATTTCATCAGCGGCAGAAATAATATAATTAGGCTTAGTGCTCAAAATTGATTGTTTATTATATAACGAATGAATCTTTTGCAGCTATTTGGCCATCCTGCATTTTCACAATCCGGTCGGCAGTCTCAAAATACCGGTCATCATGAGTAATTACGATAACGGTTTTCCCTTTTTTAGCAAGGAAAGGGATGATCTTATTATAGAAGATGGTTTTGAAATGTGGATCCTGATGAGCCGCCCATTCATCAAGTAAATAAATATCTTTGTCCTCGAGGATTGCCTGAATCAATGACAGCCTTTTGCGCTGACCGTCTGATAGTTTTTTGGTGGTGAACCGGTTTTCAACAATGGAAACTTTATTAGTGAGTTCCAGCAATTCAATCAAATAGTCTCCTTCCCTGTCCAGTTTTGCAACAGATATATGATGAAGATGATCAAATACATACGAATCCGAAAAAACCGTGGAGAAATGTGAACGGTAGTGTTTCAGGTTCCGGTCGTTTACAGGCTGACCGTAATACTTAAGCACCCCATCTGCCGGCTTATATAAACCGGTTATAATTTTTGCGAGGGTGGTTTTACCGGAACCGTTTCCCCCCACAAGAAAAATTACTTCCCCCTGATTGATCTCTAAATCAAGCGGACCAAGCTCAAATACCTTCACCCTGTCTTCGTTAAAATATTTATGAACGATTCCCTGAAGTTCAATTTGGGGCATATCCATTTGCGGATCATCCAAAATCATTTCATCTGCCGAGGTATCGAGGCTCTCCATAGTAAGGCCTATAGATTCTATTTGCTCCAGCGCAGTTTCAATTCTTTTAATACTGCTTAAAAAGCCACTTGCTGTAGACAGTGGAGCCAGCGTAAACAAAACGAGCGTCAGGTATTCGCCAAAAAATTCCAGGTCAACAAAACCAGTCTTATAGATTGCAATGATCATTCCACCCAATCCCATTAATAGTACAATATCTGTCATACGATTGGAAAACGATGTAATGACATTTTCCTTGAGCGCATGCAGGTTCTGCAATCTGCTTGTCGGTATTATTTCCTTTTGCAAGTACGATTCTTTGAAATCTCTGTTTAACGTGAGTTCTTTAATTCCGAACACTAAGCCTTCAAAATGCTGATACAGATCATTGAGTTGCTCGCGGGCCAAATCAGAATATTTTTTAACAAATGGCAAAGTGACTTTCGTAAAAAGGAAAACCAATGCGAATAATACAATGGTTACCAATGTTAAAATCGGAGAGTAAAAAACAAGATAGGCTATTATGCCCAAAACAGTTGCTATTCCGGTTGTTACACCCGGCAGCCGGTCAAGTGAGTAAGCAATTGTTTTAATATCTTCGGTTAAAATAGCCAAAAGCTTAGGCTGCTTTTTTTCAACAGATTCAAATGAAGCTTTCAGGATTTTCCGGGAGAGATCTTCACGAAGTTTATGGACAATAGATTGAATTAATTTAGATACCGAGTAAGAGGCGATAAAGGCAAAAATCATATAGCCAATAACAAAAGAACCAAAGTTCCACAGGAACTCATTTAAGGTAAAATCAGCAGAGGTAACCGCCTGATGAATAGTTTTAATTACAAATGTTGAACACAGCCCCGTTATTGCACTTGATATGGTTGATATCAAAAATATGGGCATTGAAGATTTAATAAGTAAGGCGATAAAACGCATAAAAAGGGTTTTAATCAGTTAATCTCAAAAGATGAAGGCGAGGGATATTTCTCTGCTAAAAAATCACTGACCAACTGTATCACCTTTTTATTGGGATTACGGCCCAAATCATCATTCAGGCAATAGTAATCCGGACTCGAGTTTTTCATGTCTCTGATAAATTTTTGCTGCTTTTTTAAATCGTTGGTCAATTTATGAAATTTAAACACTTTAATGAGTTCATTTATTTTTACCGGGTCCGATTCTGATCTTTTGTATTTCAGCATATAATACCGGTAGAGTTTATATGGACATATGTTTTTGTGGTCCCGGAAACGGCTTTGTCTCGTTTTTTCGACCTCATCGGGTAATAATTCAAAGGCATTTTCCCAATATTCTTTGTTTACCAAAATAGGCTGATGCTCAATAATACCCAAGCCTATTAGATCACGATATCCATCATAAATTCGCCAGCCAAGATTTTCTCCAAACAAGGTGTTAAAGATACGATACCTTGAGTTTTTATAGAATGAATTTATCGTCACGGAATTCCCAAACAGGTAATCGTCATTCATATACAAAAAATTATCCGATAACCCGGGAATTTGGTGCAAAAAACTTTCAATCACATTCGAATTAAAAGTTGGAAGATATCTCTCCGGGATTACCTGATCGTGATGCACAATCTCAATCCTGGGGTTATTTACATCAAGCCAATCCGGAACCTGGGGGCGTGCTGTTAAAATGTATAGCTTGTTAAATGAATTGAAATAGGTCTCCAGAGATCGCAGGCTGTATTTTATCATATCAAAACTATCTCTGAATCTCTCGGGGTTGGTGTCTTTTTTTATTTTAGCATATGAATTCCGAGTTTTTATATACTCAGGATCATCCCCGTTAACCCACGTATAAACTACATCAAACTTCATTTATTGGCTTTTATGAAAAACATTTTTTTTGAACCGATCATCTATAATTTCAGACGTTTGAAAGAATATACTCAAAGATATTTTCATACGAGAATGAATAAGACAGAGCTTCGGGAAAAAATTCTTTGGGAGCTTTTTGTGATGGTCAATACTTTTCTGAAGGACCTGAACATTGACTACTGGGCAAACTATGGAACCCTGCTGGGTTTTTACCGGGGCGAAGGCATTATTTCACATGATATTGACATCGATTTCGGGTGCGGGGAAGAGCACTATTCTTACATTTGGGAAAACCGGGACAAACTGCATCCGTCTTTGAAAATGTGCGATACCAGCAAAAGAAATGACGGCCCCAAGCTCTACATCAGCTATAAAGGTTTTGATGCGGATATCTATTTCTACCGGCCTGACAATGGAAAACTTCAGACCTTTGAAAAAACATCCTGGGAAAATTATAAAGCCCCCATTCCATCTGACTTTGTTTTCCCCACTACAGAAATGAAAGTAAAGGGCGTTAAAACCAAAGTACCGGGCAAAACAAAAGAATATCTGACTTTTATCTTCGGCAATTTATCGCCGGATGCCAAAAGAAATCTTAAGACCGGTTACTGGGAATAGCGTTTAGCTTCTTTTTAATTTTTGGGAATACTTCTTCAACAGCGTATTCCAAATGACTTTCATTATCAATTTCACACCAATTCAATTCCTGTGCATGGAGAATATTGATAGGTTCCTGAGCGGCCGAATATTCTGCCAACAGGATTTCATAATCTTCACTATAGTCTATTTTTTTGCTCTTACAATATTGGCTGAATCGTGATAAAAGCCCCTCTTTAAAAACCCAGATACCGGTCATTACACCTTCAGGTTCTCCCGCTGCAGGTAGTTTTTTGCTTAACCCTGTTAAAGCGCCTTCATCGGAGCTGAAATATACATTGTCATCCAACTGAAGCGGTACAGAAGTTAATATAATATTCTCTTCTTCTGCTCCCTTTTCGCCACGCATGTTAAATAAAATATCCGGGTCATAAATAATATCTGCTTCAAGCAGGTAAAATGGCTCCTGCACAATGTCCTCAAAAATGAGCAGGGTATAAATGCTTGCAAATACATCATACTTTGGATTTTCCACTACCTCAACCTCAGAATACTTCGCTTCCAGGTAACGAAAACTTTCGATCATATAACCGCAGCCCAACAGTATTCTTTCCACCCCGGCATTAATAAGAGCACGAATTGAGTATTCAATAACCGGGAAATCCCCGATCGGTGTAAGTGGTTTGGTGAATTTTTCTCCGGTCACGCTCCGCAATCGTGTTCCCATACCTGCGGCTAATATAATGGCTGTTTTTACGCTCATGACTGCCTCTGATAAATATTCTCAATTTCGTGAGTAATGACCTTCCAGTCATGTTTATTTGCAATATCAAAGCCTTTTTTGATCAGGTGTTCAGTAGTATCGGGATTCATTATATGATTTTTGATCACATTAAATAAAGCATTTTTATCGCCCGGTTCCGGAAAATTTTCAACTCCATATTCCCGGCCGATATTCAGATATCCCGAATTCCCATAGCCTGCTACTTTGATTCCCAATGCCATCGCTTCTAAAAGTACGATCCCAAAACTTTCCCCATAAAGTGAGGGAGCGACCAAAAGGTCGGAGTCGGCAAGAAGTTCAAACTTTTCCTCATCACTTGTATCAGGATAAAAGGTGATATCTTCCAGCTTATGTTCTGCCACATATTTTTGAGCTGTTTCGCTAAGCGGACCATCCCCTAAAACAGATAGTGATATTTTCTTATGATTTACCTCAGCCTCATTTTTTAGCCGTCTATAAACCTCCAAAAGATCTTCGAGGCCTTTTCGCTTCTCGAGCCTGCCTATAAAAATGAGGTTGAAGGTCTTATCACCATCATCTTTTCCCGGCCGGCAATATTTTTCCTTGATCGAAGTATCAATTCCGTTTGGCAGCACCCTGAAATTTGGCGGGGCAGCCTTGGAATCTACACCCATAGCCTGTGCCTGACTTTCCGAAACCGATATTATTTCATCTAACCGGGGCAGGTAATACCGGGCGGCCAGTTTCATCAGGTTGCCTCCCACATGTTTTCCAATTCCGAAATCTGGCGGGGTATCATGAAATGTGGCTACACATTTTGCCTTCCCTTTGGCCAGCCAAAGTAACTGTGTTTGCATCAGCGGGTTCCAGATGGTGTGAAAATGGATGACATCGGGGGCAAAATCATTCAGGAGTTCACGAAATTCCTGTTTTTCCTTTTTACCAAGTATCGACACATCTATGGAGGTTCCCCATAATTTTATTCTCCGGGAATTTGTGATATGCAATACTTCGCCATTAAATTTTATTTCAGCCCCTGAGTTTTTTAAGCTTGGCGCAATTATAAGTACATTGTGTTTTTTCTTTACCAACTGATTACTTAAATAAGCAATATGAGTTTGCACTCCTCCGGGAATTGATAAATCATAAGGGCAAACCTGAATAATATTCATAGTAAATATGCGTCGCTTTTATGTCTGATAATTATATTTCTGATACAACCCGTGTTTTTGCGAGCAGCGATGTTTTTTTTGATCATTTAAAAATTGATATACAACAAGCCCGTAAATCTGTTTCAATTCAGTGTATGAGTTTTGAAGCTGATAAAGTTGGACGCAAACTTATTGAATTGCTTCAAAGTAAACCAACTATTGAGCGAACTTTATTAATTGACAGTTATTCGAAATATGTAGTTAATGATACATTTGTTTTTGGGCCCGTTGGCCTTCTTAATATAAACAATACCATGCGAGAGCGTTTGGCGCTCAATCCGTTACTTAGGGAAGCCCGTGCATCTGGTATAAAAATTCAATTCACAAATCCGATGGGGTTTTTGCTTCATAAATACCCCGTCAGAAATCATAAAAAACTGGTTTTAATTGATGATGAAATCTCATATCTGGGCGGGCTGAATTTTACCGAGCATAATTTCCGCTGGACTGATTTGATGATCCGGCATTCAAATCCTGAAATTGCCCAAGCCTTAAAAACTTCATTTGAGGCAGATTTGCATGGAAAAGAAATTTCTCCGATTCAACCCATCAGCGATGAAACCACCCTGTTTGTGCTCAATGGATTGAAAACCAGGAACGCTTATCAAAAACTTTTGTCTTTAATTTCAAATGCTGAAAAGGTAGTCGCTATATCTCCGTATATTTCTTATCCTTTGTTAGACGCACTTGCCAAAGTACCAGATAACACGGTAATTTTACCTGAGCGAAATAACAAGGCTTATATACATTTGGCACACAGATTAAAACGATATAAGAATATTAACTATGAGTTTGCCAGAGGTGAAATGGTACACATGAAATTATTGATCATTGATGATCTAACCCTTTTATACGGGTCTAGTAACTTTGATACCATCAGCTATTTGTTTGAAAAAGAAGTTATTTTAAAAAATTCAGATCCAAAGCTTGTACAACAGCTAAAAGAACTGGCTGCAAGTTTAATTAATCACTAAAAATATATGCTTTCTCGCGGTTTCTTTGATGATTATGACAGATCAATTAAAAATAAAACAGTAGAAGAAGGTTTTGACCTGGTTTTTAGTCGCCCTCTTGGTTTTATAATTGCAAAGATTTTATCCAAACTTCACTTTACACCTACTGGTATTTCCGTTTTTGGCATGTTGATTGGAGTAACCGGAGGTACCCTTTTCTATTGGCAAGATTCCCTGCTTTACACCGCCATCGGAGGCCTTCTTGTTATCATTGCCGGGGTTTTTGACAGTGCCGACGGGCAGGCAGCAAGACTATATAACACCCATTCGGAAATGGGCCGTTACCTTGACATGTTCAACGATATGCTGGTATTTATTAGTTGTTATGCAGCCGGTATATTCTATTTTGCCGATACCTACACGGTGTTGGGCTGTATTGCAATAGGATTGGTTTCCGGATATGTGCACAGCCTGAAATCCAATATTTATGAGTATTACAAAGGAGAGTTTTTACATTTTTCGGGAACTGATTCCAACCAGAGAAATGATTCCATTGATTACATCAAAGAAAATTTCGACCGTTCTACCTTATTAAGAAAACTCACTTATCCCGTTCTCATTGATTACGTTCGGAGGCAGAACAATAATAAATTCAGGGATGATGCAGTGACGGAAATCTTCGAAGATGCCAGAGATCATGATCCCATTGCCTTCAAACATCTTTATGAAGAAAAAAGCCGGAATATGTTAGCCGGATGGGCCTGGGTTTGCGGATCAAACATTATGAGAAACGCTATTATTATCTCCTGTTTATTCGGGCGTTTTGATATCTACGCATTTCTCAACATAGCATCCTACCTTCTTTTCCTTTACGTAGGGCGTTTACAAAATAAAGTTGACCAAAACATCGTGGATGAGCTTAAAAGCTGGGACTTTAATTCTGTAAATGAAATGAATTTACAAGTACAGAAATAAAAAAGGTTGAGAATAAAGTAACGGTAATCCCCGCTATTGCCAGCACCCCAACCGATTCCATTCCCGGATGATTAATGAATAACAGCCCAATAAAGCCCAGAATGGTTGTGAACGAACAGGCAGAAAGCACCGGGAATTTCCTGAATATAAAATGCCCCAGAAAGCTCTCCTTATGATTCCGGAGTGAATCCACCAGGTGAATTCCATTATCAGCCCCAACACCTATTAAAATCGGAAATACAATTACGTTGTAGAGATTTATATCGAATTTGAGGAATGATTTTATTGCCAGTAAAATCAGGAATGTGAGCAATAGAGGAGAGATGGCGATTACGCTGTTTGCAAAAGACCGGTAATACAAAAGCAACAACACAAAAATAGTTGCAAGCGGGGTTACAAACAGAAAAGTGGATTCCTCGATCAGTAACTCCAAAATACTGGATGCTATCATAGAAGTGCTGGCAGCATAATATGTCTCTCCTGTCGCCAGTTCAACAGATCCCGAGCTTTTCCTGAACGCAATGGAAGTTTCCCCGTTCGATAAACTCATTTTTGGATAAATAATAACCATCGGAGCAATGGTATTATCTTCAAAGAAAAAACGATTGGTTATGTATTCCGGCAAACCGGCAATAGTTGGGGGAACGGTATTTCTTATGATCTCAATATATTCCTGAGCCTGGGTATCAGCGCTTTCAAGATATTGCTCGTTACTGTTGATTAATGATATCAGCGAATCAATTTTACGTGATTTTGACTCGATCATTTCCAGATTTACCGGATATCTCGCCGAAAACGACTCCACCCGCTCAATATCAGTGTAGGTATCATCCAAACCGTCCCTGAGCTGGCTAAATAATATTCTCGAATCTTCTATGCTGTCCATCATAAAATAAGAGGGCTCATGGTAGCTGCTGCCGGAGCTCAATTCCGATGTATATCGCTTATAATCCGTTTGTTCAGATTCCGGCTCCAGATCCGAAAAGTTAAAGTTGAAGCTAAGCGATTTCATCCCAAAGAAAGCCCCCACACCAATCGTCAGCAATAAAACAATAAGTGCGGTTTTTGGTGTTTTTGAAATAAATCCTGCCTGTCGCACATCATTACTGAGCAGGGAATTTTCATCTTTTTGATATTTATTTGAAGGAGAAAGCAAAAGAAACAGATAGGTTGAAATCAGATTGACGATGATATTGATAAAAAATATAATTCCCACCTGGTGAAACCCATCGAAGTCTGCAAATATTAAACTAATAATTGCCAGTCCCGTGGTTAAGCAGCTTAATATAATTGGCCTTGTAGCCCGCACATAGTTTAAGATCACCTTAAATACATCGGCAGCATTAATCACGCTGTTTTTATTTATGGAATAAACATGAAGGATATAATCCAGGTTGATGCCAAACAGGATGCTGAAAATTATTCCTGTAAATACATTTATTTCATAGAATAAAAACGAAAAAATACCCAACGAAATAATGAAACCTGAAAACAGGATTATAAAAACAAGGAGCAGGTCGATGACAATATAGGCTGACTTATAGCCGGTTCCCCGGTTTATAAAAATCATATAACCTACCATAAAAATAAGCAGGCATAAAACTCCAATTATTAAAGCTTTTGAAACGGAATATTGAACGTCATTTATTTTATTGAAATGATCTACATAGGAACCGCCCCAATGAATTTCTAAGGTGCCGTAATTTTCTTCCAGCTCTGCAGCTGTGTTCAGTAAAAGTTCATAGGATAGTTCAACCTTATTGAAATCACTTTTAGGAAATGCCGGCAGAAAATGGATTCTTATAATCGTGCTGTCTTCATTGATGGTATATCTTTTTGAATGCGCTACTTCATCGAGCAAAACGGAGCTGCCGGTGCTTACTTCCAGGCTTGCTTCATTGTCGTCAATATCCACGTAATAGGGATTTGACTCCATCTTTTTGTCTTCTATATAGCGTTCCAGGTCTTCATAGGCCTCATCCAGTTCCGGCCCGGTCATCAGGTACAAAGCAGAATATTTGATATCGTACAGGTCATTTACCAGCTCAGCACTTTTAAATACCGGCTCACCCTCTAATTCAAGCAACAGTATTTTGTTCGTGATTTCCCTTGCATCCTCAATAATACTTTCCCCATTTGTTGCACGAATGATGGCATTAAATCCTCCTTCACTTGAATTCAGCCGTGTCATCTTATTGTAAGCCGACAAGTGATCGTTATCGGCCGGCAATAGTGAGATCAATTCTCCATTGAACTCCAGTTCCAGGCTCCGGTTCAGCGAGTAAAAGAATGTGGCTGTATAAGCAATAATAAAAAGTATGAGTACGCTTCTGAGCTTCATCCTTTAGATTTTAAAAATAGTTCAAATGATAGCGTCATAATTAAATGAATAATGAATTTGGCTTTGGAGTGTTGAATTTGAGCAGTTAGCACTAACGGTTCATATAATCCCTCATCACACGTACCACATACTCCATATCCTTTTGATGCAAATCCCCGATCACCGCCATCCTGAACGTTTTGGTTTCCGGAATCACACCCGGATAAACCGTGATGTTTCTCTCAAATAAATAATCATGAAAATGATCAAAACCGGCGGTTAATTGCCCCTCTGGTTTTATAGCCATCAGTATTTTGGATTGCTGCTCCAGGGGCAAAAAGAACTCAAACCCAAGTTCCGCAACTGCATCATATAAAACCTGCCAGTTCGCCTGATAGCGCTGCCACCTTGCCTCAACTGTTTCAGCCAGCGTCTCTTTTATAGCCTGCCGGAATGCATAACAAATTTGTACGGGCGGGGTGAACCGAAGCTGATTTTTTTCCTTCAAATACGACCACTGCTTATACATATCAAAATAGAAATTAGAGCGATTTCCCTGTAGCTGTTCCAGGCAGTCTTTATGAAATATCACAAACGAAAGCCCCGCCATGCCATGAATACATTTATTGGAAGAAGCCGCCAGGTAGCTGACTTTCGTCTCCTTTAAATTGATGGGATAACCGCCATAAGAACTCATGGCATCTACAATCAGGTCAACATCCAGCTCCTCACAAAGCCCGGCAAATTCTTCCAGCGGATTCATCATTCCGGTTGAGGTTTCGTGGTGAATCATCGCCAGGTGAGTAAACCCGCCGTTTTGCAGTTGCTTTTTGATTTCTGAGATTTGAGGATACTCCCCAAAAGTACCGGTGGTTTCGTAATTCAGCCCATAAGACTTACAGATATCAGCCATCCTGAATCCATAGGAGCCGTTGGTGATGATCAGAACTTTGGAGTTTTCACCCAAAGCTGAGGTCAGCATAGCTTCGACAGCGCCGGTTCCGCTTGCGGCAAAAAGGCAGGCTTCATATTCCCCTGTTCCATTTCCAATTTGAAGGAGTCCATCCACAATTTCACCCAGTAAATCTCCAAACTCAGCTTCGCGCGGACAAATATCATCTACCACCAATGCTTTTTTAACCGAATCAGCGGTAGTTCCGGGTCCGGGGTTCAGCAGTATTTTTCGGCTTAATTTATCCATATAAATAAATCTCAAAATGTTAATGCTTCAGAAAATTCATGAAGTCCTTTTTGTTATCAGCTGGTGCAATGGTCGGCCGGCCCAGATCCTTTCGGGCTCCGGTCATCGTCATAATTTCCAGCAATACCGGGCCTTCTGCAGCCATAAATTCAGGCAGCATGTTACTCAGAGTATCAGCATCCTCAGCCCTGAACGTTTTCTTATAACCGCAGCCTTTGGCAATGCATCCAAAATCGATTCCAAAACCTGCTGTTGGCTGTCCCCCTACCGATTCATGTGCACCATTATTGATAATCACATGCTTGAAGTTATTCACCGCCTGCTCACCAATTATAGCCAACGAGCCCATATGCATTATAACGGCACCGTCTCCATCAATACATAACACCCTTCGCTCTGGCTTACTCAAAGCGATGCCCAAAGCAATTTGTGAGGCGTGTCCCATACTTCCCACCGTTAAAAAATCCTTTTCATGCCCCTGATTAAATTTTTCCCGCAGCTCAAAAAGTTCCCTTGAGGTCTTTCCGGTGGTTGATACTATAACTTCATCTCCTTTTAACGCCTGCATCAGGATTTTTAATGCCTCTTCTCTTTTCAGGGAATAATCCTCTTTTACCTGTTTCGACTTTAAAGCATACGGCTCAAAAGTTTTTGGTGGAACCAGTAATACATAGGCACATTGATTTTCCTGCATCACCTTAAAAGCTTTGTCCACCTGCTGCCCTGCTTCCTTTTCATCGGTGCTGAGAATAGCATATGGAAGTTCTAAAGCTTTGAGCTGTGCCTCCATGGTGCGGCCCTGCTTAATGTGCTGTGGCTCATCTTTTTTCCCGGGCTGTCCCCGCCATCCAACCATTAAAAGCATGGGAATGGAATACACCTCTTCATCCACAAGAGAAGTGACGGGATTTATGATATTCCCAAATCCGGAATTCTGCATATACACCAACGGAATTTCACCGGTTGCCAAATGATAACCGGCCGCTATGGCAACCGCGCCCCCCTCATTGGCTGCAATTAATTCATCCCCATTATCAAAAGCATAAGAACAATAATCTTTAAGCAGGGAATCCGGCACGCCCAGGCTAAATCCGATTCCTTTACTTTTTAGCAGTTCATATAAAAATGAAGGCTTAAGCATTCGATGGTACCTTCGTTGTTACGATTTAGCAGTTAATTAATTAGTTAGTTAGTTAGGCAAGGTTTCCAGTATATCTTTTATAGACATACAATATTCATCGGCCTCTAAGGACCTTGTGTTTTCCAAAATCGAAATCGCCGTTTTTTTCATAGCCGGAAACGCACTCCGTAATAAATGATTGGCGTAAATAACTACATTAAATCCGGCCTCATGCAATTCAGCTTCTGTGAATTTATTATAGGATGAGGGAACCGATATAGCCGGTACTTTGTACTCAAATTCCTGGTATTTTTTCATGAATTCAAAGATGTCTTTTCCATCTTTTTTCCGGCTGTGAATCATAATTCCATCTGCCCCGGCTTCTATGTAGGCTTTTGCTCTCATCAGGGCATCGTCCATGCCGGCCCCGGCAATCAGGCTTTCAATTCTCGCAATGATCATGAAATCGGAGGTAAACTGTGCTTTTTTGGCATTTGAAATTTTCTCGCAAAAAACATCCACATCCTCCATCTGCTGCTTTACTTCGGTACCAAAAAGGGAATTACGCTTTAATCCGGATTTATCTTCAATGATTATAGCCGACACCCCCAGGCGCTCCATATTTTTGACCAGTAAACTGAAATGTTCTGTAGGCCCGCCGGTGTCGCCATCAAGTATGATGGGCTTTGTGGTAACCTCAAGAATATCATTGATTGTTTGGATGCGTGAAGTGCGGTCTACATATTCTGTATCCGGTTTACCTTTGGCTGTGGAATCTGTGAGGCTGCTCACCCAGATGGCATCAAACTCTCTGCGTTCGCCTTCCGTTTCAATATGTGTCTCTTCCACAATCAGGCTTGAGAGTCCGTTATGAGCCTCCATAACCCGTACAATTGGTTTGGCAGAAAGTAACCGCCGCAATAAACTTCTTCGGATATCCGGTGTTGTTCCAATCTCACGCATGGCATCACGCAGCCCGGAAGAGGAAATCCCTTCGGTATATTCCGGTTCAACAAGCTCTCCTCCCCATTCTTTTAAAATCCGCAACACTTTATCGCGAACATGCTTTTGAGGCCCCACTCTCCAGTCGGTTCCATGCACTACATAATCAGGTTTTAGCTCCCTCAGATTTTGTTCATAATCGAGCGTTTTTTGCAAAACCACATGTTCAACTCCTTTAATATTTTCGAGAATTTTTTTGCGTTCTTCATAATCCAAAAAAGGCATACGGCTGTATTTCGTAACCGCCTCATCCGATAATAATCCCACCGTAACTTCACCTAACTCTCTTGCCTTTTCAATAATATTAATATGGCCATGGTGGATTAAATCCGTACCCATTCCTACATAAACTTTCTTCATACGTTAAATACTTATCCTTATAATTAATTTTTGCCCAAAATAAGGTAACTGCAAGTAAATAGTATATTCTTTTATTGAAGGAATAATGTTAAGTCGGGGAATATTTGGGTAATGAATATTTGCCAACGGCATTCCTGAGCAGAGCCACTGTAACTTGAAAAAAAGAACCGTGATGGGTGGGATGTTTGGGATAAGCTGTGATGGACCATTTTTTCGGGGCATAGTTCGCAAAGCGATACCCCCGGGAGGGTAAGCCCGTTAAAAGGTACAAACAGGAAAAAATTCTGTGCCGGCGCAACACGGGATTAGCGAATCCCCCACGGAACGAGTCCATTAAGGAACGTATTTTTCTGTAATCCGATTTGGGCTTTTGTATTTCTTCTCTATCAAACCTAGTCACCCTGATGTGTTAGCATTATCTCAGCTTTATGTTTTTATAATTGCTTTATTTTTTACTGCATATAGCATGCAATGTTTTTACTCCCCATTTGTGAAAAGGGAGTTTTTCAGATATGGCCTTCCCCCGTCAGTCCGAATTTTGACCGGTATTTTGCAACTAATGGGAGCTATGGGATTGATCACAGGAATGCTTATCCCCTTTATTGGACTAATGGCGTCTGTTGGCCTCACCTTAATGATGGTTGTAGCTTTTGGGGTGCGCATAAAAATAAAGGACGGGCCTAAAGAGAGCGCTCCTTCCTTTATCTTTATTTTTTTAAACGCCTATTTGATAAAACTGTTCTACGCGGTTTTTTAGAAATAGCCAATTATCAGCGATAGAACCAGAAAGGTTAACGCCGGTAACGACTTCTTCAGCGGATCACCAATTTTAACGTGCATGCTAACTGCACCCAGCATCAGTATCGCAATACCATAGGCTGCATAGGTTCCGATCTCGATCCCCGCCAAAACTGAAAAACCAATTGACAAAAGCAGGAAAAACGCCAATCCAACTTTCAGGGTACCAATCAAATACATGAACCATTCTGGTAAACCATAATTTTTAAATTCCTCCTTGATATTTGAGGCATCCCCACCGCGCCATTCGGTAGATTTCTTTGACCGTACCAGCCATACATTTAAAATACTGAGGCCAACAATAAGCTTTAAAGCGATTTCGATATATTCCATGAGTGCCCTTACAATTAATTATTTTTGATGTGTTTTGGTTGATCAATTTCACTAAAAATTCCGTCTTTGCCAACCATCTTATTACTCAGACCTTAATTTAACATTAGATCATTTGATCTAGTTTCATTGGGTTTATCGTATTATAGGAACAACGAACATAAAA
>JBBDLQ010000109.1:5221-23056 GCA_040878765.1 Balneolaceae bacterium | reverse complement strand
GTTTTATTCTGCCCGGTAGGGTCTCCGATCATAGCTGTAAATCCGCCAATGATCAGTATTACTTCATGGCCCAGGTCCTGAAATTGCCTCATTTTTCTTAAAATAACCGAATGGCCAAGGTGTAGATCGGGACGGGTAGGATCAACGCCCAATTTAATTTTAAGCGGTTTATTTTCTTTTTTGGATTTTTTGAGCTTATCAATCAAATCTTCTTCAGGAACAATCTCTACCGTACCGCGCCGGATTATTTCAAGTTGTTCCTCAACAGGTAAAAATGACATTTTTTATTCGCTATCGTTTAAAAATGGAATGTTTTCTAATGGATTATATTCTCCGATATTCGCTTTCAGCGTTTCGGTATAATTTTCGGCTCCGGGATAAATCAAAGCTACACCGTTAAAAGTAAGCGGGGCTAAATATATTACCGCCGGGTACAAATAAGAATCGTTTCGGGCATCTTCAGCGGGCACATTAAATCCGGCAAGCAATAACAAAACCGCACTTACTACTAAACCACTTTTTAATGCCCCAAAAGCAGCACCTAAAATTCTATTCACGAGGCTTAATTTCACAGCTTTTAATAATTCCTTTGTACCGTAGGCTATTAAGGCTACTACACCAATTGTTCCAATAAATAATATAGCACCTGATACAAAAGGGACATAAGAGGCACCGTCTTCAAATAATGGGGCAACGATACCTGTGAAAGCATCCAGGTAATTAAAAGTCAAAAATATAGCAAGGATAATTCCAACAATATTAAGCACTTCTTTTACTAATCCGTTAACCGCACCCTTGTAACCAAAGTATAAAATTGGTACCGCAATAATAAGGTCAAGAATTAGCATTCCAATTATCCCCCGAGTTCCTCTTTTACTATTTTACTAATCAGGGATCCGTCAGCCTTTCCTTTTAATTGCCCCATAAGCGGCCCCATAACTTTCCCCATATCCTGCATTCCGGAAGCACCAAGTGATTTAATTTTTTCCTTAACAATTGTTCGAACTTCATCTTCTTCCATCATTTCAGGAAGGTATGTTTCAATTATTTCAAGTTCAGCTTTCTCATTATCCGCAAGATCTTGTCGGCCGCCTTCTTCAAATTGTTCAATCGATTCTTTGCGTTGCTTCGCTGCTTTCATTAAAACCGTTACTGCTTGTTCGTCTGAAAGAGTCGCTTCTCCGCCTTTTCTTTCACTGATCTCCATTTCCATCAACTTTGCTTTTAACGAACGCAATACCCTCAGCTTATCCTGAGATTTAGCTTTCATTGCATCTTTGATGTCGGAAACTATTTGTTCTTTTATTGTCATAGTTGTTCTCCTTTTTGGGTAAAAATAACCAAAAAAAAAGGTTACACAATCATTATTGCGTAACCTTAGATATTCATATTAAATAAACTATCAGGATTTATTTTGCTGAATATATTCTCTCACATTTTCCTGATCCATCATCACCTCTTTATAGGCATATTTCCCTTTATCATTCTTGGTAGAAATAATAACTTTTGCCATTTTGCGGTGAGCCGCTTTTGCTGATAGTGCGTCTTGTCCAAATGCTTGCTTCTTAGCCATATCTCTGCTTATTTAATTTCTTTGTGAACAGTATGTTTGCGAAGAACAGGATTATATTTTTTCAGTTCAAGCCTGTCAGTTGTTGTTCTTCGGTTTTTGGTAGTAACATAGCGAGATGAACCGGGTTTTTCGGTACACTCTAAAATTACTTGAACTCGGTTTCCTTTTGCCATGGTCTTATACTTCTTTTAAAAGAGTTCCTTTTTTCCGCGCGTCTTTCAATACCGCAGAAATTCCTTTCTTGTTAATTGTTCGTACAGTTTTTGCAGACACCTTAAGTGTTACCCACTTGTCCTCTTCAGGAACGTAAAAACGTCGCTTTTGTAAATTTAATTGAAAGCGGTGTTTTGTTTTATTGTTCGCTTTAGATGAACGATAACCGTTCATAGCGCCTTTACCTGTAATATCGTCTTTTCGCGACATCGTTAAATTCGGTTAATTCTTAATGAAAATAGACACCAAAGATAGAGCTATAATCACCAAAGTTCAACGGCAGAAGCAACGAAATTTACCCCTCGCCAGATTTCCACAAATTATCCACAATTTAACCCCCGCTTAATGGGTTGAATTTAACCCCAGAAAGCCCATCTCGAATATTTTGGATAAAAACCATTCCTTTTTTTGATTTTGACAGTGTAAGCCCTATTTTCTGACGTTAATAAACTCATCTAACAAAGCTATCACTCCTTATTATGGCAAAAAATCAAAATTCCGACTACAGGGCTTCAAATATACAAGTTTTGGAGGGCCTTGAGGCGGTACGAAAGCGTCCTTCTATGTACATCGGGGATACGGGCTCGCGCGGACTTCATCACTTAATTAATGAAGTGGTTGATAATTCCATTGATGAAGCGCTTGCCGGTTACTGTGATTACATAAATGTTACTATCAATGAAGACGGGTCGATGACCATTTGGGATAATGGTCGTGGAATTCCGGTAGACACTCACGAAAAACTCGGGCTGCCAGCTGTTGAGGTTGTTCTGACTAAACTTCATGCAGGCGGTAAATTTGATAAAGATTCCTATAAAGTATCCGGCGGATTGCATGGTGTTGGTGTTAGCTGTGTAAACGCTCTTTCAAGTCACTTCCGGGCTGAGATTTATCGCGATGGTGAAATTCATGTTATGGAATTTTCAAAAGGGGCAACAACTATACCGCTTAGCGTTAAAGGAAAAACAAAAGAGACCGGTACAAAAATTTCATTCACTCCCGATGCTGAAATATTTACTCAAACTACCGAATTTAAGTTTGACATCATTGCAGAACGAATGCGGGAACTTGCCTTTCTTAATCCTGAGATCACTATAGAATTAATTGATGAACGTGAAGAAGACGAAGATCTTAAAAAAGAAATTTATCACTATGAAGGGGGTGTTAAAGATTTTGTAGATTTTCTGGATGAACACCGGGAATCTATGCTTGAAACCCCAATTCACATTACCGGTGATATTGATAATGTTCCTGTAGAAATCGCTATTCAGTATAATAGTTCCTTCTCAGAAAATGTGCACTCTTATGTAAATAATATCAATACCAAAGAAGGCGGTACACACGTTTCCGGTTTTCGGCGAGCCTTAACCCGATCCCTTAAATCTTATGCTGAGAAAAACGGCCTAATAAAAGCGAATAGTAAAATAACTGTCTCCGGTGAAGACTTCCGGGAAGGGATGACTGCTGTGCTCAGTGTTAAAGTTCAGGAGCCACAGTTTGAAGGTCAGACCAAAACAAAATTGGGTAACTCAGAAGTACAAAGTGCTGTTGAAGTTGTGGTTTATGACCAGCTTAATGAGTACCTCGAACAAAATCCAAAGGCGGCCAAAAAAGTTATTGAAAAAGTAGTGCTTGCCGCTGAGGCTCGTGAAGCAGCCCGTAAAGCCCGACAATTGGTTCAAAGAAAAAGCGTTATGAGCGGTGGCGGCCTTCCTGGTAAATTAGCTGATTGCTCGATCAAAGATCCCGAACATAGTGAAATTTACCTGGTTGAGGGTGACTCGGCCGGTGGTTCTGCAAAAATGGGCCGGAATCGAAGTTTTCAGGCAATACTGCCATTACGTGGTAAAATATTGAATGTCGAGAAAGCTAAAATCAACAAGATCCTTGAAAACAAAGAAATTCAGGCGATGATCACTGCCTTTGGTACCGGTGTTGGTCATGGTGATGAAGATTTTGAATTAGAAAAACTTCGTTACCACAAGATCATTATCATGACTGATGCTGATGTTGATGGGTCTCACATTCGAACGTTATTATTGACTTTCTTTTATCGCTATATGCGGCCGCTTATCGAAAATGGCTTCGTTTATATTGCAACTCCGCCTCTTTACAGAATCACGACAAGTAAAGAGCTGGAATATGCCTGGGATGAAGAAACACGAGATAAACTGGTTAAAGAACTCAAGAAAACCCGTAAGAAATTTGATGTGTCCCGCTACAAGGGTCTTGGTGAAATGAATCCAGAACAGCTTTGGGAAACAACGATGGACCCGGAAACAAGAACACTTCAACAAGTAAATGTTGAAAGTGCCGCCGGGGCTGATAAATTATTCTCTACACTTATGGGGGGTGAAGTTGAGCCTCGCCGGGAATTCATCGAGCGTAATTCAAAATACGCAACTATTGATATCTAATATTTTAATCTGAATTTAAACAGACTAACCGTTTTTATAACCTGATTTATGGCTAGAGAAAAAATTATACCAATTACGATCGAAGACGAAATGCAATCGTCCTATATCGATTATTCGATGTCCGTTATAGTTTCACGGGCACTTCCTGATGTTCGTGACGGGCTTAAGCCCGTTCACCGCCGCGCTCTTTATGGAATGAACGACCTAGGGATGCTTCACAACAGAAATTATAAGAAAAGCGCCCGAATTGTCGGTGAGGTTTTGGGTAAATATCACCCACATGGCGATACGGCTGTTTATGATTCCATTGTGCGCATGGTTCAGGAATTTTCCCTGAGATATCCACTTGTTGACGGCCAGGGCAACTTTGGTTCCATTGATGGTGACAGCGCTGCCGCAATGCGTTATACGGAAGTTCGCATGGATCGGCTTTCTGAAGAAATGTTGTCAGACATCAACAAAGAAACCGTTGATTACCAACCGAACTTTGATGACACCCTTGAAGAGCCAACCGTGCTTCCAAGTATGTTTCCGAACCTGTTGGTAAATGGGGCCTCTGGTATTGCAGTTGGAATGGCCACAAACATGGCTCCTCATAATATGTCTGAAGTCATTGATGGTGTAAATGCATACATCGAGGATCCTGACATTGAGATAAAAGCTTTGATGAAACACATTACGGCTCCGGATTTCCCAACGGCCGGCATTATTTATGGCTATGAAGGAGTTAAAGAGGCCTACGAAACAGGCCGCGGAAAAGTAACGCTTCGGGCTCGTGCCAATACGGAAGAACTACGCGGAAACAGAGAACAAATTGTAATTACAGAAATTCCTTATCAGGTTAATAAAAGCACGCTGATTCAAAAGATTGCCGATCTTGTTAATGAAGAAAAAATTACTGAGATATCTGAAGTTCGTGATGAATCAGATCGTGAGGGGATTCGGGTTGTAATAATTTTGAAGCGCTCTGCTAATGCCGGTGTTGTGCTTAATCAGCTTTATAAGTACACCCAAATGCAGACAACTTTTGGGATTATAAATCTCGCCTTAGTAAAAGGGCGCCCAAAGGTGATGGACCTCAAAGAGCTTATCTATCACTTTGTGGAACACCGTGTTGATATCATTATCCGCCGAACTATTTATGATTTAGATCAGGCCGAAGCCCGGGCTCACATTCTTGAAGGATTAAAGATCGCTCTTGATAATCTTGATGAGGTTATTAAAACAATTCGAGCATCAGACAACTCTCAAGAGGCAAACATTGAATTACGCAAAAAATTCGCTCTTACCGATATACAGGCTAAGGCAATTCTTGACATGCGCCTCCATAAACTTACCGGCCTGGAGCGTGAAAAAATTGATGGCGAATATCGGGAAATCATTGAAAAAATTGCAGATTACAGAGAAATCTTATCAAACCGTGATAAACAAACTTCTCTTATAAAAGAAGAACTTGCTGATCTTAAGAAGAGATACGGTGATGAAAGAAGAACCCAGGTCGTTCATTCTGCAGATGATTTCAACATTGAAGACATGATCGCTGATGAGGATGTGGTTGTAACCATTTCCAATAAAGGCTTTATCAAACGGATGCCGGTAAGCGGGTATCGCCGACAGCGCCGTGGCGGTAAAGGAATGAAGGGAACTACAACTCGTGATGAGGAATATGTAGAACATTTATTTGTTGCCACTACTCATAACTACATTTTGTTCTTTACAGAAAAAGGAATGTGTTACTGGTTAAAAGTTTATGAAATTCCTGAAGGAGGACGGCTTGCCCGTGGCCGTGCAATTGTAAATCTCATTGAGCTTGATAAGGACGATACAATCAAAGCATTTGTTCCCGTTAAAACTCTTGACGATGAAGATTATATCAATAATCACTCTATAATAATGGCCACAAAAGGCGGGCTGGTTAAGAAAACTACCCTCGAAGCATACAGCCGCCCTCGCCGGGATGGAATTATTGCTATAAATGTGAAGGACGGTGATAGTCTTCTTGGAGCCGAGTTAACGGATGGCGATAGCAATATCATCCTTGCCAATAAAAACGGAAGAGCTATTCGTTTCCACGAATCTGATGTCCGGGAAATGGGCAGAAATACTTCCGGTGTTAAAGGAATGAATCTTAGCAAAAAAGATGAGGTCGTTGATATGGTCGTCATCAAGAACACCCATGAAGCTACCGTTTTGGCAATGTCAGAAAATGGTTACGGTAAACGGTCAATGGTTGATGATTATCGCGAACAATCACGCGGGGGTAAAGGCGTGATTACTCTTAAGATAACACCAAAAACCGGCAACTTAATTGCCCTTAAAGAAGTTACCGATCACGATGATTTGATGATCATTACCGAGGCTGGTAAGGTTATTCGAATGAGTTGTGGGGGAATCCGCACTATGGGCAGAAACACACAAGGTGTTCGCATAATGCGATTAGACTCTGATGGAGCAATTGCTGCTATAACAAGGGTTGTAAATGAAGAAGAAGGAGAAGATGATAATGGTGAAGACGAAGGTGAAGATTAATCATTAAGCATATTTTTCCGGTAAATTATACTTGAACAAAAAGGGTTTCAAAAATGAAGCCCTTTTTTATTTGCCGCTTTACTATTGCTCGTCAAAACCCGGGCGAATAAATTTATCCGCATTCGGAAACCACGTGTATATATTTCTTTTTAGTTTTTGAAGGGTGACCAGGTTTCTTAGTGATATTTCCTCTTGTTCGGGCATGTGATTTAATAATCCAGACCACGCAAATATTGACCTGTCTATACAATTCAAAACTACTTTCGCTGTACCGTTCATATCATTTTGGATTTCATCTTCAAAATCATCCTCCAAAAGCCCCAAAACTGCTCGTTTTAATTTCACTAAAATCATGGTGTGATACCAGTTAATGATATCATACAGATCATTTAAAGCCAGTAAATTATCTGCATTCTCCCCGGGGTTAATTTCTTTTATAACCAGCTTCCTGTGCTCCTCCATTTTATCATTGATTGTTTTGCGATTAGCACTCAACCACTCGTGCGATGATTCAAAATATATTCTTGCCAATCGTATAACGGCATGAGTTTCAATCTCTTTATCATCAACCGGACGAACTTTTATATCATCTTTAAGATTTTCCAAATTGATGCCTTGTTTATCAGCCAACTCATGAAGCATCTGCATCGTCAAAGCAAACATTTCAGACAGGTCATTCCAGAATTCTTCGTTGTCTAAATCCTTCGAACTGTTCTTTCCTGAATCACGATTTTCCATTTTGAATGTTAAGCACCGCGAAGATAGGTAACACCGCTCACACCATCGGTCACAATAATTATAGATTCCCGGTATTAAGTCTGTATCCTGACTCATCTTTTTAATGTCATCCAAATCCATGGCCCCTTCCTACTTCTCTAACATCTCCCGAAGTAATACTTTTCTTTTTTTGATTAATCCCGCGGGCCCTTCAATTTTGATTTTATTTCCAAATTGAAGTAACCACTCGTTTATAAAGTCTAAATTATCGAATTTAAATGCTACCTTAATATTTTTAGAATTTACCTCTGTTTTCTTAATTATTTTAGCCGGTAAATTAGCCTCCAGGCTTGACATCTCTTCTTTTTCGACCTGTAGTATTATTGAATGAGAACTTTCATCAGATCGAAAAATTAACCCCTCTACGTCTAAATCTTTTTTGAGTGTGTAATTTTCATCCAAAATCAGGACCACATCAATATTTTCGAGGATAAAATTCCGGATTTCTCCCCGAAGATGAGATTTTCCAATTATGTTCCAATGATCTTGAAAAAATACTAAAATATATGGATCAATTTTTCGAACGTCTGTTTTACCAGATTTTGTTGTGTATTTAAATTGTAATCTTTTTTGTTGTGCAATTGCACTACTAATTAAATACCAACTTCCACCCTCTTTTTTTTGTCCGCCAAATTTTAGATAAGGATCTACGATAGTCCTGCCCTCAAGGGAATTCATGAATTTCTTCAATTCATCCGGTAATACATTTTTTATTTTTACTTCAACTCCCTTCGCATCTTCAACAAGCCCCTGATCAACTTGTGATTTCACGAAATTCAGCCCAACCATGATGGTTGCAAGCTCTTTGGAGGTAAACATCAATGGGGGGACCTTATAACCCTCAATTAACCCGTACCCTGAATAGCGGTCCCATGTAACCGGAACATTTATTTCTTGTAACGCATTGAAATCACGGAAGATAGTCCGCCTGCTTACGTTGAAATGCTCTGCAAGTTCATTTACAGTTTGCTTTTTTCCCGGCTGCTGAAGCATTAGCATTAATTTTAGCCTTCTTTCAGAGCTTTTCATAAATATTTATTAATTCTTGAAATTTCAACCATCGCCTTTCCCTTATAAAATGAATGGCTAAAACCCTTCTCGAGGGAAATTATCTTAATATTTAGTTCTTCCTCTATTCCCCCTAGTTCCTTCCCCACTTCATCTTTGCCCTTTAACAAGACAATTCCTTTCCAGGGTTTTTGCTGAAGCATATCTATTAAATCATATATTTTAAATGCATGCTTAGAGACTATAACAGTTTCGGCTTTTATTTCAACTTTCTCAATCGATTTACTAACGGTTGTAATATTGTTCAATTTGAGGCTGCCGGCAATTTGTTTACAAGCCATTATCTTTTTTGACACCACATCATTCAACGATATCGATTTTTCGGAATCTATAATTGCCAGCGGAATACCCGGAAGACCTCCGCCGGTTCCGGAATCAATGATATCCTTGGAATTTAAATACAAGTTTGAGCGTGAAATTACTAACGAATGCTCAATATGTTTATACAGTGTTTCACGTGGAACACCCCGACTGACAAGATTAACTTTATCATTCCACCACAAAAGCAGATCTATATATTTATCGAAAGATTTTTCATGGAGCTTGAATAGCTGCTCTATTTTTTCAGCATCAAAATCAGATAATTGTTCGTGAACGATTTGATGTTTCACGTGAAACCTTTGTTTTAGTTTTTAAGATAAACCATTAAAACTGAAAGGTCACTGGCGGAAACCCCACTAATTCTGCTGGCCTGACCTATGGTTTCGGGGCGAATTTTTGATAGTTTTTGTGTCCCCTCAGTAGATAAACTTTTGATGTTAGTGTACTCAATCCGCTCAGGGATAACCATATTTTCCTGCTTCTCCATTTCCCTTACCATCTCAAATTCTTTCTCAATATAACCGGCATATTTAATCTGTATCTCAACCTGTTCCAGTACTTTTTCATTACTGGAAATTGCCTTGATTTGATCTGAAAGCTCCGGGTCATAATCCATCATGTCTATGAGAGAAACTTCGGGGCGGAGTAAAATCTTAACTGCTTTCATGGGCTGACTCATTGGTGAGCTCTCTTTTTTCTCAAGCATCGGATCTAGTTGTTCGGGGCGAATGGTATAATCTTTTATGAGATCATCTAATTGAGTTATTTCGCCTTTTTTCTTCTGCACTTTATTGAGCCGGTTATAAGAAGCCAAACCTATTTTGTGTCCAATTTCTGTAAGCCTTAAGTCGGCATTGTCTTGGCGAAGAAGTATCCGGTGTTCTGCCCTTGAGGTAAACATTCTATATGGCTCTTCGGTCCCTTTATTAATCAAGTCATCGATCAGAACTCCTATATAGGCTTCTGATCTTTGAATAACCAATGGTTCTTTATCCTGAACTTTAAGAGCTGCATTTATTCCCGCCATAAGTCCCTGACATGCCGCCTCTTCATAACCAGTGGTACCGTTTATTTGCCCCGCAAAAAATAATCCGTCTACGTTTTTAGTTTCCAAGGATCGTTTGATTTGATGCGGGGGGAAATAATCATATTCAATAGCATAGCCCGGGCGAATCATTTTTACTTCTTCAAAACCGGGAATAGTTCTTAATGCTTTATACTGAACATCCTCTGGAAGAGAGGTTGAAAAACCATTTAAATACATTTCATTCGTATTCCACCCTTCCGGCTCAAGAAAAAGCTGATGACGGTCTTTATCGGCAAATCGATTGATTTTATCCTCTATACTTGGACAATACCTGGGACCAATGGATTTTATTCTCCCATTAAACATTGGGCTTCGGTCAAATCCTGATTCTAAAACCTTATGTACTTCCTCATTAGTATATCCAATCCAGCAGGAAAGTTGTTCTTTCATTGAGGGCAGTTTTTCTGTCGAAAATGAAAAAGCAGACGGATGTTCATCTCCTAACTGTTCTTCTAATTCTGAATAATTTACCGTTCTTCCATCAACCCTGGGTGGTGTTCCGGTTTTAAGCCGGCCTACTTCAAATCCTAATTTTTCCAACGCACCGGATATTCCCACCGAAGCTCTTTCCCCGGATCGCCCTCCCCCAAAATGAGTTTCACCAATATGAATTAGTCCATTCAAAAAAGTGCCGCTTGTCAGAATTACCGTTTTAGCATAAAATTTTTGCCCTGTTTGAGTTATAACTCCCTTTATGCGATTACCTTCCTCTGATATCAGATCGACAACATTATCCTGACGAAAATACAAATTTTCCTTTTGCTCGAGCTGTTCTCTCATTTTTTGAGAGTAAAGCATTCTGTCGCTTTGGCACCGAGGACTCCACATAGCCGGTCCTTTACTCCGATTGAGCATTCGAAACTGAACCCCGGATTCATCACTTACAATTCCTGATAAACCTCCTAATGCATCAATTTCCCGGACTAACTGTCCCTTAGCAACGCCACCCATAGCTGGATTACAAGACATTTTCGCAATAGCCTCAAGGTTCATAGTTATCAGAAGCGTTTGGGCTCCAATTTGTGCCGCCGCCCCGGCTGCTTCGCTTCCCGCGTGACCGCCACCTACAACAATAACATCATATACAGATTCTATTACCGACATTACTCTCTGTTTTTTATTAATTTACGCGTTTTATTGTCTGTTCATTTAAATATAAGATAAGAAATAGTTGGTCTTTCAACTATTTAACGGGCACTGCCATTAAAACAAAGCCGCAAACAAAAAAAGCCTCCACAAAGTGGAAGCTTTATTTTGCGATCCGGAAGGGACTCGAACCCTCGACCTCCTGCGTGACAGGCAGGCGTTCTAACCAACTGAACTACCGGACCTTTTTGAGAGCATCAAATATACAGACCATATCGATTGGAAGTCAAGCTATTTCTAAAACTCTTTTTAAAGTTATAGAAATCATTCCAATTCCTTTATTGCCTGGTCAAATTTAATCCGGCTGAATCTTTATTTGGCTAATTCTTCTTTAATAGCAGATAGAAGCTCTTCACTTTCAGGCTTAACTGTACTTCTGAATCTTCTTTTTAAATTGCCCTCTTCATCAATTAAAAATTTCTCGAAATTCCATTTGATTTCACCTTCAAAATCTGGGTTTGGCTGGGTAGTTAAATAAGTAAACAACTCGGCCTGATCATCCCCTTTCACAGACAGCTTCGAAAACATAGGAAACTCTACTCCATACTCGAGTGTACAAAACTGTTTAATTTCCTCATCACTTCCGGGTTCTTGGCCGTTAAAATTATTGGCTGGAAATCCTAAAATTACAAAGCCATCCTCCTTATATTCCTCGTATATATTTTGAAGCCCTTCGTATTGAGGAGTAAATCCGCATTTTGAAGCCACATTAACAATTAAAATTACTTTACCTTTATATTTGCTTAGTGAGATTTCATTTCCATCAATATCCGGTACATTGAAATTGTATAATGGTGAGTCCTCATTATTGACAGAACTCATTGCAAACATCATCATTATAAGTGAGATTAAAATTTTCATTGAAATATTTTTTTGTTCGAGCGTTAGTGTTTAAACTGTTTGTACTAATAAAATCATTCCTGATGAAACAAACACATTTAAAACAATTTCTGATTTCCTTTATTTTATTGTTTCCGCTTTATTCTTCGGCCCAGATGTTTTCGGTTGGCTCAGGTGACGGTCAAAACAGATCCAATATATTTGCTCCATTTTTAATGGGTGGTGTAGAATTTATAGATTTTCAATTTCAGGGGGACCCAGAATTCGATCCATTATTAGCTTTTAACGGAATGGCGGCGCGCGCATCATTCGAATCAGGTGGTTTTAATCTTGGACTAAGTCTTGGTAATAATTTCACCGGACTGACTGACAATAATTATTTCGCATTAAATCTTAATTTCATCAATCCCTTTTATTTTGTTCGGAAACCAAATTTTGGCCTGGGCGTTCCTATTCAGCTTAGTTCTAAATTAACCTCAGTTGGGAGTGACTTATCAAGCAATGAATTTTCACAAACTAATTTAAGTGCTGGAGCCGGAGGAATAGCCCGGTATTTTGTGCCGGAAAAATTCAGTATAACAGCTCAGTTTATCCCAAGTTTTGGATTTAGTACTGCAAGCGGTGGTTTTATTGGAGGAAATGTTTTTTCTCTTAACGGCAAAGCACGAATCGTATTTTATAATGTGATCTTTAATAAAAATATCAGCCTGGGATATGATTACACTTTTGATTCATACAACATTGATGGAGAGGAATTTGATTACGATCTTAATGGCCACACTTTAACTTTAGGTATATCGCTTTGAAACCTGAAAAATTTCTTCTTGAGCTAGAGCTAATCCTTGAACAGGCTGGCTATACATTGCGAAAAGAACGTGGTACTTTCCGAGGTGATGAATGTATTATTGAGGGCCAAAAATTAGTTGTGGTTAATAAAAATAAACCAATCGAATCTCAACTTGGAACAATGGGGCGGGTTTTAGGCCAAATTGAACTTGCTGGCGTTTATATAAAACCGGCTGTTAGAAAAAAACTGGAAGAACTGTGGGATCAGCTTGAAGTTACACCCGGGGAATCTTCAGAAGAATTTGAATTAGAATGAAAATTACTTTTTTAGGAACTGGCACTTCAATGGGTGTTCCCGTTGCCGGTGGTTTTAGAAGAGAAAAATTGGCACATGACCCGAGAAATGAGCGTACACGATGTTCGGTTTGGATTCAAACTAAAAATCAATCCATATTAATTGATGCCGGGCCTGAATTTCGAATTCAGAGTATTCGTTCACAAATTAAATCCATTGATCACCTCCTCATTACCCACGAACATATGGATCATGTTGCCGGATTAGATGATCTTCGTATTTATTCCTATATCCAGAATTCAGCAATACCTGTTTATGCTTCCAAATCCTGCATCAAATCTATCCAAAAACGGTTTGATTATTTATTTGGGGATGATAAATATCCCGGGTCAACTTCTCTTGATCTGCAGGTGGCTCCAGATCAATTTAAATTGGGAGAGGAGGTTGATGTTACTCCACTTCCTGTCACCCACGGTAATTTAGACATCTTGGGATTTCGGATTAATGACTTTTCCTATTTGACCGATGTAAAGCACATCCCCAATGAAACCATTGAAATAATTAAGGGATCAAAAGTGGTTGTACTGAGTGCCTTGCGCTGGGAGCCTGATCATCCTACACACCTAACCATTCCTGAAGCAGTTGAAATATTGAATGACCTTAAAATTCCTGAAGCATATCTTATCCATATGAACAGCTATGTTGATCATGAACCAACAAACCGGCGGTTACCCGACCACATAAAACTAGCCTACGATCAACAAATTATTCAAATTCAGGATTAAAGAAAACGGCGCAATTCTTCTTTCTGTTTAAGTTGCTCCACTATATCCTTAACATTTTGAGCCTTATCCAGTTTACAAACTAAAATGGCCTCTTCCGTTTCTACGACGGCCACTCCTTCTAATCCAACAACCGAGATCAATTTTCCGCTTTCAGTAGAAATATAATTATGACTAGCTTCGCTAAAGGCGGTGTTTTCTGCATAAATTACATTTTGGGCTGAATCCTTTTGGCCAAGTTCATACACAGCCGTCCAGCTGCCTACATCATTCCATCCAAATTCTCCGGGAACCACAAATACACTTTTTGCATTTTCCATGATCCCATAATCAATGGAAACACCTTCGCAGGAATGATAAAATTCATTGACAGATGCTTCATGGCTTTTCTCAAATAATCCGGGTGACGCTTTCTTTACCTGTTCATACATTTTTGGTAAATATTTCTTGAACTCACCAAGAATTGTTTCGGCTTTCCAGATAAACATTCCGCTATTCCAATAATAATCTCCTGATTCTAAAAACTTTTGGGCCGTATCAGCATCCGGTTTTTCGGTAAAGGCTATCACTGGATGAACAAACTTTTTATTAAACTCTTCCCTTGAATTATTATCTCCATGAATATATCCATATCCCGTTTCAGGTCGGCTTGGTGAAATGCCTATGGTTACTAGATTTGGCCCTGACTTCGCTTTATCAATTGCTGCCTGTAAAATCAATTTAAACTCTTGAGTATTTTTTATATGGTGGTCGGCCGGCAAAACTACCATTACGGCTTCCGGATCTTTTTTATATAGCATTTCAGCCGCAATAGCCACACACGGAGCAGTATTTTTAGCTACAGGTTCACCAACTATATTTTCATCTGCAACCCCGGGAAGCTGATCTTTTACTATGCTAACATAGTTTTTATTTGTGACTACAAGGACCCTCTCCCGCGGAATGATATTCTCAATTCTTTGAGCTGTATTTTGAATCATTGTGCCTTCACCGAAAAGAGATAAAAATTGTTTAGGAAGCTTTTTTGTGCTTTTTGGCCAAAATCTGGTTCCCGACCCACCGGCCATAATTACTGCATATACCATATTAAATTCATTTGTTAAAAATTCTGAAAAGGAAGGTACAACTAATCTAATTAAACCTGAACCGGATCGCTTTTGCGAAGGCTTATAGTAAATGTTGAGCCTTTATTAGGTTCGCTCTCTATCTGGAATTTTTCACCGTGGGCTTCCATGATATGTTTCACAATTGCCAAACCCAGCCCTGTTCCTCCTTTTTCTCTTGATCTGGATTTATCTACCCGGAAAAAACGCTCGGTAACCCTTGGTATATCTTTCTCATCAATACCTATCCCCGTATCCTTAACAGAAACAAAAACACGTTCCAGCTGCCCCGGTTTCATAAAAACCTTAACCTCAACCCGGCCCCCCGGAATATTATATTTGATCCCATTCTCAATGAGATTTATAAGTACTTGTTTTACCTGATTTCTATCCGCTTTTACTTTGATGTTTTTATTGAAATCACCAAGTGTGAGGGCAATATTTTCCTTCTGTGCTTTGTAATTCAGGCTTTCAATAATGTCGTTAAGAACTTCGTACAGATATACGTCTTCAATGTCGGATTTAAGTTCCCCGGTTTCAAGTTTTGAGATCTCCATCAAATCTTTTGTAAGATAGGTGAGCCGATTTACATTTCTCATGGCTTTCTTGAGAAAATCTCTGTTAACCTCTTCATCTTCGAGGGCTCCATTTAACAAGGTTTCTATAAAACCCTGAATGGCAAATATCGGGGTCTTTAATTCGTGGGATATATCCCCAATAAATTCTTTTCTATAATTCTCAATACGATTTAAGCGCTGAATTTCCCGCTCAATTGTTCTGCTGGATTTGACGCCCTGTTTCACCAGGTAATCTACTTCGTCATCATATAAGCTTTTTACCTCTTCAAGCTCTACAAACCTTTTACGGGCTATATTTTTAAACAAATTTTCAAGCTTTTCGAATCGTTTATTTGTAATAAAATAGGTTGCGGCATATGTCACTAAAAATATACTGCCCCCTGAAAGTAAACTTAGGGTAGCGGCCTCCCGCAAATAAATACCAATAGCCAGCCATGCCAGTAAAAAAATAATTCCTGTTGATATTATACTGACATAAATTGCCGTCCTGAGGCCAAGACGAAATACACCTTTTCTGTTCTTTTTTGATTTACTCATTCTTTAAATCGGTAGCCTACTCCTTTCACCGTTTCTATATAGTGGTCACCTAATTTTTCCCTGATTTTTCGAACATGAACATCCACGGTACGATCTACCACATAAACATTATCTCCCCATACTTTATTGAGCAATGTTTGGCGGTCTCGTACTTTTCCCCTGCGGCTAGCCAGATAATATAAAAGCTCAAACTCTTTTCGGGGAAGCTGAAATTCTTCCTCACCACGGGTAACAATATATCGATCCTTATCGATAGTAAGATCATGCACATCAAGACGATGTATTTCTTCCTCTTCTTCATTTGGATTCTCAAATCTTCGCATCACCGCTTTTATACGAGATATAAGTTTGGTGGTGCTGATCGGCTTAGCGATGTAATCGTCTCCTCCTTTATTCAGGCCCTCCACTTCTGTCTTTTCATCACTTCGGGCAGTCAGAAAAATAACAGGAATTGTTTTAAGATCTTCTTCCGACCGGATTATCTCAACCGTTTGCATCCCGTCCATTTTCGGCATCATAATATCTAATAAGATAAGATCGGGTTTATGCTCTTTAGCAATATTAATACCTTCCTCTCCATTTTCTGCTTTTAAAACCTCAAAACCTTCCTTTTTAAGGTTGTATTCAATAAGGTCTAACAGATCTTTTTCGTCATCAACTACGAGTATTGTTTTTTTAGCCACAGTAATGAATTTTATGATGGTTTTAGATGCATAATGGTACCAATGTACTACGTCAATATAAAATATTCCCTCATTAAGAAATTGTTACCGGATTACCGGTCTATGTGATTGCAGGATTTCACAATTAATTTAAAATCAACCAAATAAATAACCTAAACCAGCGGGTTGGTGTAATAACCAGCCGGTTAAACTATACCGTGGTACATTTGTTGCTAACACTTCGTGCTCTATAACATCACTTTTAAACACCAGCAATCGTTTTGCGACAGGTTCTACTATGATCTTTTTATCCTCTTTATAGATCACCAACTCCCCTCCGTCTCCTTTTTTCCAGTTTTTATTAAGATAGATGAGCACGGTAATTTGACGGTTTGACCGTTCCTGAAACTGATCTAAATGCCGGCTATAATAGGAACCCACAGGGTATTTTGCGATATGAAATTCTGATCCCGATAAACTTAAGTAACAATATCTCCTAAGTTTTTGAGTAAGCTCATCCATCAAACCAAAAAATGGAGCCAGGGCGGTGTCTCTTTTCTCATCCAACCAATAAATGAAATCGCCCCGAATTTCGGCTTTTACCTGGAAATCTTCTTGAGCCCCAATACCGGCCTTTTTCAGTTTATCAGCTTGTTCCATATCACTAAAAAACTGCATAATTTCTGAAAACAATACATCACTGATAAAATCATTCACTATCACAAAATCATTCTCAGCCAGATGATCCATCCAGGAAAGCCAGATTTCTTCAGAGTAATTCATATTTATTCAGAAATATTAAAACGATGAGCGGGTATAAACCAAACAAAAACTATTTATAAGATCCGCTTATATTAGTGAATAATTTAGTTGGTTGTTTCAAATTAATAACTTTGGTAAGAAATTACTGATTTCTCTTTCTTTTCATTCCTCTAACTTTCATATTCCCGCATGAAATTTTTTACCTCTCAAATCAGCTATTTTATTTCTAGCAGGAATACCAAGACTAATATCAAAAGGCTTCTCCGGTTTGTTTTTATTCTTGTTGCGTTGATTGTTGGCTATGGTATTATTTTCCATGAAATCATGGAATTTGAGGGGCAAAATCATTCCTGGGTTAC
>JBBDLQ010000109.1:2176-5121 GCA_040878765.1 Balneolaceae bacterium | reverse complement strand
GATGATCCCGAAACCTATACAAAAATGTGTGTTGAGAGTGCCGCCATGGTGGTTACGGGCGGCACAGATATGTTTAATACAAATGTTGCCCATACGGTAAGGGAATTCAGCAATGATGTAAAAATAATATCAACGGCTAATTCTTACGATTCCCTGGATATTCTGAAATTAGCCGGGGCCAATCATGTATTACATTTAGGAAATATCCTTGGCCGCGCGCTTTCCCGCAGAACACTTGGACAGGATGCCCGAATTCATACCGTTGGCCGTTTTGGAAAATTAGTGATTGCAGAGGCTACCACATTTGGCACCCCTTTGGTTGGCAGAACTCTTCGTGAAAGCCGCCTGAGAGAAGATCTTGGAATTAATGTTGTTGGGATTTGGGAGCGTGGAAAATTTTTAGGTTCACATCCTGATGTTGAAATAAAAAATTACAGTGTTTTGGTTTTAGCCGGGTCCACAGAACAACTGAGAAAATATGATGAATTATTTGGCATTTATGGTGTAAGCGATGAACCTATTTTGATAATTGGTGCAGGCCGTGTGGGGCGATCTACAGCAAATCATCTAAAAAAAAGAAATCTTAAGTATAATATTATAGATAAAAAACCTGACCGTATTCGTGATTCCGAAAATTATATTTTGGGTAATGCTGCGGATCTTGAAACCTTAAAAAAAGCGGGTATTGATAATGCGCCAACGGTCATTATTACCACTCACGAAGACGATGTAAATATATTCTTAACCATTTATTGTCGAAGTTTAAGGCCTAATATCCATATAATTGCACGATCAACCTTAGAGCGGAATGTAAATACATTACACCGTGCAGGTGCAGATTTCGTAATGTCTTATGCCTCGATGGGCGCTAATGCCATTTTCAATATTTTTGAAGATAATGATATTGTAATGATAGCTGAGGGATTAAATGTGTTCAGCCTTAAAACACCTCAAAAGTTAATGGGGAAATCTTTAGTCGAGGCGGATATCAGAAATCTAACCGGGTGCAACGTAATTGCCTATCAGGTGGAGGGTGAACAGGACATTAATCCGGATCCAAATAAACCTATACCTGAAAAGAGCGAGATTATTTTGATCGGAAAATCGGAAGATGAACAGAAATTTATAAATTACTATAAAGAAGATTAGTTCTCTCTTCTCACAATAGAAATTGCTTCCAATATAATCCAAATGGTGAAGCCCAAAATTATGCTTCCAAAAATAAATAACAGAAAATTAGTATCACTTTCTCCGTAACCCGACCAATCAAAAACCACCTGTTCTGTCATTGCCCATAGGGTCATGATCATTAAAAAAACCATTGGTATCAGCGTATAGATGATACTTCGCCCTTGCCGTTTCAGCCAAATAGTAACCAGCAATAAACTAATTCCTGCTAAAAGCTGATTTGAAGTTCCGAACAGCGGCCATAATAAATATCCCCCGGAACCAATTCCTTTTGGGCCCTCCGGTAATAAAACCAATGCTGCGCTGGCACCTACTGCAATTAATGTAGAAGTGTGAAGTTTGGTTAGCTGCTTGATTTTGTATTCCTCCCCCAGTTCATTCAATATATACCGCATTAGGCGAACTGAAGTGTCTAAAGTTGTGGCTGCAAAACTAATAACTATTACAGCAATAATTGTTTTGGCAACTTCCAACGGAATAAGCAATGCCGTTGCCAACTGTGCGGCACCTTCAACAAAAATATTCAATCCAACTGCGCCGGCTTCCGAAAAGGAATGATATACCTCCATAAATTCACCTGTTGAATTAAAATAGGTAACAATTGCAACGATAGTTATTAATGCAAGTGAGCCCTCTCCAATGGCACCAAGATATCCCACAAACCGGGCATCCGTTTCCTTATCTAATTGTTTAGCGGTTGTTCCTGATGAGACCAAACCATGAAAGCCCGAAATAGCCCCACAGGCAATGGTGATAAACAATAACGGAAACCAGCTTACATCCGAAGTTTCTGGATTCGTTGCCGGGGCGGTTATTTCGGGGCTGCTGATAAATAATCCCAGGTATAAAAGAGCCAATCCCAAAACAAGCTGATAGGCATTTATCAGATCTCTGGGCTGCAGTAACATCCAAACCGGAAGGGTTGATGCAAAATATACATAGACCATGAGAATGGTGATCCAGATAAAAAAGGCCATTTCAATCCCACTCAACCCAAATAATACCGTATTCTCTGCTCCTCCAAAATACTGTAACAAGTCAATTTGAAGTACCGGAACATAACTGGCAATGATGGCCGTGAAATACATTACAAAAAGAACTATAACGGAAGGAACCACCATATTACCCGACTTCCGGTAAGCACGTATCCCTATCCAAATAGCTAAGGGTATCTGAATAAAAATCGATAATACGGTTGCCGGAAAATTGATGAAAAGGTTTGAAATAACCCAGGCAAACACCGCATTTACCATTAGTACCAAAATCAGGATGATAAATAGAAAAAGTAGTTTTGCACGATGTCCCACAAGTTTATCAGCCAGCGTTCCTACCGACTGCCCTTTATTTCGTACCGACAATACCATCGTTCCAAAATCATGAACGCCGGCTGCAAAAATGGTTCCTAAGACCACCCAAAGCATAGCCGGAAGCCAGCCCCAATAAACCGCTATGGCCGGGCCCACAATTGGAGCTGCACCTGCTATGGAGGTAAAATGATGACCAAGCAGCACGAATTTATTCGCAGGAACATAATCTACCTCATCCTTAAACTCATGTGCCGGGGTCATGAAATCAGGATTTAGCTGATAGATCTTTTCTGCCAGAAATTTGGAATAATATCGATACCCGATATAGAATAGAATCAACGATAATGCTGCTATCCAACTTGCTTGCATAAATTTATTCAGGTTTATTTTAAGAGTTGACCAATAAACTGCGCTTTAATTACTATTTTTCATTTATTGATGCAAGCTAAC
>JBBDLQ010000109.1:0-2076 GCA_040878765.1 Balneolaceae bacterium | reverse complement strand
CAAATATGCACGATCCTAATTTCCTTATAAAACTGGTGCAGGCCAAAATGCCTTTTGGTCAATACAAGGAATGGTACATCACCAGTATACCTGTGCATTATCTGGAGTGGTTTTCGAGACAGGGATTCCCCAGCGGGCAGCTTGGCCAATATTTAGCCACTATGTTCGAGATCAAAACCAATGGACTGGATGATATTTTGAAGCCGATTATCCGGGAGCATAGAAACCAATCATATTGAACACGGATGCCACGGCTTGAGCAGATGATTGAGGTTCTTTAATTATGGGAATTTTTCCGTTGAATAAGTTGAAGCATGATCACATCATAAACCGCGTGAGCGCTCATGGCTGCAATCAATCCAATGTATTCAGATAATAGCCCAAGTATTAAACTGAGTGCAAACATCATCCCGCCAAACACCATGTGGCGAGCTGATTTAAATTTGAAATACCCATGAATGCCTACAAAAATCACAGAAGTTAGTGCATTTCCCAGCAATGGCTGAATAGCTCCCCGAAAAAGAAGCTCCTCTCCAGCTCCGGCAAAGAAGGAAAGCTGAGTATTATCAAAAAAGGAAAAACCGGCGTTGGATAAGGCGTCAAAAATAAAATAATCGGAAAGAACATTGGATACTGGTGTAAAGGTGATGATAAAATATATCAAGCCGGAAACCACACATCCTGCACCAACCCCAATACCAAATTGATACCATATTGAAAACCCGCTTACAAAAAGATCTGTCAACCCACCACCATGCCAGTACCTGATGATTAGAAGAGAAATGAAGAGGTAAACATTTACCGAAACTATTGATAAAACCAGCAGCTTACCGGTAGTTAAACCTAATTTTTTATTATCTGTTTCATTTGACTGGATTTCTGACATTTATTGATTGAGCCTTTTTTCATTTATGATGGGTGCATTATGCAATGGAGCAGATTACCAAGTATAAAAAATCAAAAAACTTTTTTTATTAATCCTACAGGTTTAGCTGTTGCACTGGAATCAATTTCAAAATTAATATTACCTAAAACCTGCCCATTATCTGTAATAACATCAACCTTCCACTGACCATCCATCATTTTACTTTTGTAAGTGTAACCTCGAAATCCACCTTCTCTGCCTCCTGTAATTTCAAATTCAATTTCATCAATAACTTCCCAGCGCTCCGTATGTGGACTGTACCATTTCCACCGATGTAAAACAGCTTTTTTTAGCTTTGATGGGGCAAAAATAGATGTAAAAACATAAACATCGGAACCGGGTTGATAGGCGAATTCATACTTATTTTCTCTCCAAAACCTATACCAGGAATTTTTTTCATAGGTGACAATATACTCATCGGTTTCAGCAACTTTTTCAACGTTATGTGCTATCAAACCGTTATCTAATGCAAGGGGAACCGGTGGAATAATATTAAAATAATAAAAGGTATTTATAAGCAGGTAGATGCCCAGAATCATAGCCGTCATTTTTCCCAAGTGTATTTCTTTTCGGGTTGAAGGGCTTACGCTATAGATGTATATGATCAGCGCCAAGGTAATACCCAGGCTAATAAAGCCGGACACCAAAAACAGAAAGGTGCTCATGCTCTTCATAATCATTGGGATGAAAAAAGTGAAGAAGGTAAAACACACAAAAAAGTAGGCACTAAACTGAAGGTATTTGTTGGATAGCCTTCTTTTTAGTACTTCATTCGCAAATAGTAGAATCAGAAGAAGGATAAAAAATATAATGGTTTTAGTATAAGAGACACTCCGGGAAAAATAGATCACATAGGCGCTGCACAATCCCCCGAGAAAAAACTGAATGGCCAGTGGTAAATATGCTTCATATTTCTCAAAAAATGTCCCTTTCCATTTTCCATCATCTGTTAGATTATACAAGTATAAACAAATCGTAAGCAGACTAAGATGAGTGGATAATATTATCTGATCGTACATCCGATCGATGCTGCCTAAGGTTAAGGTATCCCACAAAAAACCACATGTAAAGAAAATAACGGGTAAATGTTTATGATTAACCCGTAAATAAGCCTTAAACCGTTTTAACATCTAATATTTACTAATTGATTC
>JBBDLQ010000108.1:0-3674 GCA_040878765.1 Balneolaceae bacterium | reverse complement strand
CCGTAGGCTTTCACCATAAAATTATCTCCGTCGATCTGAATTTTATGCTGGGAAATATAGAAATTGCTCAGGCTGTAACGCTGGGCACCACTGTAAACCGAGGTTCCATACCCATAATTAAAGCTGTAACTGGCTTCAATTTCATCATTCAGCCGGTAATGGAGTGAAGTACCGAATTTCAGGTTTTGGGCATCGTTATCCACCAAATATTGTTCCTGATACCCTGTTCTGGCTACCGGTTGTGATGGCAGCGCAGCTAAATATTTTTCTACCTCATCCTGAGGTGCTCCGGTTTGCGCTGAAACACCTGCCGCAATTTGTGTGCGTGTTGGGCTCGGTAAGCCTAAAAGAGCAATATTAAAAGTACCATCATCTCCATAGGTATGAACACCATCAAAAGCAGGGTTATTAGCCAGGCCACTGTTCAATTCAGAGTTTTTGTCGCTGTAGTTAATGCCTCTCCAGTCTTCAGCTTGTGAGTAGGAGAAATTTACCTTGAAGGCAAATTTATTATTAAACGACTTTGCATATCGGATAGCAGTCTCATACATAGGCTGCGGACTGTCAGGTTCCCCCAAACTTGCCTGTCCATCCATGTGGTTAATCCCTGATTTTACTAAAACACTCAAACCCGGGTATTGGAAAGGATCTTTACTATTCACCAATAAAATTCCGTTAAAAGCATTGGGTCCGTAAAGTGCCGATGATGCACCAGGCAGAAATTCCATGCTTTCTACATCCAATTGTGAAGGTCCGTTGAGGTTACCAATAGGGAAGTTCAAAGCCGGAGCCTGAGTATCCATTCCGTCGGTAAGCTGCACCATTCGTGTATTACCGGTAGAGTTAAATCCCCTCGCATTTATAATTTGGAAATTGATACTGCTTGTGGTCATATCAACCCCTTTCAAATTGGCCAGGGCTTTATAATAATCGTCAGATGCCGTAGTTCTGATTTGGATGGCATCCTGCCGTTCAATAGTTACCGGGGCTTCCAGGATACTTTCCTGCACACGGGAAGCTGATACTACTAAATCGCCGCCTGAAATAGTTTCTTCCTGCAGCACTATTTCGAGATCATCTACGACAGGGTCTGTAATCTCAATTTGCTGAGATTGAAATCCCACTATAGATACCAATAAGGTAAGAGGTGGATCCTGCCGAACCGTTAAGCTAAAGGTTCCATCCGGATTGGTAGCTGTACCAATCACTTTGCCAATAACACGAATATTAACCCCGGCAAGGGGCTCTCCATTTGCATCAGTAACTATACCTGAAATCTGGGTATCATCATCCAAACTCCTGGCTTGTATATCTACCAGAGCAGAGCCCGTTAGTATTAACATCACACATAGCGAAAATATTAGTTGTAACTTTTTCATCATATTCCTGATCCTTTTAGGTTATTTGATTATTTAAGACCGTTAATATTCCGTCTGAGATTATCGAAAACCAACCCCATTTTAATTTGGTGTTTTTCGGCCAATAATTAGGTATCCAAATAAAAGTCTGTTTTTAGCATAAATGCAAGCGCTTCCATAAATTTTATTCGTGCAAGAATCCTCAGGTAACCTTATCCTTAATAAAGCTTATAAATACTATCAAAGCCCGCTATAAATGGTTTTTTACGAAAGAAATTCACAACTATCGGTTCTTATTTTACTTTTATTTTTGTTTTTCACGAATTGTGAGCCCAAGATTGAGCGCTCTAAAGCAGATTCCACCCAACCCATTTCCTATCTCGCACTGGGTGATTCTTACACTATTGGAACCGGTATAGAAGCAGAAAACAGCTGGCCCATGCAGCTCTCTGATTCTCTGTCGGCCCATGGTGTTCAGGTTGATACTACACTAATAATTGCTACCAACGGATGGACTACCTCCAACCTGAAAAATGGTATCGCAACTAATAATCCAAACCTATCTTTTGACTTGGTTTCACTGTTGATTGGCGTCAACAACCAATACCAGGGTTTGAATCTTAGTTTGTACCGAACTGAATTCAGAGAGCTTCTGGAACAAGCTATTTATTTTGCTGGTAATGACAGCGGCCGGGTTATTGTGATATCCATACCCAATTACGGAGTTACTCCTTTTGCAAAGAATCGCAATCCTGTTATCATTCGCCAAGAAATTGAGGTTTATAACGATATCGCAAAAAATATTTGTGCTGAATATGAGATTCCATTCATAAATATCACCCTAATATCAGAGAAAGCCGCTGATGACCTTACATTATTAGCTGCTGATAATCTCCACCCTTCCGAAAAGATGTATGCAATTTGGATAAAAGAAATGCTACCAGAGATTAATAAAATACTTGAATAATCATGAGTGAATTCGGGCTTTTAAAAATATCCAGCAAAGAGGATCCGCTAACAGGTAGGGTAACCTTCACAGAAACTATTCAATTCAAAATCACGATGTCAATTGCCATGAGTGTGGTAATTACCATATTTATTTTGGATATACTTAATTATGATCTGCCTAACTGGACTGAATTTCTTTTTGGAGCCGGAATGGTGATTGCATACAGCATCGCTTTTATCACCCTATTTTTCAGCCGAAATGCAGGGAAGGTGAAATTCTCAGAAAATGAAATCTCCGTTCATCCAAAAAAAAATCCTGATTTATTCCCTGACTCCCCCATTGATATTGATTCCAATACAAAAATCAGTATTAACACCCTGCAGTCGTTTCGTTTTCTGTTCACAAGAACACTGCTCTATATAGTAGTATCAAAGGGAGATTCGGAATACCGGTTTGGGATGATTATCAAAAACAGGGAAAAAGAGCAACAATATTTAGAAGTGTTAGAAAGTTGGTACAGAACCGGTTACAAAGTCAAAGAATATGACCAATTAGGAAACCGGGTATTTAAAATTAACCAGGGAAAAAATTATGCAGAAGTACAACACATCAAACAGAAATATGGCATTGAGTGGTAATAAACTTAGCAAGATCTCATTAACCGTTAGCTTATTGTTTTTCGGAATGAGCTGTACTACACTGGCTCAGCAACCGGTTTCGGAACGAACTATCACTATTAATATGAGTGCTTCGGAATTACTTCCGGCCGACCTCATTATCTTTAATGTGAATATTAACGCGGAAGGCAAAACACCACAGGAAGCTTTTGAGCTTCATCGCGAGAGAGAATCCCTGCTTGCGGAATTACTGCAAAAACTGGATATCAAAGAAGAAGATATTGATTACGAACCCGTGCGAATGAACCGCCGGCAGATTAATAACCGCTATAATAACAATGAGAGGGAGTACATCACTTCTACCAATCAATCGGTGAGTATTACCTTCAATGACTTTTCCATTTATGAAAAGATCCAGCTTAGCCTGATCGAAAACGGCTTTGATTCTTTCAACGGTCAGTTTTCATCCACAAAAATTACCGAGGGTAAAGAAAAAGCACTTATTTCTGCTATTGAAGCGGCCAAAGAACGGGCCCAGCTAATAGCCGAAACGGCTGGGGTGAAATTAGGTAAAGTGTCTAACATAAACTTTTCTGACCATCAAATTGGAGTTCCAAGAAAAGCAAATGCTATGGAAGTGATGTCTATGTCAGCCGATGCCTCCATGATGGATTTTTCCCAAACAGTGGAAGTAAGGGCGAATGTAAATATCAGTTTTTTTATTGAGTGAATTGGTGATATGGTGATAAG
>JBBDLQ010000107.1:0-23628 GCA_040878765.1 Balneolaceae bacterium | reverse complement strand
TTTTAATCTAAACTAATAATCAATAATAACGGTCAAGCTTATTCAGGGATCGACAAAATCTCCGTGTTATGAATTGAATTACTTAGTAAGTTTGGGTGATAAAATTGAATTAAAATTATAAATGAAGAACCTTCCCAACATACTCAGTACACTGAGAATGATACTTGCTCCCATTTTCCTGTTCATGTATATACAGGATGAATTGATTTGGCGCGCTCTGAGTATAGCTGTTTTTGCCGCTGCAGCCGTTACCGATTATTTTGACGGTAAAATAGCCCGTTACTATCAACTGGAAAGCGATTTCGGAATATTCCTCGATCCCCTTGCCGACAAATTCCTCACCTTTGCCGGCTTTTTCTGCCTCCCTTTTATAGATCCAACCCAATTTCCGTGGTGGGCTGTTATTGCAATTGTGGTACGTGATGTTGTAGTAACCGGATTACGACTTTACGCCGGAAAGAAAAATATCATCATTATAACCCGGTTTACGGCCAAAGCAAAAACCTTGGTCCAAATGATCTTTTTATACGCCGTTTTATTGCTTGGTGTATTTATTCAAGCCGATATTGATTTTTCCGATACTGCTGTTGCGTTTTTAAACTCTGGCGTTTTGTATTATGCCATGCTTTTTGTGACTGCCCTTACTGTTTATTCCGGTATCGAATATTTATGGGTGAACCGGGATATGTTTAAAAAACAGGCGCAGTTTTCGTGAAAACCATCAAATTCTTATTAGGCACCGGCTTTTATTCCGGATTAATTCCAAAAGCCCCCGGTACAGCGGGTAGTTTGTTTTCTGTTTTTATTATTTTTTTGATCATACAAGCACAAATTTATGGCCTTTTACTTCTTTTTGTAATTCTGTCATCCATTATCTCTTTGTGGGTAGCACCTTATTTTGAGGATGAATTTGGGGAAGACCCTGGAAAAATGGTTATTGATGAATGGGCGGGACAAGGTCTTACTTTCATTACAATTTCCTTCTCAGGCAGCCCTCGAGCCGATATTTTACTACTTATTTCGGGTTTCCTGCTCTTTCGGTTTTTTGATATCTTAAAGCCGTTGGGAATTAATAAACTCCAAAATATAAAAGGCGGAACCGGGATTTTAGCCGATGATTTATTGGCAGGATTATTTGCGCTAATCTGCTTAAAAACTCTTATTTTTGTTTGGCCAAATTTATTTGGGATAGTTTAATACCTCACTCATCTCAGCGGTACCATTAACTGAATTTTTATAACTACTTATGATACTCAATACCTCATTTGCACGTGTGCTGGCTGCTCATTTGCTCGATATTAATGCAGTAATTTTACGACCTAATAATCCATTTACGTGGACTTCAGGTTGGAATTCCCCTATTTATTGTGACAACCGCCTGACATTACGTTATCCTGAAATACGCAATGAAATTGAGAATGAATTCACGGATATCATCCAGCAAAATTTTCCAAAAATAGATGTAATTACCGGCACAGCAACTGCAGGAATTCCCCATGCAGCCTGGGTGGCAGCCAATTTGAATAAACCAATGGCTTATGTTCGTGCAAAGGCCAAGGCACATGGAATGGGAAATCAAATTGAAGGCGGGGTAAAAAAAGGTGAATCTACCATTGTTATTGAAGACCTTATTTCTACCGGAAGCTCAGCTATTTCCGTTATCGAAGCTCTGAAATTTGTGGGTGCCAAAGTGGAAGCCGTACTATCAATATTTACCTATGATTTTGATAACGCATCACAGCGCTTTACCGACCAAAATGTTCCTGTATATACCCTTACCGACTATAAGACGCTGGTTAATGTGGCTGTTGAAAAAGGTATGATTAACGGTGATGACCTCGATCTGCTTTCAAGCTGGAGAGATCATCCTGATATTTGGCCAGATAGTCCGGAAAAGCAATAATTTGTATATTTTTTGTTTGAATTTGAAACTGAAAATATCCACCCGATATTTCTAAAGTTTTATTAGGTAGTGAGTATAAATTAAAGGCAAAAAGCCTGAGACTCTTTGAGGTCGTAAAATTTCAATTTATTTGAACGAAAAAAAAATCAGTATAGTGACGAATAAAAAATTCCATATAGAAACATACGGTTGCCAAATGAATTTTGCGGATTCTGAGATCGTGAATTCAATTTTACTGGATGTAGGCATGAAACCGGTCCATAATGCCGAAAGCGCCGATATTGTATTAGTAAACACCTGTTCTATTCGCGAAAATGCCGAAACCAAAGTATGGAACCGGCTCAAAGAACTGCGTTCCATTAAAAAAGAAAATGGCGATTTAACCGTAGGCGTTTTAGGTTGCATGGCCGAACGAATAAAAGATCGAATCATTGAGCAGGAACACCTTGTAGATATTGTTGTAGGCCCCGATGCCTACCGCGACCTCCCCCGCCTGCTTGAGGAAGTTGAAGACGGCCGAAAAGCAGTTAATGTGCTCCTGTCTCTCGAAGAAACCTATGCTGATATTGCGCCGGTTCGCACTACCGGTAACGGCGTTAATGCTTTTGTATCCATCATGCGCGGATGCGATAATATGTGCTCCTTTTGTGTGGTTCCATTTACACGCGGACGTGAACGCAGCCGTCCCATGGAATCTATTTTGAAAGAAATAAAACAATTAAGTGATGAAGGTTATAAAGAAATCACATTACTTGGGCAAAACGTAAATTCCTATCTGGATGGTGAAACCACTTTTGCACATTTAATGGATGAAGCAAGTAAGGTTGATTCGGAAATACGCTTCCGATTTTCATCTCCTCACCCCAAAGATTTCCCAACGGAATTACTGAACCTGATAGCCGAACGGCCTAACCTATGCAATTATATTCACATCCCGGCACAAGCAGGAAGTGATGCCATGCTGGAGCGTATGCGCCGCCCTTATACAAGGGAAGAATACCTGGACCTCATTCAAAAAATGAAGGCCATTATTCCCGGTGTTTCCCTTTCAACAGATATTATTGCCGGTTTTTGTGATGAAACGGAAGAGGAACATCAGCAAACTCTATCCCTGATGGCAGAAGTTGAGTACGACCTCGCTTATATGTTTGCCTATTCGGAACGGGAACGGACACTGGCTTATCGAAAATATGAGGATAATGTGCCTGAAGAAGTTAAAAAACAACGTCTGACTGAGATCATCACACAACAGCGGGAAATTCAGGAAAGAAGAAATAAAGATGAAATAGGCCGTCGGCATTTGGTGCTTGTTGAGGGTACAAGTAAAAAATCGGATGCGCAGGTAAGCGGAAGAACCGATACCAATAAAATGGTTGTATTTGACCGGGAGGACTTTAAACCCGGTGATTATGTGGAGGTTGAAATAACCGATTGTACTTCTGCAACATTGATGGCTAATCCACTTCAAAAAACCACTATTTCCGAGTACTACGGAGCTGAAGTTGTAGCATAATTGAAATTTAAAGCAACATATCTTCCTGCAATTCTCCTCCTTTTATTGTTTGCGGGAAATAGCTCCGGACTTTGTGCACAGGGAATTTTGGGAATTACCTGGGAAGTACCCGAAGACACCATCAAAGTAAATCAGCAACTTGATGCTTTCTCCCAACTGGGCATCAGTTACCTGGAAATTGATCATCCTGTTGATCCCCAAATTCTTTCTTTAGCAGAAGAAGCAAATTTTACCGTTTTAGTTCGGTCTAATAAGTCTTATTTGACGATCTCCGACTTCAAGTCTCAACAGAATGAGCTCCTGGAAGACTTTCTGGCTATTTCTGACCGCTATCGTTCGTATTTTCACGTTGCGGGAATCGGGTTACTCAGCCACAGTCAAACTCGTCACTCCGATTTTGAAACGGTATTTAGCCCTGTTATTGATTCACTTAAGGCTCAATCCAATAAATCATTTTATTTCTATTCCAACAATAATTGGTATAATTTTGAGTCGCCCACACGGCCATTCGGTAAATATTACTATTCCAATGAATTTCAGATTTGGGATTTATCAACCCTTCAGTCCACTTTTGATCAGGAAATATCAGGCAGCCCGAACCTGATTCATTTTTTTAGTTCCTCTTGGTTATTGGAAGCTATTGAGAATTATCCTCCCATCACTAAAAGTTTGCAAAATTATACAGATAGCGGTCAATGGATTATGCCGCAGCCAAAAATACCGGGGGAACCGGTTTCAGCGAGATGGGTGGTGTTATTGCTTTTCATGCTTTGGATAGCATTAGCCATACAAATTAAATACCTGCCTTATGTGCGCCCTATGATAATTCGCTGGTTTTTGTCTCACCGCTTTTTTGTGGAGGATATCCAGCAATACCGCGAACGGGCCTCCTCCGGTGGAATTTTGATGATGATCCTCCATTCAATTTTTGGAGGGTTGGTATTCTACCTTAGCTCCCGGATACTGATTTCTGAAGCAGGCTTACAAGCCCTATTTCACCATCTTCCCTATCTCGCAATAACGGGAATCAACTATATAAGTTTATTCTTTTTTGGGGTGATAGTATTATTGATCACTCAACTCTTAACAATTTTTTGGCTGCATCTTCCCGCTAAAACTTTAGATCATTTCAGCCAAACCATAAATTTATATGCCGGAGCTTTTTATTCGGATTTTATCATTGTAACCGTGATGGTAACTTTGTTTGCAGCAGAAACCGGCAGTTCAGTCATTTTAATGTTGGCCGGATTTTATTTACTGATCTGGTATATTTCATTTATAGGAGCTGCTTACGATTCATCACATAAAATGGGGCCCAATCGAATATTTTACCTCTTGTTCACCATAGGTTTATATATCATTTTATCTATCGCGGCACTCATTTTACTGCTAACCAATGTCGAGTTTATCCAGATCATTGATTTGGCCATTTCTCTCTGAGAACATTCTTAAAACCAATACATTTATTGTAAGCTGGCTGAATTCAACTCACCGGATTCCCCTGTGCGAACTGTAATACACCTCATTCGATCTCATCTCATTTTTAAATTGATGAATATCCGTTTTTTCATCGATAACCAGGCATTCAACACCCATCATTTCTGCAAGATCCCGTATATGATTTATGTTTAAGGCCTGACTATAGGATGTGTGATGTGAACCGCCGGCTAAAATCCAGGTAGTTGCAGCTGTCTTCAGATCGGGTTCAGGATTCCATAACACCCTTGCCACCGGAAGTTTAGGCAATCCAGGTGTTTCTACCGCTTCTACTTTATTCACTAACATCCGGTATCTGTTACCCATATCCATAAGTGCCACATTTAAACCAGCTCCGGGTGTACCGTTAAAAACCAGTCGTGCCGGATCTGCTTTACCTCCAATTGAAAGCGGATGAACTTCCAGAGAAGCTTTATCTGCTGCAATAGATGGACAAATCTCCAGCATATGTGCCCCAAGAACCTGCATTTTCCCGGGATTGAAATGATAGGTGTAATCTTCCATAAATGAAGTTCCGCCCTCCAATCCCTCTGCCATAACTTTGGTAACCCGAACCAGTGCCGCTGTTTTCCAGTCTCCTTCCCCGGCAAAGCCATACCCCTGCTCCATCAGTCGCTGCACACCAAGGCCGGGTAGTTGTTCCAGGCCATGTAGGTCTTCAAAGGTAGTTGTAAATGCTTTAAACCCGCCTTCATCCAAAAATGATTTGATTCCAAGCTCAATACGTGCTGCTTCTTTAACGGAATGATTGTATTGTTCATCGGTGCTGTTTTCTGCTGAAATTTTATATTCATCTTTATAAATATTCAGCAAATTCTTTAGATCTGCTTCAGAAACATTATTTACATGCTCTGCCAAATCCCCGACACCAAATCCTTTTACATCCAAGCCAAAAAGTAATTCTGCAGCAACTTTGTTGCCTTCTGTAACAGCAACATTCCGCATGTTATCACCAAATCGAGCTACTTTTAAATGCTGCAATTCGTGTTTCCCTATCGCGGCCCGAATCCACCCATCTAAATCATTAATAACATCAGGATCTTGCCAGTGTCCGGCTATCACTTTACGGTCTATTCCCATAAAGGCGTTGATAAAGCCGAATTCCCGGCCACCATGGGCAGACTGATTCAGGTTCATGAAATCCATATCAATTTCATTCCAGGGAATATCGCGGTTGAACTGCGTATGAAGGTGAACAAATGGTTTATCGAGAATACGAAGACCGCCAATCCACATTTTAGCAGGAGAAAAAGTGTGCATCCAGGTTATCAAACCTATACAATTATCAGAACTGTTGGCATCCAGGCACAATCTTCTGATATCACCGGAAGTTGTTAAAACCGACTTATATATGATTTTTACCGGGGCGAGGATTTCAGCATTTAATCCTTCAGCTACTTTAATAGAGTGAGCTTCAACTTGTCTTAAGGTCTCTTCACCATACAAATGCTGGCTGCCTGTTACGAACCAGATTTCTTTTTGGGTTGTTTTGTTCATAATAGTATTAAAAAATGTGTTTTAAGATCTGGTTCATTAGTTATTAATCCTGACCATAATAGGAATCAGCACCGTGTTTTCGTTCGTAATGTTTTTTAATTAAACTCTCTTTTAATCTCGGGGCATCGGGATTTATCTGAAGTGCCAGGTAAGCCATTTTTGCAAGTTCTTCTAAAACTGCACTGTTATAAACTGCTTTATCCACTGTTTTGCCCCATGTAAATGGTGCATGATTGCCAACTAAAATCATTTCCACTTCTTCATAAGAAAAACCACGTTTTTTAAATAAATTGAGGATTTGATTCCCTGTTTCATGTTCATAGTCTCCTTCAATCATGGCATCATCCATGGGTGGAGCGCACGGAACATCGTGGGTTAAGTGATCGGCATGTGTGGTTCCCAATATTGGAATATCGAGCTGACTTTGTGCCCAGGCTGTAGCATAGGTGGAATGGGTGTGAACAATACCGCCAATATTTTCCCAGTTTTTATACAATACAGCGTGTGTTTTAGTATCCGAGGAAGGACGCATATCACCTTCCACAATTTTGTTATCAAAATCCACAATTACGATGTCCTCAACTTTTAGTTCTTCATATGGAACACCGGATGGCTTAATCGCAAAAACGCCTTCATTTCTGTCAACTGCGCTTGCATTTCCAAAAGTAAATAACACCAATCCAAGCTCAGGCAAGCGCATGTTGGCATCGTATGCTTCCTGTTTTAGCTTTTTAAATTTATTCATGATCTTTATTTACTGGTGTATTCATAATTCTGGATTCAATCACATTCCCAAATGATTTATACCTTTGATACATTTTTTTATAGACCTCTGCTTTTTCCGGAACCGGTTCATAGACTTGTTCAAAACCACTTGCCAGGTTTTTCTTTGCCTCATCCACAGAATCATAAATTCCCGAAGCAACAGCCGCAAATATAGCCGCTCCCAAAGCGCAGGTTTGTTCGGACTTCGAAACCCGTATAGGCATATTTAATACATTGGCCAGCGTTTGCATAACAAAAGGTGATTTTTTCGAAACCCCTCCCATTCCAATGACACCTTCAATTCTAATACCTTCATCAATAAAACGATCAACAATCATTTTAGAACCAAAACATGTAGCCTCAACAAGAGCTTTAAAAACTTTAGGGGCGTCACTACTTAGATCCAGCCCCTCAATAGCTCCTTTCAACATTTGATTCGCATCGGGGGTGCGGCGGCCGTTCATCCAGTCGAGGGCTATAATGCCAGTATCAACCACCTCTAGTTTTGCCGCAGCTTCAGAGAGATTTCTTATTAGCTTGTCAGCTGCTTCCTCAAGAAGTTTTTGTTTTTCATCCCTATCGAGTAATTCAGTTTCATTAATTATCTCTTTGAAAGGTTCAAGAATCAGATCTTTAAACCATGCATAAATATCACCAAAAGCTGATTGACCAGCTTCAAGGCCTACCATATTTGGCAATACAGAGCCATCAACCTGACCACAAATTCCGCTAACTAAATTATTACCTACTTCATCCTGAGGAGCCACCATCATATCGCAAGTGGAAGTTCCCATAACCCGTACTAAATGGTATGGTTCTATATTTCCTCCAACAGCTCCCATATGTGCATCAAAAGCCCCCACGCCTATTACTACGTTTTCATTAAGGCCCAATTTCTCTGCCCATTTTTTGGATATCGTACCTGCCGGAACATCCGATGTGTAAGTATCTTCATAAAGCCGGTCTCTGATTCCATCAAGCAAAGGATTAAGCCTGGTTAAAAAATCCTGGCTGGGAAGGCCGCCAAACTCTTCATGCCACATGGCTTTGTGGCCGGCTGCACAGCGGCTGCGTTTCATTTGGTGAATGTCTGTTTCGCCGGTAAGTTCGTATGGTATCCAATCACAAAGTTCTGCCCACGAATAAGCCGCATCCCGGACTTTATCATCTTCCCTGAGTACATGCAGCATTTTTGCCCAAAACCATTCAGACGAATAAATACCACCTACATACTTGGTGTAATCCACTCCGCCCCAAGATCGCGAAAGCTTATTAATTTCTTCTGCTTCTTTGATTGCGGTATGATCTTTCCAGAGTATAAACATGGCGTTGGGATTTTCTTCAAATCCCTTTTTCAATGCCAGCGGCGTTCCGGCTTTATCTACTGCAATTGGAGTTGAGCCGGTGCTATCAACCGATATAGCTTTAATGTTCTGTACCTCATCATCCGGTAATGATTTAATTACCTCTTTGAGGGTGATTTCGAGGCCTTCCAGATAATCGAGGGGATGGTGCCGGAATCTGTTTTCTGCGGGATTATTGTATAATCCTTTTTGCCAGCGGGAGTAATAATGGACGGCATCTGCAATTTCTTCTCCTTTCTCATTAACCATTACGGAACGAACCGAATCGGTTCCGTAATCAACACCAATTACAAATCTCATTAGAATAGATTTTCAGATTATTAATTATTAATCGGTTTAAAAACCATTGTGTCGCCGTTATTTACTTTTTCCGAATATTTTTGTTCATCAAATTCATATAAAAAAGCTCCCTTTTTAGAATATTTCTTTTGCTTTTCATCAGTTTTGATCAGCACATCCATAGAGAGAATTCTGCGGCGGAAATTTCGTTTATCAAGCTGGGTATCGTAAATACCTTCATATAATTTTTGCAATTCGGGCAGGGTGAATTTTTCCGGTAAAAGCTCAAATCCAACAGGCTGATGAGAAGCTTTATAGCGCAATCGTTTTAAGGCTGCGTCCACCATTTCTTTATGATCAAAAATGAGTTCAGGCAATTCATCTATTGAAAACCATGACGCACTAAATTGCTCAACTAATTCATTATTGTGGGTAAGAATGTCGATGAGCGCAAAATATGCTACTGAGATTGTCCGCTCTACCGGGTCTCGGTCAACCTCACCAAAGGCTTGCAATTGCTCAAGATATACATTCTGTAATCCGGTCAGTTTAGTTAGAATCCGTCCGGCAGCTTCATCGAGACTTTCATCTTTCTTAAGAAACCCACCCATGAGCGACCAATTTCCTTTTTCGGGTTCAAAATCCCTTTTAATGAGTAACAATTTCAATTCATTCCTGTCGAAACCAAAAATGATACAATCTAAGGCTACTAATAAATGATCATGATTTTTATAACTGTTTACAGGCATTTTGGAATTTAAATTATTGGCAGATTAACTTTTTAATTTCAAATAAATTTTTCATTTAACACTAATAACTACTACTGAATGTTTTGGAATATTCATAGTCATGATGCCGTTATTCAGCTTTGCATCCGTGAATGAAACTGGCTTTACATTCTCCGGATTATCGAATGTATTTATAGCATCAACGCTGTTTGCCGTGAGTAATCTTCCCGATCCCGGAACAATATTTTTCACATCTGCGCCGCGTATTTCTATCGTTACTTCTTTGGCTTCAGTCGGATGAGTATTCGTTAAGGTAAAATGCATTGTACCTGAATCGTCGCGGGAAGCCGTTGCACTTATGACAGGAATTCCCGGCTTATCCATCGGGATATCAAACCTGTTAACCACAGCTTCTTCCCCTTCGCCAACAAACTGTTCCACATCAATAAAAATAGGTAATAATTTAGAATTTTGATGCACCTTGTACATATGAAAAACATGGTAGGTAGGCGTTAGCACCATGTTCGGGCCATCTGTTAACACCATAGCCTGTAGTACATTTACGGTTTGAGCAATATTTGCTATACGAACCCGGTCGGCATGTGCATTCATGATGTCCAGGCTTAAAGAAGCAATAAGGGCATCGCGTATTGAATTTTGCTGTTCCAGAAAACCAGGATTTGTGCCTTCCAGAGGATTAGTCCAAATACCCCATTCATCCACAGCTAATGCTACCCGTTTGTTGGGGTCAAATTTGTCCATAATAGTTGAATGCCGGGTGATGAATTCATCCAGCAATGATGCTGCTTTCAATCCACGATAATACATCTCTTCACCAAAACTATGGGAAGGACCTTTATCACCCCAACCCTCTCCGGGAATAGTGTAATAATGCAGTGAAATTGCATCCATCATTGACCCGGCTTCCCGCATAAGTGTTTCCGTCCAGTCGTAACGGACATCATACATTCCGCTGGCAATTTTATATAATCTGTTACCGCTGTAATTGGTTGCATAGGTCTGAAAACGCCGGTATAGATCAGAGTAATAATCGGCAGTCATATTACCGCCACAACCCCAGCTCTCATTTCCGATACCAAAAAATTTAATACTCCATGGTTCATCGCGCCCATTTACCCTGCGAAGGTTTGCGAGCTCACTTTCGCCAGCAAAGGTCATGTATTCAATCCAATCCTTCATTTCTCTTGGGGTACCGTTCCCTACATTAGCTGAGATATAAGGTTCAGCCCCAATTAATTCTGTGAATCTTAAAAACTCATGCGTCCCGAAGCTATTATCTTCTATCACCATCCCCCAGTGTGCATTTACTCTTTTGGGGCGCTCTGTACGCGGTCCAATTCCATCTCTCCAATTATATTCATCTGCAAAGCAGCCCCCGGGCCAGCGGATATTGGGAATATCCAGTTCAATTAATGCATTTAGAACATCAGTGCGATAGCCTTCCTGATTTGGGATATCAGAATCGGTGCCTACCCAAATTCCGCCATAAATTCCACGGCCTAGATGTTCAGCAAATTGACCGTATATATGTTCACTAATGGTATGTTCTGCCTGATCTACATTTACAATAATGGAATTAGACTGTGCATATACCATCCCGCTAATTGTAAAAAAGGCCGCAATAAATAGTAAAATAAATCTTTTCATGACAATAGGTTTTTAAAAGATCGGGTTTAGAATAATTATGATTTATTGGCGAACTGAAAAGCGATAAATCGTTACAGTTTCGTAGGTATCTCCGGGTTGAAGAATGGTTGACGGGAACTCAGGCTGATTCGGAGAATCGGGAAAATGCTGAGTTTCAAGGCACAATGCACTGTATTTCACAAAAGCAGTTCCATCCGGTCCGTTCAGGCTTCCATCCAGAAAATTACCGGAATAAAACTGAAGTCCCGGTTCTGTGGTCAAAACCTCCAGTTCCCTTTTTGTTTCAGGATCAAATAATGTTGCTACCTGTTTCAGTTCTCCGTCATGATCATTTAATACATAATTATGGTCATAACCACCATCAACATCAGCAATTCGTTCACCAATCAGATGTGGTTCTGTGAAATCGAAAGGAGTGCCCTCAACCTTGGCAATCTCACCTGTTGGAATCAATTGATTGTTAACAGGAGTATAGTGATCGGCCTTAATTAACAGCTCATGATCGAGGATCTTTGTGGAAGGATCACCTGAAAGATTAAAGTAGCTATGATTAGTAAGATTTACAGGTGTTGGTTTATCTGTTTCAGCGAAGTAGTCAATTTTGAGTTCATTATCATCCGTCAGAGAATAGGTTACCATAATTTCAAGATTTCCGGGATAACCTTCTTCCCCATCTTCACTTAGGTAAGTTAAAACCAAGGAATTTCCTGTGGAGGATTTTGCTGTCCAAAGTACTTTGTCATATCCTTTCTCGCCGCCATGTAAATGGTTTTCTCCATCATTGGTGGCTAATTGATAGGTTTCACCATCCATGCTAAATGCACCCTCTGCAATTCGGTTTCCATAACGACCAATGATAGCCCCAAAAAATGGAGTTCCTGCTAAATATTTGTCAAGATCATCAAATCCCAATACAACATTATCAAAATTCCCATCGGCATCGGGTACGTTGATTGAGGTTACTGTACCACCATAATTAGTAATCTTCACCTCCATTCCGTTGCTATTGGTAAGTGTAAATAATTGAACTTTACGTCCGTCTTCCATGGTCCCAAATTCCTCTGTATTTGAAGGTGATTCTGCATGTTCTTGTTTATTTTCTGAACACCCGATCAAAAGAGTCCCTGCGAAACAAGCTATTGCTGCCAAAGGTAACAATTCTTTCAGTTTAAGTCTTTGTAACCTGATTGATTTTATATGTGTGAATTCGATATTCATATTATGGTATTGTTAAATTGAAATTATTTAAATCGATCAATCCTGTATTTATTCATTATCTACAACTCCGATTTCGCTGCTCCAAAATTACTAAATTTTTCGGTGTGTAATTAACACTTATAATTTTGTTGAAACCTGAATAACATGCAAACTTTATTTAACATATATAAAAGTTGCTTGATGTTTAATTCATGAGTGCATACAGGAACCTTAATGGTACTCAATTAATACCAAACCGGGGTTCAGTTATGTCATTCATTAATAAATTTGATTACCGTATATTGAAATTCCAATAATTCAAAAATTAGAGGATTAAATTTTATGAGTGATATCCGCCCAAGTGTCAGTTACAGTTTTACCATGCGTTTGTATATTGAAAACAAACCGGGGATGCTGGCTAAAGTTCTAAATACCATAGCAGAGGAAAAAGGAGATCCGGGTGCAGTTGATGTGGTCAAGGTTGAAGGAGACTATAAAGTAAGAGACCTCACGGTAAGTGCACGTGATGAAAAGCATTCAAGTGCTATCGTAAAAGCGATAAAAAAGATAGATGGCATTCAGATTAGAAACGTCTCGGATCGTGTGTTTTTACTTCACCTTGGCGGTAAAATTCGTATTCAAAATAAAGTACCTTTAGATACCCGTGACGCTTTATCTATGGCCTATACCCCGGGCGTGGGACGAGTATGCGAGGCCATTGCCCAGGATAAAGAAAAAGCACATACCCTCACTATAAAACAGAATTCCGTAGCTATAGTAAGTGATGGTTCTGCCGTCTTGGGACTGGGAAATATCGGTCCGGAAGCCGCCATGCCGGTAATGGAAGGAAAGGCAATGTTGTTCAAGGAATTTGCTGATATTGATGCCTACCCCATATGTCTGAATACACAGGATACAGAAGAAATTATAAAAGCCGTGGAATGGATGTCGCCCGGATTTGGAGGAATTAACCTGGAAGACATTAGCGCACCCCGGTGTTTCGAAATAGAAGAACGATTAAAGAAATCACTGGATATCCCTGTTTTCCATGACGACCAACACGGTACGGCCGTTGTAGTTATGGCTGCTACCATCAATGCGCTGAAAATTGTTAAAAAGCAACTAAGCGATATTAAAATTGTGATTGTAGGAGCCGGAGCTGCCGGTGTTGCCATCACCAAGATCTTGAATAATGCCGGGGCAAAAACGGTACTTTGCTGCGACAGTAAGGGAATTATAAGCCGAAACCGAGACTCCCTGAATGATAGTAAAAAGTGGCTGGCTGAAAATACAAATCCGGAAAATGTAGATGGTTCAGTTATTGAGGCAACCACCGGGGCGGACCTTTTGATTGGGGTGAGCGGCCCGAATATCATACCCGTTGAATCGGTTGAAAAAATGGCAAAAGACCCCATAGTATTTGCATTGGCAAATCCCGATCCGGAGATCAGGCCGGAAGAAATTGAGTCCATTGCCCGTATTATTGCTACAGGCCGAAGTGATTATCCCAATCAAATAAATAATGTGCTGGCGTTTCCTGGAATATTCCGTGGTGCCCTTGATGCCCGTGCAACCGACATCAACGAAAGCATGAAACTGGCGGCAGCTAAAGCCATTGCCGAGCAAATTGATGATAAGGACCTGAGTGAAGAATATATCATCCCAAGTGTATTCAGCAAGCAGGTGGTTCGGCGAGTATCCCGCGCTGTTAAAGAAGCGGCATTTGAGAGCGGCGTTGCCCGAAAGTCAACATCTTAGGCTTATTGTGAAATTCAATTCCGGTTATGGAGTATTGATTAATTTTTGCCTGGCAGCTCCGACTGTGTAACCCAGTCTATGAAACTTCGGCTTCCAGTGTAGCTTTACGCGGGCAATGGACTCGCTATTGTCACGGGAAGCCGGAGCTTCCGAGACTGCGTGGCTAAGCCGGAGCATAGCAACGAGGGTAAGCTCCAAAGAAATCCCTTCGGGAGAATGCCGTGGGCAGGTCTGTCGGTCTTTCGTTAATCGCTATTCTGTTCATACTGATTTGCGAGCATTCGATTAGCGAGTTGCGATGGACGATTAATGTTTTATTCTCGTTCCGCGGGCTCTGCCCCGGAATGCCTTCCCGGAGGCTCCGCCTCCAACTATACTGAATTACGGCATCACTGCTACCTATTTTCCCCGAACCGCTTCACCGGAATTACCCCTCGTTCCTGACATAGTTTCTTGAGCTAGTTAACAGATCTGCCTTTTATAGAGGTTGAGGCGGAGCCTCTACAAGACATTGCGGAGCGGAGTCCGCCGCACCAAGGGCAAGTTAACTTGAGTTCGAGATAACCGACTTTCCTCAAATTCCCATAAAAAATACCTTAGCAATCTGCTGGATTTCTTATATCCGCCCAAGGCGTGCCCAAGGCAGAATTCACGTTAAGTTCTCATGTTTTTTAATAATTGATGTAAATCAGATAAGTTATCTTTGCAGATAAAGCCGTACGTATTAAGTTCTTTTGCCCTTGTCCTGAATGAAGGCGTATCGAAGCTTGTGACAATTACTACTTTTGCTTTTGCATCCAGCTTATAAATCAGTTCCGTTACTTCAAAGCCATTCATATTTTGCAATTGTAAATCCATCAACACGCAATCGGGATGGGTTGAGGTATATTCTTCAATTGCTTGTTCCCCGCTTTCACATTCAATTAGTTCAACCGGATCATTTAAAGCCAACGATACAATATTTCCCAAAACCCGCCGCATGTCTGCATGGTCATCTACTATCATTACTTTCATTCATATACCAATAGCTTGTTAGTCACGGAATTTCTTCCAAAAAAAAGTGTACCCCGATGACGGAAGATTCTTATTTCTCTTTTCACGATAAATAGGGATAGTTCCTTAATCGTATGGGTAGAAGTACCTATTTGGCTATGGGTGAAAGTTCCAAATACAGACGGATGTGGTAACAGACAAGTTTAGAAGTGTGTGGATTATACTTAGGCCCAGCCGATATTGTTCTAACTCTTCCGTTAGATTTTCATGTGCCATTATTGATAGAAATTGGTTTGAATTAGTAGAAGTTGCAAGCCTGAGCATTGGGGAGTCAGAGACAGAGATCTGTCTGGAGGGGACAAAAAAAGAGACACCCGCTCACACGAATGTCTCTTTTCTCTAGTCGCTCAGTTTAACAGAAAACAGTGGCCTCTCAGTTTCTGCCACGCCCACTGCTACCATTGTTGTTCCCCTGGCTTTTAGCTACGCTGGCTTCAAAACTTGTTGAAGATGTATTGCCGGCTGCATCCGAGGTACTCAGGCTTACCGTATACGTTCTGCCTTTCCCTTTACCACTTCGTTCGGCACGAAGATATACATCGATGGATCCATCAAAGTTGGTTACGATTTCATAATCAGAATCGGTATTGCCATCGCCTTTTCCGTTCGAAGGTTCATTGCTGCTCACTTCAACCATTACATTTGTAGTTCCATCCACGATATCCGAAGCTGAAATTCCGCTTGCTACCAATACCATTTTGTGGTTTGGAGGCCACAGGCTAGCGGTTTCTTGATTATAAGTGAGCTCCGGAGCCGTTGTATCTGTTATTTTAACAGTCACATTATCGGAATCGGTTGCACCTTCCGTATCGGTGACAGTGAGCGTAAAAGTATGTACTCCAACTCCCAGATTCACTGTTGTTGAAGAACCTGCGCCGCCATTCGACCATGCAAACGTAAGTGCATCGCCATCAGCGTCTGTAGCCGAACCATTTAGCGTTACGCTGGTGGTTGGACCAGTTGCTTCTTTGGTGATATCGTCACCTGCATCGGCCACTGGAATGGTGTTAACTACTTCTACAGTCACTTCATCTGTGTCAGATTCTTCCCCATCAGAAACCGTTAAGGTATAAGTATATTCTCCATCGGGAAGGCTTGTAGTAAATGAAGCTTCTGTTGAAACAATAGAAGAGCCATCAGACCAGCTAAACGTTAGTGTATCTCCATCAGGATCGGTTGAAGCGGAGCCGTCTAATGTAACAGCAGTAGTAGAACCGGTTGCTGTTATGGATTGGTCTGGGCCTGCATCGGCGCTAGGTGGAGTATTAGTTACAACAGGCCCCGGATCCTCAGAAACGAGCTGAAGCGTTGTAACGAAGGCAAAGCTTGAACCACTGGTTCGTCGCTCAGCCTGGAAGATGTCCAGCGGGTAGTCCTCTCCCACAGTAAGTCCGAGATCATCGAGGTTCACACTGCCACTAATCGGCCCATGGATTCCACCCAGGTCAATCACGCGCTCGCTGTTAATGAATACCCAGACGTCGTCATCACCCGTGAAGGTAAACGTTTCTCCTCCCTGGTAGGTGAAGGTCGTATGGATCTCGGTGGTGAAGTGGTAATTGTGACTATATCCCTGGTTTCCATAAAGCTCATCGTCGATTGGAAAATAGGATGACTCGCTGAAGGTGTAAGTCCCGTCATCCTGAAGCTCCAGGACGAAGTCATGGGTGGCACCCTGATTCACACCGGCGACGTTGTTGTACCACTGGTTAAAGTTCACCGCGTTGCTCGTGGTAGGATTCCCGGAAGAACCGGCATAAACCGGTTTATCATCCGAGCCAAGGGTTTCCTCTACGATATCAGTGTCGTGTCCGCAGCACTGGCTGTCATTCTGGAAGTCGGGATGCCCACCGGTGGTGCCATTTGCCCTGAAATCTCTGATAAGTCCCGTAAGCGTGATCGTCTCTGGTTTTTCCTGTACAATTGGTGGTGGTGGAGTTGTAGTTGTTTCCATTCTGAATTTACCACCAGCAAGACCATTACCATCCCAAATAACGAAGCTTAGAACCTGGTCTTGTCCATTAGTAGTAACCCCATATTCATATGTTATTGGGGCTGTTGCACCTTGGAAGCCAACTAGATCTCCATCCAGGTAAACCCATGAACAGTTATCCGCCACAAGTTGTAAAAGGAATGTTTCACCTGCATCACCTTTAATATCCATATCATATCGAGTCCAGTTTTGACCATCTTCTGGTCCAACATTTCCATCTGGATCAGTAGTTTCATTCGAGTTAATGGTGTTTATAGCATTAATCCACGCTGCATCGAAAGAATAGTTACCTTCCCATGGGTGATTTCCCACATCATATGCATACTGGTTTTCTGTTCTGTTCCAATCTACATTCAAACCAATAGAACCATTTTGCGTACATACCGCATTATACCATGAATTTGGATCATTCTGATCATGACCATACCCTTGTTCGGGGAGTATTACATCATAGGTTCTGATCTTATCTCCACCTTCACTTTTAAATACGTTACCGACGACCTCACTATTCGACATTAAGTCACTACCATCAGAAGTAGCTAATTCTAACTCATCTTCTTCGTTAGAAGAAACCGAGTTATTTTTACAAGCACTGAATATCACCGTTGACACCAGTACCACCATGCATAGTTTTAAAAAAGAGAATTGTTTTAATTTCATTTGGTTACCCATATTTGTTTAAAAGCTGAATCTTCCATCAAACCCATTTTTTTGAAGGAAGCAGAGGTTGATCCCCATGAGCGTTAATCTGCTCCTTTTCTCTTTTTTAATAAATAGGAAGTATTCCTTATTTACATAGGTACTTCTACCCAAACTATAGGGAGGCTAAGCGTTTAGAATAGTTTGGCGTGATCTACCGCGTATTTCAGAAGAGCATGGGCACCGCTTAAATCTAATTTCCCGCAAATGTTACTTCGGTGATTTTGCACCGTTTTGATACTCACGTTCAACTCCTCGGCAATCTCTTGATTGGTTTTCATTTCCGACAACAGCTTCATAATATTTTTTTCAGATGGAGTAAGCTGATCCAATCCTTCTTTGTCGGAAGCCTGGGCCATTAGCCTGTTATTTCTTCGTACTAAAATATCGGAAATGGCCGGACTCAAATAGGTTTTACCGGCAAACACGGTTTTTATGCACTGCGTGATTTCAGTAACCGTATTTTCTTTTAGTACATACCCCTTCACTCCAATATTCATGGCGTTGTTAAACATGGAATCGTCTTTAAACATGGTCAAAAATATCACATCTACCTTCAGGCCTTCATTGTGAATAATTTGAGCCACTTCAAAGCCGGTCATGCCGGGCATTTCAATATCAAGAATAGCTACTTTTACCCGTTGCTCCCGAATAATCTTAAGGGCATCTTCTCCATTATCCGCTTCATGTATCTTAAAACTGAGCTGCTTTTCCAGCAGCTGACTAAGCCCATTTCGTATCAGGGCATGATCGTCGGCAATTAATATTTCCTGAGTTTTATCCATGCTTTGTCACCGGTATGTAAATTTTAATCACCGTTCCTTCTCCTTTTTCTGACTGTACATCTAAAGTACCTGATAGATTTTTAATACGTTCCTGCATCCCCAAAAATCCTAATCCGCTAATCGAATCCTGCATCTTCACATCAAATCCTTTCCCGTCATCCCAAACCGTTGCATTAATGCCTGCACTTGATTTCTTCACCATTACAGTGGCTTCGCCAGCTCCCGAATGTTTTAAAATGTTATTTATTCCTTCCTGAATTACCCGATAGAAATAAATCTCTTTTCCCTTGGGAATTACATTATCTATGTCATCAACATGATAACTCCATTCCATTTTTGTCGTTCCCTGTAGCTGATAGCATAAATTGCTGATAGCCTCTGTCAGCCCAAACTTTTCTAAATGAACGGGACGTAAAGCATAGGAAATATTTCGCACATCGCTGATGGAGCTCACGGCACTCTGCATAATTTCCTGAAGTTGATTTGCCATCTCCCCGTGATCATCAATTTGTTGTAAAGCCAGTTCAGCCCTGTTTTTTATAACAAGTATTTGTTGTCCCAATCCATCGTGCAGTTCATTGGCAATTCGTCGGCGTTCCTGCTCCTGAGATTCGATGAGCTGCTCTGTGAACCGCTTTTGCTGCTTGTTTTCCTTTTCAAGATTTTTCACTCTCAGGTAATAGACAGAAGGTCCTGTTGCCAAAAATAACAAGGCTACAATTGCATAGAACCAATTGGTTTCCCAAAATGGCGGTATTACCGAAACCTGAATGGAGGCACCTTCATTATTCCACACTCCGTGATTATTGCTTGCAATTACTTTAAAGATATATTCACCCGGTGGTAGTTTGGTATACATAGCATTGCGCCGATTGCCCGCCTCAAACCAATCTTCATCAAGTCCTTCCATTATATAGCGGAATAAAATTTTCTCCGGATTGGAGTAACTGAGAGCTGTATATCCAATTTCCAAATACGGATTGTCGTAGGAAAGGGTAATATTTTTTGCCAGAGGAATCTGTTCTATTCCGGAGCGAATGGATTCTATATGAATTTTGGGAGGGTTTTTATTTATTTGAACATCTTGCGTTGAAACCACCGAAACTCCGCTAATAGTTGGAAAATAAAGGTTTCCAAGAGAGTCAGGAAGCACATTGGGCTCAAATCCGCCATTGGTTTCTACTGAGTTCATTCCATCGGCGGTTCCATACGAATATGAAATTATTTTTTCTTCTTTTTCATCCAGGTACGCATTTATTTGTTCTCTGTTCACCCTCGAAATACCGCGATTACTCCCCATCCAGAAATTTCCCGCATCATCTTCAACAATATGAGATACAATGTTATCATAAAGCCCGTCATTTGTTGTGATATTTCTGACTTCCCCATTTTTTAGCCGGTAAATTCCATCGCCATAAGTGCCAAACCACATGATTCCTTCTTCATCTTTGTGAATAGCCCGAATGTAGGGTTCTGGTGAATTTACCGTAAGTGCTGCCTCTCCCCGCAATTTCACTTTTTGAATGGAACTGTTGTGCATGATGCTAAGACCGGAAGAACTTCCAATCCACATCTTCCCGTCCTCATCTTCAAAAAATGCTCGTGTATCATTATACGCCAATCCATCTTCTGTGGTATATCGTTCGAACCTTACTCCATCATATACGAACACTCCATTAAAGCATCCGATCCAAATATTCCCTTTTGAATCTTCCGTAATGGTAAAAATATCAGTGCCATCAAATCCATTGAAATCACCAAACATTGTACCCGGCTCCTCTAATGATTTACTTCGATACAACTCCTTCGCTCCAAACCAGATATATCCTTCAGAATCTTCAAACACCGACCATACACATTGATTGGGCAGGTATTCATTGATCTTTGAGGGAACCGCCCGACCATCTTTCCATTCATATAATCCTCCACAATTTGTAGCAAAAACGGTAGTTCCATCCCGAAGACGGGAGAGCGAAAGCATTTTTTCGTTCCTAAGTCCCTGATCTATATCGATAGTCGTAATAATGGAATGACGTACTTTAAATAAGCCTTCCCCGGTGGTTCCAATCCAGTAATTCCCTTCATCATCTTCATATACTGAGGTAAACTGAATGTCCTCCTGAGTCTTAATAGCATTAAATGGAATGAATTTATTTCCGTCCCAAATAGCCTGTCCATTGTAACTTGTGACCCAAAGCTTGTTCGACTGATCTACATCAAATTCCCAGGTATACCTGGAAGCTAACCCATCTTCTACATTATAGTGTGTGAATTCACCTTCCTTATAGCGCGCTACACCGTTGCCATCAGTTCCTATAAAATAGGTGCCCGAATGCTTCGGATACTCTACAAAATCCATGATGTTGGATTCTAATGCATTTTCAAAATCATACACCAACACAGTGGAATCTCCCAGTGTTCTCACCACGCTTTTAGCAAAGCCCAACCACACTCCATTGGGATTAAGGAGTGCTTCTTCAGCCAGCTTTTTATTCTTTATTATTGGCACCTCAATAAACTCATTTTCTTTAAACTTAAAAAGAATGCCCCCCGCCACAATCCATAATTGACCGCTTGAATCCTCCTTCATTATGGATGGAGCGAAAACTTGAGAATCTACAATAATGAGATAGGTTGTAAACTCCCCGCTCTGTTTTTTGATTAGCCCGTCTTCTGTACTTAACCAAAGCGTGCCATTGCTTTGCTCAAAAAGACTGATTATACGGTCAGAGCGCATACCGGTTGTGTTTGAACGATTAAACGTAGTAAAGGAAACTCCATCAAAACGAACAAGCCCACCATAGGTGGCAAGCCAAATGTAACCGTCTTTTGTCTGAATAATATCACTTACAGTGCTTTGGGGAAGTCCCTCTTCAAGCCCCAGGTTAGTGATGACGTAATTTTGGATATCAATCTGCTGGGAGGCAGCAGGTTGCACTGCCAATATAAACAACGCCGTTAAAAAAAACGCTTTTGCGAGCTGCTTTTTAAGCACACTTTTACTATAGAAACACCCTAATAAATTTATAAGCATACCAACGTATCGTAAACAAAAATAAATTATACCCGGTGAACCCTAAATAAATGAATCCCGGATTTTTAAATCATCGCCTCAGAGTGAAAACTGAATTTTAATGTACTCTGCGTCCGTTACAGAATATATGTAAAAAATCTGAAGTCCCAACTTGCAAAGGCGGACTTTCCAATGAGGACATACAATAATTCGTGATTCGCGAATTGCAAATCGCTGTTTACTCTAATTGAAGAATGGACTTATTACGGGCTCGGGAAGCCGGAGCTTCCCGGACTGCGTTGCGAAGATGGACCTTCACAACGAGGGTAACGGTCACTCCATCGAGCAGTATCTGATGGAACAGCTTATTCCGCTTTACCAATATGGGATGTGTTATTGTGCGAAGTTTATGAATGGCTTCATCCACTTCCTCCCGTTTCAAATGTGGATTGATGCGTTGAATGGCTTCACACAGCGGTTGTTCATGAAGTACCTGATTGTAGGAGGATCGCTGAGGAGTATCACTGTCGGGAGCAATATCGGGTCCGTGCACCGCCTGCCAGCCGTTTTCCGAAAACCATTGCAGGCCTATTTCTTCAAGCTCTGTTTCGTTCATTATTCCTAATTGTCTGTTTTGCTTAAAGTAATGGAATCAGGCTTAAAATTGCACCTAATTTTAAATTGAACCGGCCGGATAGAGTTCAGGGAAATAATAGCCCACCACTTTTGGCGGAATATTGAAATACAATGGGCTCCGATGCGAATCAGACCGCACAAGCTCTTCTTCCAGCAATTGTTTGGTTAAATCTCTGGCTGTTCTTTCGGCCATACCAATCAGGCGCTGCACTTCTCCCCGTTCTATTTTACCGCGCATCATCACTTCGGCCAACACATATTTGGTTTCCGGGCGCAAAGCCGCCTCCCCTGGAATTGAACCTTGAGCACGCAGGTTTCCATAAGCCAAAATTCGATCTCTCAAATCTTCCAGATTCAACAACTTCTTCATGAAATGGATTTGATCTAAGGCCGTTTCAAAAAAGAAAGAACAAAAAGCGTTCAGTGCTTTTTCTGATAAGTTTCCCCGTCCATCCACATCTCCTCTTCTCAGGCTGTCTGCACCAGCCAAATAGTTTTTATAATCTTCGTCTTTCCTTGCCAAACCTCGGGATAATGTCCAAAGTCCATGAGATTCGATATTCGCTCTTCGCAGATACGCATAGGTAAACAAGCGGCTTACACGGCCATTTCCATCCAAAAATGGATGAATCCATGCTAACCGGTGGTGACTTGCTGCGGCTGCCAATAGCAACATATGACCGGATAATTTTTCAGGATCATATTTCTTTTCAAAATGAGAAAGGAAAACATCTAACACGCCATGAACAGGTGCCACATGCTCACCGACTTCCACATTTTGGGTTCGGAGTTCCCCCGGAACCATCTCGATAGTCTCTTTTGAATTTCTTTTTCTGATCTTCAGAAAGCTATCCGAAACTCTTGAATAGAATTCCCGATGAATCCAGCAAAGGAACTCTGTTGAGCATACCGGTATATCCTCTCCATTCTCAAAACGGTCATCAATGAGTTTTTGAACCTCTATGTGGGCTACACTTAATTTTTGGAGTCGCTTCTTTTCCTCATCCTTACTGTATTCTTTCCGTACAGCTCGTTCAATATCTACCGGATTGGTATGCTCCCCTTCTATACGATTGGAATAATAACTATTGATATGCCGTAGTAACCGCGCAATCTCTTTTCGGGTGACCGGATGCACAAGACCGCCAAGTTCAGCTTCTTTGCGAAATACCTCCATAGCCAAATCTACCAATGGCTTGGTTGCCTTGGGAAACAAAGGCTCCATATGTGAAGGACGATCAAATAACATGACTAAATTATTGCCGGTTCTTTTGCCGGTT
>JBBDLQ010000106.1:0-23764 GCA_040878765.1 Balneolaceae bacterium | reverse complement strand
CAGGTAAGCTGGAGTTTAAATAATTACCGGGTATTCAGAAGGGATGTGACCCCGCCACCAATCTCATCAGATTAAAGAAAATCCTTCATTCTACCTAAACATTCCCTATCTTTTGCGCCCAATCAGCAACGCTAAATCCATCTTTCTTTTGAATAACATTGTTGTTTTGGCATCAGGTTCGGGAACTAATTTCCGGGCTATAATTGAAGCGGCAGAACAAGGTGAAATATCCGGTCAAATATCAGGCCTTATTACAAATAAACCGGATATTGGAGCCATCACCTATGCTCAGAAGTTTGATATTCCGGTACAAGTTATTATACCCGAAGAGTATACAACTGAGGTTGATTTTTCAAATGCCCTCTTGAAGCAATTCCAAAACTGGGAGGCAGATTTAATTGTATTAGCCGGATATCTCAAGAAGATACCATCGGCTGTTATACAGGCATTCCCTAACCGGATATTAAATATTCATCCGGCCTTATTACCAAAATATGGCGGAAAGGGATTTTATGGGCTTAAAGTTCATCAGGCAGTAATTGATGCCGGAGACCCGGAATCAGGTTGTACGGTTCATATTGTAACGGAAGAATTTGATAAGGGACCTATATTGGCACAAGTGAAAGTTCCGGTAAAACAAGATGACACTCCTGAGCTTTTAGCTCAAAGAATTTTAAAAGAAGAACATCAACTTTATCCAAAAGTAATACAGGAACATCTGACAAAATCTTCAGCCTAATGCATGAATTCAAACTAACTGCAGCTATAAATTTTATATAACCAAACCGAGAATCTCCAAATTAAGTATATCGAAAAACGTGGCACTTAAACCTTTATCATCACTCCCTAACACCCCACTCACAATAAAACGCGCATTGCTTTCTGTTTCTGATAAATCCGGATTGCCCGAATTAGCCCATGCTCTTCATAAATCAGGGATTGAAATAATTTCTACAGGCGGAACTGCCAAAGCAATTGAAGCTGAAGGTATTCCTGTTAAAGATGTTTCTGAAATCACAGGATTTGAAGAATGCCTGGACGGGCGTGTCAAAACTTTACATCCACATGTTCACGGTGGAATTTTAGCCCGTACCTCTCATCAGGAGGATATTGAAGAGATCAAAAACCTTGGAATAACACCAATTGAGTTGGTAGTGGTTAATCTTTATCCATTTAAAAACAAAATAGCTGATCCAAAAGTTACCCCAGCTGAAGCCACCGAGTTTATAGATATTGGCGGACCCACCATGATCCGTGCTTCGGCCAAAAATTTTGCACATGTTTCCATTTTAAGTTCACCTGAACAGTATGCCGGTTTTATTGAGGAATTGGAGGAGAAAATGGCCATATCTTTCGAAACGCGCCAAAAGTTAGCCAAGGATGCATTTGCGCATACGGCCGACTATGATGCCGCTATTTCCAATTACTTTATCAAACTCGTTAATGAGAATCCTTCCTCACAATTCAACCTTTCGCTGCCACTTTCACAAGAGCTGAGATATGGTGAAAATCCCCATCAGCATGCTGCGGTTTATGGTAATCAAAATGAATTTATTGATTGTTTTCATGGAAAGCAGCTAAGCTATAATAATTACCTTGATGTTGATGCTGCTCTAAATATCATTTCTGATTTTGATTTATCTATACCTTCCTGTGCTATTATCAAACATACTATACCAAGTGGGGTTGGTGTTGCTGATAATCTTGCCGATGCTTACAAAAAAGCCTTCAGTACCGATCGCGTTTCCCCATTTGGAGGAATTGTAGTTGTAAATCAAAAACTGGATCTGGAAACTGCTAAAGCTATTGATGAAATCTTTACTGAAATCGTAATTGCACCTGATTTCAGTGATGATGCACTTGAACTATTGACTCAGAAAAAGAATCGTAGGTTAATTCGGATCAAAAAGTCGGTACGTGAGGTACAAACCTCATCCTATAGGTCAATATTTGGAGGTTTGCTTAATCAGGATGCCGATTTAAGCCCGGTAAATCCCGATGAATTCAACATCGTAAGTAAACGAAAACCGACCGATCAGGAAATGAAAGATTTAATGTTTGCCTGGAAAGTAGTGCGTCATGTAAAATCAAATGCCATTATATATGCCAAAGAAGGAAGGACTCTGGGAATTGGTTCCGGGCAAACAAGCCGGGTTGACTCATCCGAAATTGCCATTGCAAAAGCAGGAAAAGAAGGCTTGAATTTGAACGGATCATCTATTGCATCCGATGCTTTTTTTCCATTTGCTGATGGTGTTGAAGCCGCAGCCAAAGCCGGCGCTAAAGCAGTGATTCAGCCAGGCGGGAGTATTCGCGACGAAGAAGTGATCCAAAAAGCCAATGAGCATGGAATGGCCATGATATTCACTGGTCAACGCCATTTTAAGCACTGATTTATATTTCTTAAAACAAGTGTATATTTTCGTTTTATAAAAATATAAATATTCGTTCGTATACATTCGCAAATACAATCTCAATATTGTATTTTCACATGTTATTTTATCCACAAAGTTCAAATTATTTAATCATCACAAATGTCAGATTCCCACGGAATGCATGCCTTAGAGGCCAAAAAAAAACAATCTCAAAAAGGCTTTTTAGATTTTCTTTATACCGATATAGCCATTGATTTAGGAACGGCTAACACTTTAATATACTCTCGTGGTGAGGGCATTGTATTGAATGAACCATCAATTGTTGCCCTGAATATGCAAAATGTACCGGTTGCAACCGGCCATCAGGCACGATTAATGCACGAAAAAACTCACAATAAAATCAGAACTGTTCGTCCGTTAAGGGATGGAGTGATTGCAGATTTTGAAGTAGCCGAACAGATGATTCGCGGGATGATTAAAAAAGTGAAAATGAAGTGGTATTCAACTACCCGCCAAATGGTTATTTGTGTGCCCAGCGGCATAACGGAAGTTGAGCGCCGGGCTGTACGAGATAGTGCAGAACACGCTGGTGCTAAAGAAGTTTACCTGGTGGATGAACCCATGGCAGCTGCAATAGGAATTGGATTAGACGTTCATGAACCAGTTGGAAGTATGATTGTAGATATCGGTGGCGGAACTACTGAAATTGCTGTTATTGCTCTTTCTGGTATAGTGTATGCACAATCGGTTCGCCTTGGTGGTGATGAACTTAATGACGACATCATTAACTATTTCCGAAGAAATCATAATTTATTGATAGGTGAGCGAACGGCTGAAAAAATTAAATGTGAAATTGGCTCTGCAGCTCCACTCGATGAGGAATTGGAGATGATAACCAAAGGCAGGGATTTAGTTAACGGAGTTCCAAGAACCCGCCATATAACCTCTAAAGATGCCCGAGAAGCAATTGCTGAATCGGTAAATACCATTGTAGAATCCATTACCAAATCACTGGAACAAACACCGCCTGAACTTTCTGCGGATATTTTGGATCGTGGTATTATGTTAACCGGTGGAGGTGCACTCCTCAAAAACCTGGATAAACTGATCATGGAAACTACCGATCTTCCCGTTCACATAGCAGAAGATCCTTTAACAGCAGTTGTTCGTGGTACCGGTGCTATACTTGAAAATCTTGAATATTACCGTCCGGTAATTTCCTAATACTCTGGATATGAATGCGATTTAGATCATTAAATTTAAGTGATGCTAAAGACTACATAATAACCGCTCTTATTTTATTGTTCGCCTTCACAATTATGATTGGCAGGCATCAGGGCGGAATTGATAGCCTGCGCAAAATTTCAGTTACCACCTATAGCATTTTGGAAGAGCCACTGGCCAATATCCGGATTTACCGGCAGGCTCTTAATACAAACACCTATCTGCAAAGGCAAAATATCTTATTACAAGACGAATTAAGCCGTTTACGCTCAATTGAGCAGGAAAACAGAGAACTCAGAAAGCTTTTGGGGTATCAACAAAGAAGTGAATTCGACTTAACACCGGTCTTAATTGTTGGAAAAAAAATAACCGGGTTAAATAATATATTAACTATTGATGCTGGCACTTCTGATGGTTTAAAAGAAGGAATGCCGCTTGTTTCTTCAGATGGCCTGGTCGGTAAAATTGTACTTGCAGGTAAACATTATTCACAGGTTATGCCCTATTACAACTCATTATTTCGGGTCAGTGCCCGACTTCAGGAAAATCAGGCTAATGGAATAGTGAGCTGGCCGGGCGAACAATACGGGGAATTGGTGATGGACTTTGTTCCTAAAACCATTGAAGTAGATTCTGGTTATGTTGTAGAAACATCTGGCAGCAGTAATCATTATCCTGCCGGAATACCTATTGGCAAGGTAATTCGGACAGAGCCTGAATCTGGCAGAGAAACACAGCGCATTTTTTTAGAACCTTATGTGATGCTGGCTGATATTGCCCAGGGATTTGTGGTAAAATACCAGCCCGATTCAAATATCGTCAACCTTGAACAAGATTTTAATGAGCTTTTTGAATGAGTTCAGAAACATTTAAAGATTTATTGGTTGGATTAGGCTTCATTTTAGCTGAGGTACTTATTTTTCAGCATTTAAGCTTTTATGGTGCTTCACCGGATCCCCTGCTCATCTATTTACTATGGCTGGCGATGAAATACGACCGTGTAAAACTCATATTATTTGCTGCAATATTAGGATTAATTCAAGACGCCCTTTTCGATTTCTGGGGCTTGAACATGTTTTCTAAAACCCTGATATGTTTTATAGTATATAATTTTTTGAACCGGAGAATTGAAGGAAGGCTTGTGATTTGGCAAATTTTTATGGTCATTTTGATTGTGGCCGTGCTGCACAATTTAATCTTCCTCGGTTTATCCACTTTTATTGAAGCTTATACTTCTGGATTTAGTCCCATAATTTTTATAATTGGAAACAGTTTATATACTGCATTGCTTGGCTCCATGCTTTTCATTTTCAAAGGCAATTAATCAATTATGGCAACAGGGAATCCAAACAGAACCCGGACTTCTATCCGGACTTTACAGGTAATTATTTTTAGTTTCTCACTCATTGTACTGGGAAGGGTATTTTACCTGCAGATCGTAGAATATGACATTTATGCCGCACTTGGTCAGGAAAATTCTGTGCGACAGGAATATATTGACCCTGCCCGGGGCTTAATTTATGATCGCTATGGAAACCTGATTGTAGATAATGAACCTATCTATTCTATAACTATTACTCCTTCCCTTTTTGACAATAACAATATTCCACTGCTTGCTTCTCTTTTAAATGTGCAAGATTCACTTCTCTCAGCAAAGATTGATGAAGCCCAAGAATATTCGTGGCACCGAACATCACGATTATTTACTGAAATTGATTTTCCAACATTTTCTGTAATTCAGGAAAATATCTGGAGATTACCGGGTATTGGACATCAAATAGAAAGTAAACGTCACTATCCTACTGAAATGAAGGCTTCTCACCTATTGGGATATCTCAGGGAGGCAGATGAAACCGAATACCGAACGTCTCCAAAACTTAGATTAGGCGATAAAGTTGGCAAAAGCGGTTTGGAAATGATGTATGAAGATTCTCTGCGGGGTGAGCTTGGCATTCGCTACCTTAGAGTAAATGCCTTTGGGCAAGAACTGGGTGATTTTGAAGATCCTAATATTGGGCAATCCCCGGAACAGGGCACAGACATCATCACTACCATTGATACTGATCTTCAGATTTTTGCTGAAGAATTAATGGAGGGAAAACGAGGCGCAGTAATAGCTATGAATCCAAATGACGGAGCTATACTCGCATTATTAAGCTCGCCTTCATACGATCTCAGCAGGCTTGCAGGCAGGCTCGATTTGGAGTATTGGCAGTCTATCAATGCAGATACCACTACCCCTTTATATAATCGTGCAATATCCAGCCGGCAACCGCCCGGGTCCACATTTAAACCAATAATGGGCATTACCGGGTTACATCTCGGAATCATCACTCCTAAAACAAAAATTTATAATAGCGGAGCTTATATACGAGGGCGTGCATATCGAGACTTGGCAAAGGTTGGTGAATATGACTTGCAAAAAGCTATTACCTATTCAAGTAACACTTATTTCTTTTCCCTTATGGACAAAATTGGCAGCCAGGGAAAATTAAATGAATGGGGAGCGTTGTTAAAAGATTTCGGCCTTGGTGAAAAGAGTGAAATTGATCTTCCTAATGCTAATCCTGGTATAATTCCAGACAGCACCTATCTTAATACAAGAATTGGTGTGCGTAAATGGGGTTTGGGAGATTTAATAAACTTTGGTGTTGGGCAGGGAATGATATCTGTATCCCCTATTCAAATTGCCCAAATGACCAGTGCTTTTGCTAACGGAGGATACCGTATAAAACCGTATTTGGTTCAGGGTTTCAGGCAGCCAAACGGTACCATCTCAAAACGCCGGCCTGAAAGCACAAAAATTAATTGGGTTAAGGACGAATACCTTGAGATAATAAAAGCAGGAATGCGCGGTGTTGTTACGGAAGGCAGCGGCCGGTGGTATGCAAATCATCCCAACATTGAAATTGCCGGTAAAACGGGAACTTCACAGAACCCTCATGGAATTGATCATGGCTGGTTCACTTCATTTGCCCCGCTTGATAATCCTGAAATTGTGGTGACCGTTTTTGTTGAGAATGCAGGATTTGCCTCAATATCTGCGGCCCCCATTGCCTCATTAATTATTGAAAAATATTTAACTGGTGAGATCTCAAGGCCTAATGTTTACAATCATGTCATTAATTTTGTACCTAAAAAAGAAGTCGATCCAACTGTCGTTGAACCAACTACACTAAATACACCATTAAATGAATAATTTTAGAGATTTTAGTTGGTCTATAATTTTTGCCTGGCTGGCTCTTTCAGTTATTGGAATTGTTGCTATTTATAGCGCTACCCAAGGCCCGGTAGCACAATTTTTACCAGAGTACATTCAAGACAATTTCTACAAACAGTTGATCTGGGTGATTTTTTCGCTGCTTATTTTAGCTGGTATTCAATTTGTATCGCCGCGTAACTTCATACAGCTTTCATACGCTTTATATGCAATTGGAATTGTATTAATGCTATTAACCCTGGCATTCGGAACGGAAGTAAACGGTGCCAAAAGCTGGTTGAGGCTTGGCCCTTTTAATCTTCAAAGTAGTGAGTTAATGAAAATTGCCACTATACTTGCAACAGCTAATTATTTAACAAGCCGCCGTGATATTTCAGCTGAAAATGTTCGCTACGCAATCATTGCTGTTTTAATTATTCTCGTTCCAGCTATTCTGGTTTTCCTGCAAAATGATTTGGGTACAGCACTCATCTTTTTAACACTTATTCCTGTAATGCTTTTCTGGTCGGGACTTCCCTATGGTGTTTCTTTATTCATTATATCACCAGCTATCATTGCATACCTGGCTGTTATTGAATGGTACTATGCAGTAATTGCTACCGTAATATTAACCGGGGTGATTTTTTTCATTCAACGCAGAATTTGGCTTTCAATCGCCTCATTGGTAACCGGTCTTTTAACCGTGACAGGAATACATGTGGCCCTCACCCAATTATTTCAGCCACACCAAATTGCACGTATTGAAGCTTTCACTAATCCTTCTTTTGACCCAACTGGTGCGGGTTGGAATGTTATTCAGGCAAAAACAGCTATTGGTTCTGGCGGTTTAACAGGTAAAGGATTCCTGGAAGGCACACAAACCCAACTCAAATTTTTACCAGAGCAATGGACAGATTTTATTTTTTGTGTAATTGGTGAGGAATTTGGTTTTCTGGGAGCCGGAATCGTGATCGTAATTTTCTTATTTCTATTTATAAGGTTGTTGAATGTGGCAGGTAATCACAAACACCCTTTTGCTCAGCTTGTAACCGTAAGTATTACTTCTATCTTTTTTGTCCATTTTTTCATTAATGTGGGAAGCGCAACTGCCCTGTTACCCGTGATTGGCCTGCCACTTCCATTCATAAGTTATGGGGGATCCGCTTTTTTAACTAACACGATAATGTTGGCCATCTGCTTAAATATGGATTATTACAAGCGGGAATTTAGTATTTATCGTTAGCCCTGTCTTTTTTTATCTGTCCCAAGGTTGAAGGAAGTTCGGTGATGTTTAGTGTATCCAAACTCCCTCAATGCTTTTTTATGCACTGCTGTTGGGTATCCCACATTTGTATTCCAGCCGTATTCCGGGAAATCCTGATGGAATTTTTTCATCATTTCATCTCTGTAAACCTTTGCCAAAATGGAAGCTGCCGCTATGCTCATAGACCGATTATCGCCCTTCACCAAACAAGTATAGGGGATTAGTGAGCTTATATACCTGTTTCCGTCTACTAATAAATAATCTGGTGACGGATCAATACAGTCTACACATTTTTGCATGGTTTCGAGGGAAGCCCACAAAATATTAATCTTATTAATTTCGGAAATACCACCCTCCTGAATTGTCCAGCCTATAGCTTCCTTTTTAATGCGATCACTTAACCGGATTCTTTCAGATTCATTTATGACTTTACTATCCCGGATTTCAGGAATATCTGTTTCCGGGCTAAAAATAACCCCAGCCGCAACTACAGGTCCGGCCAGGCATCCGCGGCCAACCTCATCAAGCCCGATAACAAATTGATACCCTTCTTCCCACAATTGCCTTTCAAATTTTAATCGATCGTTTGTTTGTTTTCCTGCCATCAAATCATTTTACTTAGTTGTCTAAAAATATAAAGGAATACCATTCAAATTTGGAATTAATGGAACTGAATTGCCCGGCAAATAATTTGATTAATAAAAAGAAGAATTATGCATTTCAGATATTTTGAATGGGACGAAAAATATGCCAATACAAATGGAAAATCTCCATTTGATACCCTTTGGGATCTATTCCAACAACTTCTTACAATTTCCAGTGGTGATGTATCACAAGCCCTAAAATGGCTTACCGAACTGGATAATGAATACAATATCACAGATCAATTTGAAGATGGGTACTCTCTTGGTGATTTCATTGATGAGCTGCACGAACGTGGATATATAGAACAAGATGGACAGGGCTCAGGTTTTATTATAACCCGGAAAACGGAACGTAGCCTGAGAAAGCGGTCTTTGGAAGAAATATTTAAAAACCTGGATAAGGGCGGGCTGGGCTCGCACAAATCACCACATACAGGCAAAGGGTTGGAACGGCAGCCGGAAACCCGTAAATGGACACATGGAGACGATATCGGGCAAATTGACAGCGTTGGTACTATGCTGAATATGCTCAACCACAGCACCATCGATGCATTCAACCTTCAGGAGGACGATCTCGAAGTGTATGAGACCGATCATCACACATCAGTGGCTACGGTTCTTTTGATTGACTTAAGCCATTCAATGATTTTATATGGAGAAGACCGTATTACACCGGCTAAAAAAGTAGCGATGGCTCTTTCTGAACTCATAATGAATAACTATGCCAAAGATTCGCTCGATATTGTAGCATTTGGTAATGAAGCCTGGCAAATATCTGTTGATGACCTGCCCTATCTAAAAGTGGGACCCTATCATACCAATACAAAACAGGGATTAGAAGTTGCACGGCATATCTTACAACGAAAAAAATATGCTAATAAACAGATATTCATGATCACGGACGGTAAGCCTTCATGTATGATTGAGAATGGTAAAATGTATAAAAACAGTTTCGGGCTCGACCGTAAGATTGTGAATAAAGTGCTTGATGAAGCCGTAAAATGCCGGCGTGATCAGATTACCATAACCACTTTTATGATTGCCAGTGATCCCTATCTTCAAAGCTTTGTGAGAGAAATGACTGAAGCCAATATGGGTAAAGCCTACTTCGCGTCATTGGATAAGTTAGGTGATTATATTTTTGAAGATTACATTCAAAACAGAAAAAAGTACGTGAAATAAAAAAGCCGCTCCAAAAGGAACGGCTTCATAATTCTTAAACCAGAATTTTATTTAACCATCAGTTGAAAACACCGAGCTCCTGCATTACCGCATTTGTAATATCATACTTTTCCTGATACTCATCTGAAGCATACAAAATAATGAGATCCCCATTAGATGTAGTTGTATTCAATACATAAGTGAGTCCCATATCTTCTGCAACCGCATCAATTGCCGTACCAATTTGGGTAAACATTGGGCCTAACAGTTCTTCTCTGCGCTGCTGAAGAGCTTGTTCTGCTTCCTGCTGAGCAAGCTGCAATTCTTCCTGCATTTGAACTAATCTTTCTTGTTCCCGCTGGTTTGCTTCCTGTGATATAACCCCAGCTTTTTGTTCATATTCCGAAACTGCTTGCTGAAATGAACGTTCTTTTTGCATTAACTCTTGTTGCTTTCTTTCCGCAAAATTTTGCAAACGTTGTTGAATTGCTCTCATCTCCGGCATTTTTGCTAATACTGCCTGAGGGTTAACGTATCCGATTTTAATTTCTTCCTGAGTTTGCGCCTGGGCTTGTGCAATATCTACAGTTGTAAAGGCGATCAAAAAGGAAATTATTAGTAGACTTAATTTCTTCATTATTATTGCTTTATTGGCTATGATTATTTGATTTTTTCTATAATTTTATTGGTGATGTTCAACTCTTCTCCGCTAGCGTAGAAAATTATGGCATCACCGTATGAAGTTCCTTCATTCAGAATGAGATCCAGGCCCATTTCTTCGGCAACCTCTTCCATGGCAACATTCATTTTTTCAATAATGGGTTCCATTAACTCGTTACGCCTTTCACGAATTTCATTCATCATGTTTTCCCTATCAGCCTCAAATTGCTGATTGAGCTGCATTAATTCCTCCTCACGACTACTGCGCTCATCTTCCGATAAATTCCCCATACCGGTTTCGTAATCGGTAAATATCTGCTGAAGATCGGTAGCTTTCTGTGCCAACTCCTGATCTTTTTCTGTAATTAACGCTTCAATTTGCTTATCTACTTCTTCAACTTCGGGCAGCTCGCTAAGTATTCGTGCCGGATTTGTATATCCAATTTTGACTTGAGCAAAAGCATTCTGAATTAAGAAAATACTCAGAAAAATGACGATTGCTGTTAATTTATTACTCATGTGTATGTTTTAAGATTACTATTATAAAGTTTTTGGAAATAAATATCGTTTCTACTCTTCAATATCAATACCCAGTTCTAACAGGATATCTTCATTTAAATTGTATTCATTGTTTGCATATACCATATAGATATCGCCGGAACGGTCAAATATAAAATCAAAGTTCTGTTGTTGTGCCACTTCACGTACAGCAGTAAAAACCTGACGTTGAATGGGTTCTAACAATTCTCTTTGCCTCGAAAAATATTCACCATCTGGGCCAAATTTCTGTGCAAGATACTGGTCTTTTTCTCTTTTCTTTTGAGTTATTTCTTGTCTTTTTTGATTACGTATTTCATCGGTATATAGTATTTCCTTGGCTTCGTAATCTTCCTGCAGATCTTTAATTACATTTTCGAGCCTGTTTATTTCCTCTTTCCATTGGCTGCTTAACAAATCCAATTGCTGCTGAATACCAGAATACTCTGGTATTTGCTCCAAAATAAAATCAGAATCATAAAACCCAATTTTTTGGTTTTGTGCTAACAGAACCTGTGAAGCTCCGCCAATAATTATCACCAAAAGTAAATATTTGAATAATCGCATTAGAATGGTGCTCCAATATTAAATAAGAATTCCCATCTTCCCGGTTGAACATCCCTGTTTGTACCGGGTATTTCTACCCCATCAAGCCGGTACCCATAACTCAGATCAACTAACCCTAATACAGGTAAATATAATCGTACTCCAAAACCAACCGATCTCTTAACCCTGAATGGGTCGAAATCGCTGAAGTCAATATACGAATTCCCTGCGTCAGCAAATGAATATGGTATAATTTGAATTTGATCGTTTGCTACTGCAGGATATCTCAATTCAAGAGAATACTTGCTGAACATGGTACCTGCAACTTTTGCTCCGTCAACAATTGGTGAAATACTTTCTCGTGTTCCCCCGGGATATCCCCTTAAATCAATATTATCATACAAAAAGCTTTGACGCTGCTGCAACTGCGTGCCGCCAACCAGGAATTTCTTAAGGTCGCTGCGTTTATCATTGGTAAAATAACCAATGTATCCATATTGGGTTAGAGATGTAAGCACCAGTTTATCAATAAGAGTTACATGTTGCTGAAACTCACTGCGAAATTTATAAAATTCTGAGAAACCAGGCAGCGGTGGTGATGCTTCAAATGAAAAATTAAATTTTGAACCACTACTTGGTGAAATCATATTATCTAAAGAATTCCTTTCCAGTATTTGTTGAAAGGTTAGCAGGCTGGATGTCCCTTCTGCAAAAAAGGCTTCATTACCCTGAACATCATAAAGCTGATAACCGAGAACAGATCTCGTTGAGAAATAATCATCCGGCCATTTTAACCGCTTACCTAAAGAAACCGAGCTTGAGAACAGTTCATTTTTCTCATTTGAATTTCGGTAGTTCAATAAATCATAAGAAACATTAAAACCGACTGAGGTTGGTTTGCCTCTGAACCATGGTTCCTGAAAACCAAAACTATAACTTTGATATCCGGTTCCTGTAACCTGAACACCTAAAGAAAGACTTTGTCCGTCACCTGATGGAATTGGTGTCCAACCACCTTTTTCAAAAGCACGTTTTATTGAAAAGTTATTGAAATTTACCCTGGCAGATAGAATTACACCAATAGTTGGTCCGCCATATCCACCCGAAAATTCAAAGTTACTGGTACTTTGAGTATCATCCAGACGGTAATTAATATCAACCGTTTTATCCTGTCGGTTAGGCAGAATGTCGGGTTCAATATTTTGCGGATCAAAATACCCAAGTGTACCCAATTCGCGAATAGTCCTGATAATTGCCTGCCGGCTGTACGTCATGCCCGGTACGGTTCTTAATGTTCGGCGTACTACATCATCGTGGGTTCTGGTATTTCCTGAAAAAGTTACGTCCTGAATGGTAGCCACTTCATCTTCATAAAGCTCAAAATGAATATCGAGAGAGTCATCAGCTACTTTCTTAATTGAGGGAACGGCCTGAAAGAACAAATATCCAATATTTTGATATAGGCTGTTAATGTCGGTATTATCTTTATTTATGCTTACATTTTCATCAAACTTCTGTTCGTTGAAAACATCTCCTTTTTCAAAACCCAGTGAGGCGCTTAGTGTTTCATCGGTATATACCGTATTTCCTTCCCAAGTTATATTTCTGACTTTGTATTGCGGGCCTTCGTCTAAAGTCAGTCTTACTTTTACTCCTGTTTTATCCCCCTTGTAGTTGTATGTAAAAACAGTGTCTTGTACTATGCGGGCATCTATATATCCATTCTTTCGATAGGTTGTAAGTACTTTCTCTTTTCCTTCTTCAAAATCTTCTTTTTTAAATACTTTTTTCCCAAATATTTTCCACCAGGCATCTACCTTAAGCGGTTTAATTTTTCGGCGTAGCACACGATCCGAATAGGCTTCATTCCCTCTAAACTCAATATCCTTAACTTCAAGGCGGTCACCGGGATCAATTTTAAAAATAAGGCGAACACGGTCGTCCGTATCTTCTACTTCTTCAGTTCGGGTAGTAACCTGGGTGTACCAATATCCTTTTTCTTTATAGAACCGCTTAATGGTATTAATGGCCTGTCCGGTTCTCGCTTCTGTAATTACCGTACCAGGTGTTAACACCAATAACTCTTCAAGATCGCGGCGCTGAGAACGTTTAATATTCTCAAGTTTATACCCTAAGATTCTCGGTTGTTCTTCAACCTCAATCAAAAACCGGATACCTGTGTTAGTGCGCTCGGTTACATAAATTTTAACATCCGAAAATAATCCTGACCGGTATAATCTGGAAATTGACTGTGTTAAAACATCTCCCGGGTATATAATAGTACTGCCTGCAACAAGTGAGCTGGCGTTAATTATGAATTGCTCGCGTGTATTCACATTGCCTTCTACACTTACCCCAAGAATTTCATATTCAGTGGGGGTTAATGCGGTTGGATCTGTTAATTGAATATCTTGAGCCTGAATTAATATTGGGGTGAAGCCGAACGTCAATAAGGTGATAAAAAGTAGTCTTTTCAAAAGTAAGAACACGCCTTCTGTTTAATGCTTAGGATTTTTTGTTAACTAAACGAGTTGAATAAGAGTTTTCGTCTTTAGATGGTGGAATTTTTCCGAATCTACGGTCTCTTTCCTGATAAGAGTGTATGGCTTCATATAATTCATCTCTTCTGAAATCAGGCCAAAATGTTTTGGTGATATAGAGTTCGGAATAAGCCAATTGCCATAATAAAAAGTTACTGATTCGGTACTCCCCGCTTGTACGGATAATCAAATCCGGGTCGGGAACATCAGCCGTGGAAAGGTGATCGCTTATCATTTGATCATTAATAAGATCGGGATCTAACCGGCCGTCTTTAACATGTTTAGCAATTTTCTTGACCGCTTCGGTGATATCCCAGCGACCTGAATAACTGAGGGCTAAACATAACTCAAGCCTTTTATTGTTTTTTGTGAGTTCAATTGCCTCATGAAGTTCATTTTGGCAATTTTGAGGGAAGCGATCCATTTGCCCAATGGTAGCTAAACGTATATCATTTTTATTGAGGTTGTCTGCCTCTTTCCTGAGCGAGGAAACCAATAACTTCATTAAACCGCGAACTTCAGCGGAAGGCCGCCCCCAATTTTCGGTTGAAAAAGCATATAATGTGAGATATTTTACACCAAGCTGTGCGCAGGATTCCGTGATATCCCTGACTGAATCAACTCCAACTTTATGTCCATGAAGCCGGATACTGCCTTTGTTTTTTGCCCATCTGCCATTACCATCCATGATAATAGCTATGTGAAGAGGGATTTCCCCTGAATTCTTCAGGATCTCCTGATTCTTTTTGTCTTCTTCAGATTGTATTGTGTTTGTTAGAGTAAGCTCTTTCAAGTGATTTTTGGGCTGGTTTTGAAGCTTTGAAAATTAGAGCTTTGCTTGTCCTTTATCAAGGTAAATTAAGCTTATTCGTTTGTTAGTTTCTGTTCCAGGGAAATCATCTCCAAAAGGGCTAATGCTGCTTCCCCACCTTTGTTTCCTTTTTCTCCTGCACGTTCCAGAGCTTGTTTTACATCATCCGTTGTAAGAACTCCAAAAGCTACCGGTTTATTATGTTTTAATATCAAATCAGTAATGCCCCTGTTAACGGCATCACATACATATTCAAAATGGGGAGTTCCGCCACGAATAACCACGCCAAGAGCTACTACCCCGGCTACTTCCCGGTTATCTAAAACTGTTTGAACCATTAAGGGGATTTCATAGGAACCCGGGCATCGAACCACGGTAATATCTTTTTCTGCGATTCCATTACCTTTTAAAGCTTTTAATGCGCCATCCAACAACTTTTCGGTAATCATTGAATTCCACTTTGAAACTACAATGCCAATTTTAACCTTGCCTGGCATGGTATTTCCTTCTATCAATTCGTATTCCATATCACTGTTTTAATTCCACAATATTTTTTCGTTGATCGGTCATTTTCTTCATTTTTTCAACATGCTTATAAGCAATTGTTACTACCCCTAAATTTGTATATCCGGCGTCTTTTCCTTCATGGGTATCACTTCCGCCTGTCATAAGTAAACCGTGTTCCACACAAAATTCAGTGTATTTTTTTTGCAGGGTGAAGTTATGGCTTGGATGAATACATTCAATACCATCGATTCCGGCTTCTACAAAATCGGTCATTTCATCGTCAGTGTACATTTTGCCGGGATGAGCCACAACACAGGCGCCTCCCACATTTTTGATGATCTCAATGACCTCACGGTAATCGGAATAGGTGTTTTCGATGTTACCTAGTTTCTGATTGCTCAAATATCGAATAAAAGCCTCTTTTGGACTGCTTACATATCCTTTTTGAGTGAGCACGCGGGCAAGATGCGGCCTGCCCATATTTGCCCCGTTTGCCTCTGCCCAAACTTCATCATAATCTACATCAATTCCTGTTTTTTGAATGGTTTTGATGATTCCTTTGATTCGTTGATTTCGAGCCGTTTTTTGTTGTTTTAGAAAATCTTCAAGGTAGCTGGTATCAGGATCAAAATAATAAGCCAGGATATGGGCTTCTTTATCGCCAATGGTTGAAGTGATTTCCGCTCCGGGAATTAATTCGATTTCCAATTCATTGGCCTTATTTATAGCTTCAAAATATCCCTTATAGGTATCATGGTCGGTAATAGATAAACTTGCGAGATTTTTTTCTTTGGCAAGTTCAACTGCCTCCGAGGGGCTTAATTTGCCGTCTGAACAGGTAGTATGGATATGTAGATCAGCTTTAGAGAGCATCTGCTATTCGCCTGAAAGAAGCTTGGCTAATTCCGCTTGATTTGAAATGTATTTCAGAGCTGTTATCACGTCTGTATCTGATTTTAAACCTGCTTTTACTCTTCCGGAATTACCATCGTATCGTGAAATCAACTCTAAAAACAAGGTCCGCCTTATCGAGGATTCAGCTTCTTCAAATTGAACTTCCTTTTCATTTTCGATGGTTGTTTTTAATCCCTGAAGCATATTTGAAGTTTCTTCAACATCTTTTAATTCCTCTTCAAGTTCTTCAAGTAATTTCTCTGAATCAGTTTTGTAGCTAAATCCTTCGACTTTTAAATACTCTTTGAATTGTTCAAAAACGTCGTTAGGAAGTTCTTCATAATTGAAAGATGAATTTCGTGCTTCGTATTCCGTAGCAAAATCGAAATACATGCTTTGCTGCAGCAAAGAGATTTCCAGTATGCTAAGGTTTTGTATACCAGATTCAATATCAGGTTCAATTCCACGGCCTTCAAATACTTTACGGCCATTTCTGGTTTTAAATTCACGCCTTGAGGAATCCGAATTCATGAGTACAGAATTTCTGCCCTGATGCGTGTACTGTACAGATTGAATACTTCGTCCACTCGGAATATAATATCTGGATATGGTCAGCTTTAATGAAGTATTATATGGCAAAGGCTTCACAATTTGAACCAAGCCTTTACCAAAACTCTGTTCCCCTACAATTAAAGCACGATCTAAATCTTGTAAAGCACCGGCCACTACTTCCGAAGCACTGGCACTACCTCCATTCATTAAAACTACTACGGGTTTATCGAACATGACGGGCTCACGCGTGGTAAAGGTTTGGTTATATTCAGCTACACGCCCCCGAATATCAACAACTGTAATTCCCGGCTCAATAAACTTATCAATTATACCTACCGCTTCTTGTAAAATACCGCCCGGATTATCGCGCAAATCAAGAACCAATCCATTTAACTCATTGGCCTCCATTAATTCATTTAACGCCTGCCTGATTTCATCAGACGAGTTATTACCAAACTGTGAAAGCCGAATGTAGCCAGTGCTTTCATCCTCCTGCCCTATCAATCCGGAATAGGAAATATTGGTCACTTCTATTCGCTCCCTGTTTATGGTAAATTCCAATGTTTGGTCGAAACCAAAACGCTCTATTGAAATAATGACCTCCGAACCTACCTCACCACTTGTCAGGTTATTGACTTCCTCCGGTTGAAGTCCTTCTGTTGAAACTCCGTCCACGGCAACTATAACATCGCCTGCCCTGATACCAACTTGCTCTGCCGGCCCTCCTTCTGTAGGTGCAATTACAACTATTTCTCCATCTCTGTAACCGGCTTCAATACCTATGCCGGCATAATTACCGCGAGACATAATTTCGGCCTGTTCGTTCTGAGATTCGTTGTATATAACGGTATAGGGGTCAAGGGTTTCCAGCATGGCATCCAGGCCAATGCGCATCAGGATCTCGGGATCAACTTCATCCACATATTCAATCGCTACATTTTCGTAGGCTTTACTAAAAATGTTGAAGTTTTTTTTTATCAGGAAATAGATATCCGATTGCTGTGCAGCAATACCCACTGAAGCCAGCACAATAATAAGTAATGCAAAACCTGCTTTATATCTATTTTTTTTGATCATCCTGCTTTTTAGTTACTGGAAATACGCAGTTTCTGCCCTACATAAATTTGATTTCCAGAAATATTATTCAGCCTTCTAAGTTCGCTTAGCCCCATTCCAAAGCTTTCGGCGATCTCACTAAGCGTATCGTTACGTTTTACGGTATAAGTGGAATAGTTTTCACTATCGGTTGAAGTAGCTGACGCGAGAAATATATCTTCTCCCCTGCGTTGTTTTCGTTCTATTTCCTGTTTCTCGGCATAGCTCATATTATCCACTTTTTCATAGTGGTTTATTCTGTTATCAGGAACATGAATGGTGAGCGTTTGCCCAACCCTGATGGTGTTGCCAATACCATTCCATGTACGAATATTCCAGGCGCGCACATCATACCATTCTGCAATATGGCCGATTGTATCACCGGTTTTAACTTTATATTTGAGAGCTGTTGAATTGGCCGGAGCACTCACTCTGTTTGAAGATGAAGATGACCGGCTGGTGTTCACGCTTCGCTGCTGGTTTGTGGGTTGATTTGCTGAAATCTGGGATGCACTTCCTCTGGGTAAAGGAACCACCACTTTCTGGCCTGGATAAATGGTACTTGAAAGATTTTCGTTTGAAGCATATAAACCTGCTACAGTTGTACCATATTTTCGGGCAATAATGCCAAGTGATTCACCCCGGCTAACTGTGTGCATGGTAATATTCTGGCTGCGGTTTTCTTTCGGGATATTCTCATAATTAGCTAAAAACTCTTCTTTGGTCTGTACCGGAATCTTTAAAGGATATTTACCGCCGGGAGGTGTTGCCCATCGCAATAATTCAGGATTATACTCTTTCAGCTCAGCCGTGGTTATACCTGCCGCTTTTGCTAGTTCAGTAAGCTCCATCAAGCCTTCCACTTCAACTACTTCGTAGCTATAAGCTTCGCCTTCGTAGGATTTCTGGAATCCAAATTCCTCCGGATTCATCCCAATCATAGTTGTTGCAATAAAGCCGGGCACATATCCGCGGGTTTCGCGGGGCAAATATGGATAAGCTGCCCAATAATCTTCTACACCACCGGCTCGGTTTATGGCACGTTTTAGCCCGCGGGGACTGATGTTATAATTGGCCATAGCCAGATGCCAATCACCCCAGATATTGTATAAATCTCTTAAATGACGAGCAGCCGCTCGTGTTGCCTTTTCAGGATCCCGGCGTTCATCTATCCACCAGTTAGCTTCCAGTCCATATACCGAACCGGTTGCACGTATAAACTGCCACATACCTACGGCAGCTGCCCAACTTCTGGCACTTGGGTTCAACCCGCTTTCGATAAATGCCAAATATGTTAATTCTTCAGGTACTTTTTCCTCATTGAAAATACGCCGCATCATTGGCTGATATTTAACGGCACGGGTCAGCCATGTTTCCATTACATCTGGCCGGCGAAGGGTATAATAAACTAAATGGCGATTAACATGTTCATTTTGGATAAGCGGAACCTGCGTTTTTGGCAAAGACAGATCATCCGGAAAATCATAGTTAGTATTCATCCAGCTGTCATCTTCCGAATAAAGTTCTTCCTGAATGGCAAAAATCTCACCTTCCGGTTCATTACCAACTTCCGTAATGCCATAAAATTGACGGTATTCGGAAATCACAGACCGGTATAACTCCGTAAAACGACGATCGCCGCTAATTTCGGGGTAATCATCTAACAAGCCTTGTGTGGCAGCAAGCGCATCATTGATCTGGGTTTCAGCCTCAAGCGGATTGTTATTTACCTGGGCTTCCATTGCTTTAATGTGAATTCGGTATATATCAGTAATACGGCTCATCACATCTTTTTGGAAATTATCCAGTTCTTGCAGCGCGGGTTGCTGGCTGGCTCCATCACCTTCCTGAAGCCCCTGCATAGGGCTTTCATAATCAAGATACCGGAGTGGCATATCTTTAATATCTATAACTGCTGTTGTATCCTGGGCAATTATTCCTGGTGCTAAGAACATGCAGCAGGATAAGGCTATCGCCATTTTTTGTAACTTATTTAACATATGTTGAAGATGATTTAAATATTTTATTTTTATAAAGTACTAATTATTGTATTGAATTGGGAGAGTATAACTCACGGGCTAATCAACGCAATAAAAAATGTATTAGCGCCCTACTTTATTAATTTTATCCGAATGGGTATTCTGTTTCTCTTGTCCGGTCCATTGTTGCACTACAGGCCATCTGCGGCCGTTTCCAAATGCCTTTGCCGATACTTTTATGCCGGGAGGCGCCTGAAATCGCTTGTGTTCGTTCAGATCTACTAACCTGAGAACTTTATCCACCAACTCTTCATTTATTCCAAGATTGATGATTTCTTCTCTTGAGCGCTGTTCCTCAATGTAGTATTCCAAAATACTATCTAATGTTCCATAATCAGGTAAAGTGTCAGAATCTTTTTGATCGGGACGTAATTCCGCGCTTGGCGGCTTGGTTATTATGTTATCGGGGATGATCTCTTCCCCATAATATTCCTTATTCAGCCAACGGCAGATATCAAAAACTTCAGTTTTATACACATCGGAGATTACGGAAAGCCCGCCCGCCATATCGCCATATAAAGTACAATAACCCACTGCCATTTCGGATTTATTCCCGGTATTGAGCAACATATAGCCAAATTTATTGGCCATTGCCATTAATAAAACCCCGCGCGAACGGCTTTGTATATTTTCCTCTGCAATGCCGAAATCCGTGCCTTCAAATTGTGGCGCCAATGCTTCCGTAAACGAATCATAAATATCTTTGATTGGAATTTCCTGCAACTTCACTCCCAGGTTCTGAGCCAGTTTTTCAGAATCACTGACACTTCCCTTTGAGGAAAATTCGGATGGCATGGTAACTGCAATAACATTTTCAGCTCCCAGGGCTTCTTTTGCCACCACACAGGTTAAAGCGGAATCAATGCCGCCGCTCAAACCCAAAATTACTTTCTTTGCAGCCTTTGATTTTCGCAAATAATCGCGTACACCAAGTACAAGCGCCTCAAAAATCACCTGTTCTTTAGACGGTGGAACCAGATTTTGATCAACATCTGATAGCACTTCAATAGCCGAAGTATTATCATCTAATTCCAGGTCAATTGCATCGGGTTCAAATCTTTTTGAGCGGGCTTTTATCTCCCCTTTGCCATCAAAAGCGAGGGAATCGCCATCAAAAACCAAATCAGTTTGTGCCCCAACCTGATTTACATAAAACAGTGGAATACCAAATTGCCGGGCATGTTTTTGAAGCATGTTTTTCCGGGTTACCGGTTTATCTTTATTAAAAGGAGAAGCCGAAATATTAATAATTACCTTTGCTCCTTTTCCGGCTAAAATTTCTGCAGGATTTACTTCATAAATATGATATTGAATATCATTGTCATTAAACCAAATATCCTCACAAATGGTAATTCCGAATGGAAATCCATTGATCATAACCGGTTCAAAATTCCGTTCGGGCTCAAAATAGCGGAGATCATCAAATACATCATATGTTGGCAACAGGGCTTTATGAACCCGTTTTAGCTCCTCTCCCTGCTGCGCAATAATTGCTGAATTATAACTTTTCCGACCAGTTCCGGTTAGGTTTTCGGTTATAGAACCGAATATTACTGCAGTTCTTCCCGTAGCTTCAATAATTTCCCGGTTCACTTTATACAGCATCTCCCGGAAAATTTCCCGTTCCAATAGATCCAGCGGCGGATAGCCACTTGTTGCCAGTTCCGGCAGCAGCAGTAATTCGATACCATCCTCTTCCGCCTTTTTGATGGCAGAAAGTATCAGGCTTTTATTTCCAGTCAAATCCCCGATAGTGGGATTTAGTTGTTCAAGTCGTATGCGCACAATTTCATTATTTAATTCAATTCCAAGATAAGGGTTAAGTTGATAAGGTGATAAGGTGATTTGGTGATTGGATATTGGATATTCAGATTTTACAAATAGCTAATCGACAAACCTCCGGGCGTCCGTAGGTCCCCGGAGCGTTTGTCCGCAACGCTTGCAGGACTTTCAGACGCTGCAAGGTTGCTGCATCCGGGTTTTCTTTTCACTAATAACCAGTTTATGGCTGCACCATATCACCTTATCACCTTATCACCTAATATAAACCGTCTTCGCATTCACAAATTCGCGGATTCCATATAATCCCAATTCACGCCCATAGCCGGATTCTTTAACTCCTCCAAATGGCAGTCTTGGATCAGATTTTACAAATTCATTTACAAAGCAGCACCCGGCCTCGAGTTTATTAGCAGCAATTTCTTCTGCTCTTGCTAAATCACGGGAAAACACAGCCGCTCCTAAGCCGAAGTTAGTATCGTTGGCAACTCTTATAGCTTCAGCTTCGTTCTTCACTTTTATAATAGCCGCTACCGGACCAAATAATTCTTCCTCATATGCCGGCATTCCGGGCTGAACATTTTCCAGTACTGTTACAGGATAATAAGCCCCTAATCCTTCCGGCTTTTTCCCACCCAAAAGCAACTTAGCTCCTTTTTCTACGCTTTTTTGAACTTGCTCATGGAGTTCATCCCGTAAATCTTCCCGGGCTTGTGGCCCAACGTCCGTATCTTCAACAAAAGGATCACCGGTTTTTTTTGCTTTCATGAGCCGGGTGAATTCTTCCATAAATTCCTCATATACTTTTTCTGTAACTATAAACCGCTTGGCAGCAATGCAGCTTTGTCCGCTGTTTATGAGTCGGGATGTTACACAGGTCTCAGCAGCTTTTTGGATGTCCGCATCTTCCAGAATTACATACGGATCACTTCCTCCCAGCTCCAGTACCGTTTTCTTGAGCGATTCTCCGGCCTGGGCAGCCACTGCCTTGCCTGCCTTTGTGCTTCCGGTCAGGGTTACGGCTGCAATTCCATTATGCTGAATCACTTCCTTCATCCCTCCTTTCGAGCGGATTATTGTCCGAAATAATTCTTTGGGAATACCGGCATCATGAATGATCTTCTCAATTTCGAGGGCTGATCCTGTGGTATTTTGTGAGTGTTTTAGGATGGCTCCATTTCCAGCCATGAGTGCGGGGGCTGCAAAACGAAATAATTGCCAGAATGGAAAGTTCCATGGCATGATAGCTAACACTACGCCCAGCGGATTGAATGTTACATAACTCTTTGCAGCATCGGTTTCTATATAATCTTTTTGGAGAAATTCTTCTGCATTATCAGCGTAATATTCACAAACCCAGGCACATTTCTCTGCTTCCCCCACCCCCTGCTGAAATGGCTTGCCCATTTCATTGGCCATGAGTTCTGCCAATTCTTCTTTTCGGTTCCGAAGGTTGTCCGCAATGTTTCGTAAATAACCTGCACGTTCCTCAAAACTTTTGGTTTTCCATTTAGCTTGAGCTTCGTTGGCTTTTTGAATAATGGAATCAATTTCCTCAAAATCCATTTCTTCATATACCCTGATGGTTTGTCCGGTAGCAGGATTGATCGTTTTCATGGTCTGAAATTTCTTGGTTTATCTTTATCTCTCAAACGGTTAGCGGAGTGTAGGAATTCCATCTTTATTCTGCCACGAAAAGTATGAATAACGATGGATTTATATATGTTTTATGTTTTTGGGTTTGTTCAATTTTATTTAATTCCAGGGTAATAAAATATCGTCCCTATAGTGAGTTATTTCACAAATCGCTATTCGTCAGTCGGTTCATCGTAAATCAATTCAACCTGCGATCATCCGCCCAATCTGTCTAATCTCCCTAGGGACGCCATTAGCGCGTTCCATTCCGGGTGTGCACAAAGGAGTCGGTTGCCCAACCT
>JBBDLQ010000105.1:18121-24213 GCA_040878765.1 Balneolaceae bacterium | reverse complement strand
ATCCACTCATTTTCAATGGCAGGGCCATGATGCCCCACTTCCTGATATAAATCTCCCGATGGCGATTCGATGAAAGAAACTTGTTTACCGTCTTCATTCATAAACAAACTTACATCCGTCATATTTTGGGCATGAAGGCTAAACACAGATAAAATGACGAATATAAAACTTAGAGAAGTTTTCATGAAAAAATCCTACAGGTTTATTGAATACTATTTATTGTAAATGAAACCGAAAAGCTATCAAACCTTCATTGCATCTTCAACCAATTTTGCTTGCTCCGCTTCATGAATTTTCTTCTGTCCGGAGGCAGGAGAAGCAGATGCCTGACGGCCCACATAACTTATTTTTTGTCCGTCCTGCAGTAATTCAATAAATCGTGGTGCCACAAAATGCCAGGCACCCATATTTTTCGGTTCTTCCTGGCACCAAACAATATCTTTCACTTTTGTGAAATCTTTGAGCTGCTCTTCAATTTCATCATCGGCAAAAGGATAGAATTGTTCAAGCCGGGCAATAGCTACATTCTTTATTTCATTTTCTTCCCGGTATTTGAGCAGATCATAGTAAACTTTTCCGGAACAGATGACCAATCTTTTAAGAGATTTTGGATCCGTAAAGTCCTCGTCCATAATAAATGGCTGGAATTTACCTTCAGCCAGTTCATCTCTGCTGGAAGTTGCCATTGGATGACGAAGTAAGCTTTTTGGAGTCATCAAAATAGCCGGTTTTTTTGTTTCCTGAAGTGCCTGTCGGCGAAGCATATGATAATACTGTGCAGGAGTAGATACATTCATCACCTGCATATTGTCTTCTGCGCATAGCTGCAGAAAGCGCTCGAGGCGGGCTGAGGAGTGTTCAGGTCCCTGACCTTCATATCCATGCGGCAGGTTCATCACCAAAGCAGATCTATGTCCCCATTTGGCCTCACTTGACGATACAAACTGATCGATAATTATCTGGGCTCCATTGGCGAAGTCACCAAATTGGGCTTCCCAAATTACCAGTGCATCCAGTTTTTCAGCACTATATCCAAATTCAAATCCTAAAGCCGCAAATTCACTAAGCAAGCTATTGTGAACATGGAACCGAGCCTGGTCATCAGATAGATTATTCAGCGGCACAAATTTCTGGCTGGTATCCGTTCCGTGAAGTACAGCATGACGGTGAGAGAAAGTTCCGCGCTCTACATCCTGTCCTGTCAATCGAATAGTGGTTCCGGATTTCAAAAGGGATCCGAAAGACAGTAACTCGGCAAATCCCCAATCAATTTTTTTCTCATTGTTATTTACAATTTCAGCACGTTTAGCCAATTGCTTTAACAGCTTGGGATTAGCATCAAAATCTTTTGGGACGGTGTTCAGCTTAACCGCAATATCTTTGAGATCCTCAGCCGGGTAGGTGGTATCGGGATATTTTTTCCATTTATCTTGTGGTGTTTCAGTACGGTCTATCAGGTTATCCGTCACTTCAAGATTTGGAGCTTTTTTAGCATCCTCAAAAGCTTCCTGCAGCAACTGATCAAATTCATCAAATATCTGTTGGGTTTCTTCCTTGGTAAGTTCACCGTTTTTTACGAGGTGCTCGGTATATAAATCCCTGACCGGCTTGTGATCATTAATTTCCTTATACAATCCAGGCTGAGTGAAAGCAGGTTCGTCGCCTTCATTGTGCCCGTGTTTTCTATAACCAATGAGATCTATAACAACATCTTTGCCAAATTTCTGCCGGTAATTGAAGGCGGTTTGAATGGCATGAACCGCTGCTTCCGGGGTATCTCCGTTTACATGGAAAATTGGTGCTAATATCATTTTGGCGAGATCAGAAGCATATTCTGTAGACCGTCCGTCTTTTGGAAGGGTTGTAAATCCTATTTGGTTGTTGATAATAATATGCATGGTGCCCCCGGTTTTGTACCCTTCCAGTTGCGACATATTCAGTGTTTCGGCCACAACACCCTGTCCGGCAAATGCGGCATCGCCGTGCATCAAAATCGGCACCACACGCTTGGAAGCCTGTTCATCGGTATAATGATCCTGCATAGCCCGAACGGCCCCTTCAACAACCGGGTTCACAGCCTCAAGATGACTTGGATTAGGCATCAGCTGAAGTTCAATTTCAGCCCCGTCAACGGTTTTATGTTTACCTCTTGCACCAAGGTGATATTTTACATCCCCGGAACCCTGTATGGAATCGGGGTCAATATTCCCTTCAAATTCCGCAAATACCCGGTGATAGGGCTTGTTCATAATATTTACAAGCATATTTAAACGACCGCGGTGAGCCATACCCATAAACATTTTTTCAACTCCATGTTCTCCTGCTTTTTCCAGCATAAAGTGTATCATGGGAATGAGGGTATCGGCTCCTTCTAACGAAAAGCGTTTGTGGCCTATATATTTTTTATGCAGAAATTCTTCGAAGGCCATGGCCTGATTTAATTTGTGAAGAATCTCCCGTTTATCGTCTTTGCTGAGCTGGGCATTATTCCCGGTAGATTCCATTGCCTCCCGAAGCCATTGACGTTCCTCGAGATCCAGCAGGTGCATGTATTCCACACCAATATTTCCGCAATAAGTATCGCGGAGTAATCGGATGATCTCTCGCAAAGGAGCTCGTTCTTTTCCGCCTAAACCGCCACAGTAAAATTCGCGGTCAAGATCCCAAAGTGATAGCCCATAATAATCTAGATCAAGTTCCGGATTTCTGCCGGGCTCTTTTTCAAGAGGATCAAGATCTGCCAATACATGTCCGCGCATTCGGTACATGTTAATGAGCCGCCAAACCCCCACCACACGCTGGTCGTGTTCAAGGGTATTGGCACCGCCTGAAAACGGACCAGAATAGGTATCCTGACCATAGGGAAGCGGCTCGTATGGAATATCCAGGTCGGCAAAAATTTCATCATAAAAATCTTCCTGACCGCTAAGCAGATCGTCAATTTTTTTAAGGAACATCCCGGATTCAGCACCCTGAATTACCCGGTGGTCGTAGGTGGAGGTAACAGTCATTACTTTGCTGACACCAAGCTGATTAAGCACTTCTTTACTCATGGCACGATATTCAGCGGGATAATCAATAGCGCCTGTGGCAATAATGGCACCTTGTTCTTTCATTAGTCGAGGTACGGATGAAATTGTACCGATAGTACCTGGATTAGTAATACTGATGGTAGTTCCCTGGAAATCTTCAATAGCCAAATTTCCATTTCTGGCTTTTTCAATAAGCTCCGCATAGGCATGCAGAAACTCTTTGAAGTTCATTTTGTCTACCCTTTTGATATTTGGTACTACCAGATTTCGTGAGCCATCTTTACCTTGCAGGTCAACAGCAACACCTAAATTCACCGAATCTGGTATAACACGATAGTGGTTTTTGTCTTTAAACAGGTATGAGCTGTTCAGGTTAGGGTAATCTCTGAGAGCACGAATAATAGCCCAGGCAATAAAATGGGTAAACGAAGCTTTGGGTTCATTCTTTTGAATTAAATGCCGGTTTATAATCGTACGATCTTCCACCATCATCTTTACCGGAAGCACACGAAGTGAAGTAGCCGTAGGCACTTCGAGGCTTTCATCCATATTTTCCACAATTTTTGTGGCTACCCCTTTGATCTTCTCTAATGAAGCATTTTTCGGGACCTCCGCTTCTTTTTCAGGCTCTTTCTTTGCCGGTGCTTCTTTAGCTTTTACTTTCTCTTCACCATTTACAGGAACTTTATCGGTTGTTTCGGTGGGTTGTAGTTCCTCCACTTCGGTTTCATCCACAGGTTTACCCTCTAACTCATCAAAATATCGTTTCCAATGAGCGGGAACAGAATCCGGGTCATTGTGATATTGATCATAAAGTTCTTCTACAAGGGCGGAATTTGGACCAAATACGGCTTCAAGTGATTTCAATGTATTCTAAACCTCTTAGAGTATTTATGTTGGCAGCTATTATAGGTGTAAGGAATTATTCAGTCAAAAAATTCAAATAACAAGAGCTAAAAAGCTTTTTATTTAGCTTCAAAATTAAGGATTACCTACTTAAAAAACGATAATTTCTAATTGCTGTTATTTTAGAAGTTGGTTTGCTGAAATAAGGTGAAAACCGGGGCTTTAGCTTTATATGAATTCATTACATACATTAGCATCTGAAATATTTCCCCGGAAGGACAAACACCTGCATCATTAATTCAGGATAAGACTGTACTACAATGATCTGCCTGAGTTGTAGAATTCAAAAAAAAGTTTACTATGAGGTAAATTGGTTTGGAAGCAAAGAATGATTATCTGGCTTATCAGATTCCCAAATGGCTGATTCACTCCAAAAACATGTATTTAGTTATTACTAATGCAAATGGGGATTTTGTTATTGCCAACGACCATTACAAGGACACTTTTCTTAATTCTTCCTTCACTTTATCGAAATTAAATGTAACCGATGTAGTACAGCTTGATGAAGTAAAATTAGTTTCTGAGACCATTAAAAATTGCATTTTAAAAGATGTTGGGCTGCCCGTTCAATTGATCAATCGTCACAGGATTAAGGATTCTGGACGATATAAAAGTATAAAATGGGAGTGTAGTATATTTGAGTGTGAAGAAACAACGGAAGATTTGATTCTTCATATTGGCCATGAGGTGGTGGCATTTGAAAAAGCATCGGTAACCGAAGATCATCCCGAAAAATCCCTCAATAATTTATTTGATGATTTGCAAATTGGAGTGGTTGTGCAGGAATGTGATTCATCAATAAGTCTGTCGAATACCAAGGCTGAAGAATTATTGGGACTCACCAAGGATCAGCTCCATGGACGTACCATTTATAATGAGGGCTGGGATATAGTAAAATCTGATGGGTCTCCCTTTCCCGCTGAAGAATTGCCTGCAGCACAAGCAATTGCTACCAAAAAACATATTAAAGATGTGATCATGGGTGTATATAATCCCCAACAAGAGCATTATGTTTGGTTTCAGGTTGATGCAAATCCACAGCTTGACCACAATGGCGAGCTCACTAGAGTAGTGACAGCATTTATCGATATTAGCCAAAGGAAAAATCAGGAAGAAATTTTAAAAGATGCATTAAAAGAAAAAACAACCCTGCTTTCTGAAATACATCATCGGGTGAAAAATAATCTGGCCATTGTATCAGGTTTACTTGAACTGCAATGCCTGGATGGTAATAGTGAATTTCAGTTACCGCTGCAGCGAAGTATTAACCGGGTTCATTCTATTGCTATGGTTCATGAGTTGATGTACCAAACCGAGCGGCTTTCATCGGTGAACATCAGGGATTACCTGGTTCAATTGATTCCAGCGATCCAAAAAACGATGCAGACGAAAAATGAAGTAGATATTAATTTAAAATTGGAGGATTACCAGCTCAATATAAATCAGGCCATACCATTGGGATTGTTAATGAATGAATTGTTAACAAACTCTTTCAAATATGCATTTTTAAATATCGATAATGGAAAAATTGATATTCGAATGAAAGTTAAGAGCGAAATACTGGAATTTATTTACCGTGATAATGGCCCTGGTTTTACAGAAGAATGGGATTTTGAAAACTCCTCAACCCTTGGTTTAAATTTAATAAAGTCACAGCTCACCCAGCTTCATGCTCAATACAAAGTTATTACAAAGGGGAAGTTCAAACTCAAATTTAATTTTAAAATTTTTGAAAGAGGACCACATTCCAATATTTAATGGATCGATCTAATTCTAATCTTATTTAAATTAATAAACAGGGGTATGTATGACTTACGAAAATGTTAATAAAACACACTCGGGAACTCAATCTCAAACCGGCCGAAAGTTGATCTGGTTTGGGGTTTTATTGTTTTTATTGGGATTACTCACCACTTTACTGGCGGCTATATGGGGAGCTGGTTCCGATTTGATGCCTCTTGCAGCAGATGGATATATTGGAACTGAATGGCAGGAAATTATCATTCAAACCTGATTACTTTCATTATCTGTTGCCATGATCAGTGTTACCATATTATTGCTTTGGGGATTGAAGCAAAAAGGTACTGAGGGTTGATAAATATTACTCTGATTCAAATTATTTGCGCTATCAATTTTACACTGCAGCTATCTCTT
>JBBDLQ010000105.1:16260-18021 GCA_040878765.1 Balneolaceae bacterium | reverse complement strand
GGGAAAGTTGCAGGGTTAGATGCCAAAGCATTCGAAGAGATGCTGGGTGAGTATGAGAATATTTTAGACCTGGGAGGAAAAATCGGTTCATTCGCCTATTTACAATGGTCTACCGATACAGGGAATACCGATTATGGGAAGTTGGTGGCGGAATCAAATGAATTGTCTTCTGAGATAAGCCAAAAACTGGTTTTCCTGGATGTGGAATGGCTGGAAATTCCGGATGAAGATGCCTCAAAACTGATTGAAAGTGACGAGCTCAAAAAATACAAACATTACCTGGAAGCCTCGCGGCGGTATAAAGGGCACATCCTTGGGGAAAAGCAGGAACAGATTATGTCAGCTAAGTCGGTGACAGGGCGAAGTGCATGGGTCCGCTTTTTTGATGAAACCCTTGGCGCAGCAAAGTTTGAACTGGACGGAAAGGAACTTAGCGAGCAGGAAGTGCTGAGTAAATTACATGAAAGTGACCGGGATTTGAGAACACGTGCCCATGCCTCACTTACTAAAAAATTTAAAGAGCTAAGCCGTCCGCTTACATTTATATTCAACACGGTATTAGCCGATAAATCCACGAATGATAAACTTCGCAAATATTCCAGCTGGATCGAATCCCGGAATCTTGCCAACCAAACGGATAGCGAAACGGTGGATGCACTCATCGAATCGGTTACTTCAAAATATGAACTGGTTCAGCGTTATTACAAATTAAAGCGCGATCTGCTTGGCCTGGATGAGATGAAAGATTTTGATCGTTACGCGCCCATCCTTAAAAATGAAGCTACGATAAACTGGAAATCTGCTCAAAAGATGGTTTTGGATTCGTACACCAGTTTTCATCCGGAAATGGGAGCCATCACCAAAGAATTTTTTGAAAAGAACTGGATCGATGCGGCCATCAAACCCGGTAAACGGGGAGGAGCCTATTCCGCCAGTACGGTTCCTTCCGTGCATCCCTATGTATTTATGAATTTTGACGGAAAAATCAGGGATGTACAAACCCTGGCACATGAATTAGGGCATGGCGTGCATCAGTACCTGTCTCGTCAGCAAGGGGTACTGCAATCATCAACCCCATTGACTACCGCTGAAACAGCCTCGGTATTTGGGGAAATGCTTGTTTTTCAAAAGCTGATGAAAGAGCTGGATGATCCGAAAGAAAAGCTGGCACTTTTAATTGGTAAAATTGATGATACTATAGCAACGGTATTCCGGCAGATTTCTATGAACCGGTTTGAGCATGCCATGCACACCGCCCGGCGCGAGGAAGGAGAATTGACCGCAGAACGCTTTTCTGAATTGTGGATGGAACAGCAAAAAGCCCTGTACGGAGACGCGGTTACATTAACGGATGAGTACGGAATTTGGTGGAGTTATATTCCGCACTTTTTGCATACTCCAGGATATGTGTATGCCTATGCATTTGGTGAATTGCTAGTGTTGGCTTTGTATGAAGAATACACGCAGCGCCCGGATGGATTTGCAGATCGCTATTTGGAACTTTTGAGTTCAGGAGGTTCTGAATGGCCACAGGATTTAGTAGGTAAAATGGGTCTCGATATCACTAAGCCGGAATTCTGGAATAAAGGCCTGGCTTCTTTCGAACGCATGGTTGAGGAAGCCGAAGAAATGGCTAAGGTGATAAGGTGATAAGGTGATATGGTGTTGGGGGTTGAAGTACTTTCCAGCCTCAAGTTGTCCAACTTTATTAAGGTTAATTTCGATTTTTCAGGGAAGAACAAAATAAATCACCAAATCACC
>JBBDLQ010000105.1:12220-16160 GCA_040878765.1 Balneolaceae bacterium | reverse complement strand
TATTAAGGTTAATTTCGATTTTTCAGGGAAGAACAAAATAAATCACCAAATCACCTAATCATCATGTCACAAAAAAAATCCTTACAATCCGATCTAACTAACAGTTTATAAAACATTGCGAATGTCTTTAGACCGACAAGAAAAAGCGTTACGAGAATTCAAACAGATCCTGCAGGATTTGGTGCATTTGCTGCGAACCTCAACCAAAGTTCAGCTTTCTTATTTATGTTGGGTGAACCGGTCGCGACAGCAATTTGTATGGGAAACTAATAGTACCGGCTTGCCAAATGTGATGTTTCAGGACCGGGTGGCCTTTGGAAATCACTTCCTGAAAGATTATAAAGATACAGAAGAAGTGGTACAGCTTGAGGTTGGTGAGGATATCGAAAAAGCAAAACTTATTCACTATTTTGATTTTGTACAGGCTAAAAACATCTTGATCATACCCTTTGTGAACAAAGGCGAAACCGTTGCTTTAACCGTGCTCGAAAGTGAGCAGGAAATTGATCAGGAAGCCATTCAGGACCGGATTATTGCCTATAATAATGCATTGGTCAGCGTACTGGATACTTACCTGGAAGTAGTGGATCTGCATGAAAATCAGCAGGAATGGGAAGAATATGAGGAATCGGTAAACAAGCTGGATTACCGGCTGCACCGGGTTGAGATCCTGGGAAAAATGATAGAAGAGATGCAAAAGAACTTACCCAATGGAGGAGCGGTATTATTGGCCCCGGGAATGGAATCCTGGAATGTCGTCTTACGATCTCAGAATTCTAAAAATGCTCCCAAGCTGGGTTTAGCCTTAGAAGAAAAAAGTGTGGCCTACGAAGCTCTCGAAAAAGGGGAACCGGTTTTTACCATGCATTTTAATAACAACCCCCGTCGAATTGCCTCAACCGAAAAAAGAACGGAGGGAGCATCCTATGCAATTCCCCTTATGATTCATGATCGCCGGCAAGGGGTAGTAATTTGTTATGATAATGACCCGCTTACATTTAAAGAATCTACCAAGCATAAACTTTCAAATTTGGTGCGTATTGCCGCTTTAAGTATTCAATCCTCAGTTAAGAAATCTGGTATGGTTCAGGAATTGATGACTCAGAATTTTGGGGCATTTATGCCGGAATTGTGGGAAATAGCCCTGAATAATGAATTAGCAAAAATGAAAAAGGGAGAAGGGAGTGTAAGCTGGTTTGGGTTGATTGCACCCGATGATGTTTCCGGCTTACGAACCAAATACCGCCTTGAGGATCTTCAAAACATTCAAACCGACTTTGTTACCGCGCTAAATCCATCCCGTTACGGAGTTCCCGGATATATTGGCTATAACTCAGATTATGTGTATGCATTTTTGATACAAAGTGATGATGTAGAAGCTGTTTCTTTTTGGATGGAAAAAATGAAATCGAAGCTGGAATCTGGGTTAAAACTTTCAAATGGCGGGATGATAAGAGTTCAGTTTAAGGTTGGATATACCCGGCTCACTGATCAATCCTCAAATTCCTATCAGGTAATGGAAAAAGCTAAAAAAGCACTTTCCAAGGTAATGAATGACAAGGAAGCAGAATTAGTAGAGGTATAATGGGAAATGCTTATATAATTGTAGTTGATGGTCTGGGAATTGGGGCACAGGAAGATGCTGATCAATATGGTGATACAGATATGAATACGCTGGGGCATGTTTCCGAAGAAACCGGCGTTCAGCTTCCCAATATGCAAAAAATGGGGATCGGGAATATCATTCCATTAGCCTCGGTTCCTGAAAATGAAAATCCGATTGGAGCTTATGGCAAACTCAGAGAAGTATCTGCCGGAAAAGATTCTACCACCGGGCATTGGGAAATTGCAGGTATTCAACTCGAAAAACCATTCCCCACATACCCTGAAGGATTTCCACTGAATGTGCTGGAAGCATTTTGTAAAGGAATCGGGGTTGAAAAAGCTTTGTGCAATAAACCCTATTCCGGAACTGATGTAATCCGCGATTATGGAGAAGAGCATCTCAAAACCGGGTATCCAATTGTATATACTTCAGCAGACAGTGTTTTCCAGGTGGCCTGCCACAACGAAGTAGTTTCGGTAGAGAAATTATATGAATGGTGTGAATTTGCGAGAAATGAAATTTGTGTGGGTGAACATGAAGTAGGGCGCGTGATTGCCCGGCCTTTTACCGGCGAGCCCGGAAATTTTGAACGCATCTCCGACAAACGCCACGATTATTCATCCATTCCCCCTGAAAATAACCTTGTGCAGAAATTGTATGACTCCGGAATTAAAACCTATTCTATCGGTAAAATAGCTGATCTGTTTGCCGGAAAGGGATTCACCCAATACCGACCCACAAAAAGTAATGCGGAAGGAATCTCACAGTTGTTGAGTTTAATGTCGGCCGGGCTGGATAACAGTTTCGTATTTGTGAATTTGATAGATACCGATCAGCTTTACGGCCACCGCCTCGACCCGGAAGGCTACGCCGGAAGCCTGGAGGAATTTGACCGGGCTATTCCAGCCATTGTTTCCAAAATACGAGAAGAGGATTTGTTGATTATTACCGGAGACCATGGCAACGATCCCTGTTCTGAGAGCACCGACCATTCCCGGGAATTTGTGCCGCTTATCGTATTTCCAAAAAGTTCAGCTAAGTCAGAAAACCTTGGAATTGGTGAATCCTTTTCAAATATAGCCCGCAGTGTGGGAGAATTTTTTGGGGTGGAGAATAATTTCCCGGGAAAAAGTTTTTTGCATTAGATTTTCATTAAGGATACCAAAAGCCCAAATAACTGCTCTTACATATTTAAAATTGCGACAATAATTGCGTATATTATTCAATTGTAAAATTCATTAAGTCGCAGACGCAATATCTAAGCTTTTTACACGTGTTTAACACATAGCTTTAAGGACGTATCATCTGCGCAAAGCGTACGCAAACATTCATTAAAAGGTATATACAGTGGCAAAAAGTTCTGGAATCTCTACTCGCGAGTCAGAGTCATTAGATCGCTATCTGCACGAAATTGGAAAAGAGAAACTTATAACCCCGGATGATGAGGTCCGGCTGGCCAAAGAAATTCAAAAAGGAAGTCAACGGGCACTTGAGGATTTAACTAAAGCAAATCTTCGTTTCGTGGTTTCTGTTGCAAAACAATATCAAAACCAGGGTCTTTCTCTTGGTGATTTAATTAACGAAGGTAATCTCGGTTTGATCAAAGCAGCCAAACGTTTTGATGAAACACGTGGATTTAAATTTATTTCTTACGCCGTTTGGTGGATTCGTCAGTCTATTTTACAGGCTCTTGCCGAACAGTCACGTATTGTACGCTTGCCGCTGAATCGGGTTGGTGCTCTTAATAAAATTGGAAAAGAACTTTCCAAATTGGAGCAGGAATATGAGCGCATTCCCTCGGCTCACGAATTGGCAGAAAGCCTGGAAATGACCGTTGGCGAAGTAGCTGATACGTTGAAGATTTCAGGCCGGCACCTTTCCATGGATGCCCCTTTTGCCCAAGGTGAAGATAACCGCTTGTTGGATGTTCTTGAAAACGAAGAGATTCCAAATCCGGATTTTGATCTGATGGGTGAATCTCTGAAAGTGGAAATTGAACGGGCACTTTCAAAACTAACCACCCGGGAAGCAGAAGTGATCCGGCTTTATTTTGGAATCGGACGCGAGCATTCGCTGACTCTGGAAGAAATTGGAGAACGATTTGACCTGACCCGTGAACGAGTACGTCAGATTAAAGAAAAAGCGCTCAGAAAACTTCGACACCACAACCGAAGCGCAGCTTTAAGAGCGTACCTCGGTTAAAGGATTTATATCGTGAGGTAAAAGCCCTGCACATGATTTCATGTGTGGGGCTTTTTTTGTTTTGCATATTTTTCGTCCTACTAATCTCCAACACTTTGCGTTACATTTACAGTGATGAAGAAAATCTTATCC
>JBBDLQ010000105.1:2461-12120 GCA_040878765.1 Balneolaceae bacterium | reverse complement strand
CTACTAATCTCCAACACTTTGCGTTACATTTACAGTGATGAAGAAAATCTTATCCATATTTATTCTTGTTTTCCTGATGGTGGATGTGGCCGAAGCACAGCGATTCCCTTTCAGAACATTTTCCATTGAACAGGGATTAAGTGAGTCGGTTGTTTACGACCTTGCGCAGGACGATGAAGGTTACATTTGGCTTGCTACCGGTTATGGCCTTAACCGATTTGACGGCATCCGGTTCCAAAATTATTTTGAAGAGGAGGGACTCAATAGCAGCCGTATCAGAGCTCTTCACAAAGATGAGGAAGGAAGAATATGGATTGGGTCAGAAGCAGGGGTAAACTTTTGGCAGGCTGACAGCATTTACAGTATTTCCGCATTGGCTCCACTCCAAAATACTACGGTAATCAGCATTTTTGAAGACCGGGTTGGTGATATGTGGTTTGGTACGGATGGAAATGGGGTTTGGCAGTATTCAGAAGGTAGATTGGTAACACAATATTCCACAAGCAATGGGCTGGTTGATAACAGGATTCATGCAATTACCGAGACTAACTCAGGTGATATTTGGTTTGGCACAAGAGATGGAATTACAGTTCTCAGGGATGGCAATTTTAAAAATTATAACGAAGAAAATGGATTACCAAACAGTAGAATAAATGATGTGCAAGCCGATAGTAAAGGCAATGTTTGGATCGGTAGCCGCGGGGGACTAATTTTATATAACGGAGATGAGTTTAAAAATTTTACCACTAAAGATGGGCTGGTTCATAATATCATTCAAACCATTACAGTAACCGAAAATGATGGCATTTGGATTGGTACGGATGAGGGTGCAAGTTTTTATGACGGCACTGCTTTTCAGAATTATACGGTAGAATCCGGGCTTTCTACCGAGATTGTCTATTCCTCATTGCTTGATCTTGAGGATAATATTTGGCTGGGTTCTTATGGGGGTGGGGTAAATTTATTTTTGGGTGATTATGTATCAAATTTTAGCACAGAACAGGGATTGCCAAATAATTTGGTCACTTCTTTTACAGAAGATGAAAACGGGAATATTTGGATTTCTATGTACGGCGGAGGTGTAATTACCTATAAAGATGGAAATTTAAATGATAAGGGTTTGAAAAATTTACTGCCAGACAATCAGGTGTATACCTTATTCACAGATTCAAAAAAACGCATGTGGATTGGGATGGGAGAAGGGTTAGCCTACCTTGAAAATGGTAATTTTAAACATTTCACTAAAAGTGAATTCCCTTATCAAACCGTAAGAAATATCATGGAAGCCTCGGATGGCTCATATTGGATAAGTACTTATGATGATGGCATAATTCAATATAAAAATGGGAGTTTCGTGCAAATATCCATGGAAGATGGATTAGCAAGTAACCGGGCTTTGGCATCAGTAGAGGGTGATGATGGGTCAATTTGGGTTGCTACCTACGGAGGAATTACTCGTTATAAAGAAGGGGAATTTCAAAACTTTGCCATTCAGGAGGGCCTACCCAATAATGCAGTAATGAATCTATTGAAAGATGATGACGGCAGGATCTGGGCTTCTACATTTGGAGGTATTGCCTGGTTTGATGGCTTGAAATTTCAAAACATCACCACAGATCAGGGCCTTCCCGATCGTGTTTGTTATTTTATTGAACAAAATAAAGACGGTTTGTATTGGATTGGTACCACTAACGGAGTAGTTCGTTTTGATGCAGACAGGTATTTCAATTCGGACTTAAACGACCGGAGTCAGTCTTTTCAGGTGCTTAACAAGGAGCAGGGTTTAATAGCAAATGAATTAAATCTGGGTGCGGTTTATGAGGATAGTAAAGGATTTCTTTGGTTTGGAACAGTAGAGGGATTGAGCCGTTTTAATCCGGATGCTTACCAAGGAAACCCGGTTCCTCCAAAAGTTCATATTGTAGGGGTAGATGCCTCGGGAAGGGAATATAAACCTGAGGAACGTTTCACATTATCTCATGAAGAAAATTATATAGAGATACAATATGCCGGTATCAACTTCACCGCTCCGAATCAGATTTTGTATGAATACAAATTAAGTGGAATAGATCCTGACTGGCAGCAGACGACATCCCGTTCTGTTAAATATCCCTCACTGCCTCCGGGAGATTATATTTTCCAGGTTCATGCAAGAAATATAAACGGGGCATGGAGTTCGGAAATTGAGGAAGTCAATTTTAGAATACAGGCTCCGTTTTGGATGCAATTATGGTTTTGGGCTTTAATACTGATGGTTGTGGTTGGAATAATTTACTTATTCTATAACTACTATCGGGCACGCAAAATGGTAGATATTGAACGTATGAGGGTTAGAATTGCCAGCGATCTGCATGATGATGTAGGAGCGAGCCTGACCGAAATTGCCCTTCAATCCGACTTTCTGCAAGCTGGTGATGTAGATTCCGAAATCAGGCAATCGCTGGAGCAAATCGGGAAACAGTCACGAAAAATTGTATCCAGCCTGGATGATATTGTTTGGTCAATAGATGCCCGAAACGATACCCTGGGTGATTTAACCGACCGAATGCAGGATTATGTATTCCCCACACTTGAGTCGAAAAATATGACTGTTAATTATGATTTTGATGAATTAAAAATGGATCATAAACTTCCTGTAGCCATCAAAGAAAATCTTTATCTTATTTTTAAAGAAGCGGTAAATAACATTTATAAGTATTCTAATGGTGACCGCGTTGATATTAAAATGGTAAACCAAAATGGTTATTTTGAGTTTTATATATCGGATAACGGAACTTCAGGCAAAGGTTCTAAAAGAACCGGACACGGATTACGTAACATGGATATGCGAGCAAAAAGAATTGGTGCAGATATTATTATAAATACGGAGAATGGATTTTCGATTAAAGTCCAGGGTAAATTAAAAGCGAACTAAGAGTGAGAGCATCATGGCTGTAATAGGAATAGTTGAAGACAATAAGAAAATCAGGGATCTGATCCAGCGCTACCTTGATATGCAAAAAGAATTAGAATGCCCTGTTGCGGTAGATTCGGTTGAGGAGATGTTAGAACATCTTGAAAAACATCAAAGGCCGAATGTGATACTTATGGATATTCAACTTCCCGGAATGTCGGGTATCAAAGGAATGGAGATCATAAAATCGAAATATCCGGAGATTGAAATTATCATGCTTACGGTATATCATGATTCACATAAAATATTTGATTCTCTCAAGGCGGGGGCATCCGGGTATTTGCTAAAACATACCTCCTTACCAGAGATCAAAGAGTCGATCGAGAATTTACTAAAAGGCGGCGCGCCGATGTCTCCTCAAATTGCCCGTAAGGTGATATCACACTTCAATGAAGAGGCTCCTAAAAAGAATGAAAACAGCATGCTCACCAATCGCGAACAGGATATTGTAAACGGTTTGGTTGACGGACTGAGTTATAAGATGATTGCCGACCGTTTTGATATTTCCATAGACACAGTTCGTGCCCATATACGTAATATTTACAAGAAGCTGCATGTGAATTCTAAAGCGGAGGTAATAGCAAAATCACTGCGCGGTGAAATATAACCTATTAGCATCATCATGTGATAAAATGTGATCATTTAAAGATCCATCTTAATGGTAGAAATTAAAATGAAGTACTGAAAGGTATAGATTATGAAAAACTCAATTCCAGCCACCCGATTTTACCTGTTACTACTGCCATTCCTATTCACCGGATGCTATACCCAATTTCAAACCTATGACAAATTCCCGTTAGAAGAAGATCGCTATGCGGGATATTATGCTTGGGATGGTTTTGAAGAAGGCCGAAGTGCTCAAAACCAGGATGCTCAAAATTCTGAAGAGTATTATAATGAGGATGAAGAATATATTGATGAGGAATTAGCCCTGGAAATGAATGACATTTATTACCAGGATTATGAAACCAAAAGATGGTATCAGGAGCATTATGCCAATAAGCTATTTTGGGAAGGTTATGCAGAAGGCTATAATGATGGATATTATGACGGATGGACTGGTCATTACCCTTACAGTGCACGATACAGTATAAACAGACACCGATATTTATACGGTTATACCGGAGCTTATAATTACTATGGATTTTATCACTATCCAGGCATTTGGTCATCAGCATGGATTGGTTTTGGGGTTTATCCATATGCGTCATTTTACCACGGGTATTATGGATACAATGGATATTATTATGACAGTTATTGGGGACATCCATATTATTCATTTTATTCCTATGGCTATGCGTATAACAACTATTACAGAAGTAAAAAATATTCAAGATCTGCGGATCTATACAGAAAAGGCCCAAGAAATAGCGGATTAGTAAATAATACAGATGTCAGAACTAGATCTGGCCTTAAAACAAATAATACTAATTCTTCAGTTCGCACTCGCGGTACAGACCTGACACGCTCCAGAAGTGTAAATACAAACACATCCAGAGTACGAAGTACAGGCACGGGAACAGTAGGCAGAACTTCAACCGGCAGATCAACTAATCCTGTTACGCGAACACGTGGTTCATCAGTGGAGAGAAAATCATCAGGTAATGATAATAGTTCGACCCGTTCACGTGGATCAGGTTCAGATATAAACAGATCATCAGAATTCTCTGTAAGATCTGTGGGTACTTCAACCAACCGGACTTATACAATACCCGCCCGAAAAGTCTCTGATATTAAACAACGCAAATCAACCCGTGCATTTAGTATTGGTGATATATTCAAAACTACAACAAACCAACGGGCCATTAACTCACGCTCAAGCTCCGGTTCTTACAACAGAATCGGTAATACCATTTCACGAAGCAGTAATTCAGGTATTAGCAGAAGCAATAGTAGTTCTGGCTCAAGGTCAACGACTGTTAAAAGAAGTTCTTCATCATCTTCAAACCGGTCATCCGGAAGTAAAAGCAGTTCATCAAGTTCAAGTAAGAGAAGCCGCGGTAATTAATAAATAAGAGTCCGGTTTAACTATAAAAACATTATTGATATAAAATTATGAAGAGAATTTTATTTCTTCTCATGGTACCCTTTCTGGTTCCTGTAAATACTGTAATAGCTCAGGATGGCAATAGTCAAATAAGCTATTCTAACTTAGCATTGCAGTTTAGTACACAGAATTTTAATGGAGATGCCGCAACCGGTTTATTCCCCTCTGTTGCCTCGGCCAATGGTTATGGCAGTTTTATCGATAACCCAGCCAGTATAGCATTGATTAAAGATAACTACTTCAATTTCAGCATGGTCAATAATCAGGTTGAATATGAAAATAATTATCTGAACAGAACACTTACCACGGAAGACCAATCAACCAAACTGGGTAATATTGGGTTTGTGTACAAGATCCCAACCGAACAAGGCAGTTTTGTTTTAGGCGGAGGATTTAACCGGGTGACTTTTCAAAACGGGATAAGCCGGTTTAATGCAAGAAATTCCGAAAGCACCATAACCGACGCCTTCAAGGACCCCAACAGCGACTATTATGATATTGCTTACAATGCTTATGCCATCGACTGGGGAGATGTGGATTCAACCTACCTTGAATCAATTTTTAGAATTGGATTTGAAGAATATCCGGGGATTACTCAGGAGGCAAAGGTTTCATATCAAACCGATATTGGAGAGTATTCTTTCTTTTTCGGCACTGAATTTCAAAAAAACTTTTTCATAGGTATTTCAGGTGGATTAACAGCCGGAAATTATACCTATCGCCGGGATTTTCTTGAGTTGGATGATCAGGGGGATTATGATTATAACTTTATTCCTTCTACAGAAACCGAGGACGGTACTGATATTGATAACATATTAACACATGATGAAATTGATGCTGAAATTATCGGTTTCAGCCTGCGGTCGGGATTGATTTATAAATTCAGTCCTAATTTCAATATTGGCCTGAGTTACCTGTTACCCTCTACAATAATTGTACGTGAAAATTATTATTCCTCAATTAAAACTGAATTAGATGACGGTTCGGTGCCCTATGAATCTGATTTTGCCAGTGGGGAAGCCTTTGAATATCGAATTAAAAAACCGGGCCAGTTAAATCTTGGATTAGCAGCAATCGGTATTGGTAATTTTGAGATAACGCTTTCCGGTGAATTGATCGATTATTCTAATTTAAGGATGGATTTTATAACCGGTGCGAATGTGGATTTTGATGAAGAAGTAGTTCTGCGCGAGCAGCAGCAGGAATTGGATGACTTCATGATAAATAACTACAATACCGTTATAAATGGTAAAGCCGGGTTGGCCTATAATTTTACGGGTCAGTTTAAGATAAAAGCCGGGTATGCCTATCTGCCGGGCAAAAGTAAAAACTATGAAGTACCCCGAAATATCATATCGGGTGGGTTTTCTGCACATATAACTGAAAACATCCTGGTTGATGTTAACGGGCAATATTCGTTTTGGGACGACCGTTCTGTGATATACAAATATTATGATGAATCAAATGTAAACAGGGCAGAGGTTGTTGATCAACAGGCAAGTAGTTTAAAGATTTTAGCAGGTATCAGATTTTTGTTTTAACAAGACAAAGTATTCCCATTAATACCCAATAAACTCCGTAGTTAGTTAAAGAAGGTCTCGTGATTGAGACCTTTTTTTATGCATATCAAAACCAGTTTTTACGCTTGAAATATATCACCATTCCAGTGGTAACGGCTACTATAATACCCCAAACAGCAGGGTATCCCCATTTCCAAGCTAATTCCGGCATGGATTCAAAATTCATTCCGTAAATTCCGGCAATAAAAGTAAGGGGTATAAAAATGGTAGCGATAATTGTCAGCACTTTCATAACCTCGTTCATCCGGTTACTAACCTGAGACATATGCATATCCAGCATACCGATCACCATATCGCGGTAGTTTTCAATTCCGTCAATTATTTGTACCAGGTGATCATACACATCCCGATAGTAAATTTTATTATCGTTTTGGATGAGGTGTGATTCATCTCTCATCAGCGAGTTCAGGTTGTCTCTTAATGGCCAAACAACTTTTCTGAAAAAAATGAGCTTTCGGCGAAGGGCATGAATTTGTTCAGGTATGGTATTATCAAAATCAGCCAGAATTTTATCCTCAAGTTCCTCAATATCATCGCCAAAATGTTCCAGAACTTTGAAATAATAATCCACAATGGTATCAATAAGGGCGTAGGCGAGGTAATCGGGTCCGTTACTTCGAAGCCTTGGAGCTCCATTTCTGAGACGATGAAGAACCGGCTCAAATACCGGATACTCACTTTCCTGAAAGGAAAGCACGGAGTTGTTTGACAGTACTATACTGATTTGTTCCACATTTAAGTCTCTTGAGTTTTCATCCACCATCATCAACCGAAGTACAAAAAACATGTGTTTTGGATACTCCTCAATTTTTGCCCTCTGACTGGTACTAATGATGTCTTCCTGAATTAATGGATGCAGCTCAAAATAGTTCCAGATTTCTTTAAGCTTATCTACATTATGAAGTCCGGTTACATTTACCCAGGTTTTTGAGGGGGACTCGAGGTACGGTTTACTGGCATCAATTTTAGTCAGGTCATGTTCGCTTAATTGCTCAGCGTCATAATCATACAGATTTACTTTTACTTCATCAACCCGTTGTTCTCCGGTAAATTTAAGTGTACCCGGGGCTTCCCCTGGTTTTTTGGATCGTTTTTTATGTTTTAAAAATGCGGGGCGGGGAATCTTTTTTGTAATTCTTTTCATTGATAGGTACTTATAATTTTTAACTCGTCATAGAATCGTAATACTTTAGGACAAATAGAAATAAAAAAAGGCCTGCATAAAATTATGCAGGCCTTAGTAAATAGTTGATTTTACTTTTTTCAGCTTCCGATTTTTCCTTCTTCGGCGGCTTCTTTCAATTTATCATTTGCCCAAATGGCAATTTCAACACGCCTGTTTTGTTGTCTACCGGCTTCGGTATCATTTGTGGCTGTGGGTTGTTCTTCACCATAGCCTACTATGGTCATACGTTTGGCATCAACACCTGTAAAAGCTGCAAATTCAGCCACCGCTTTTGCTCGTTTTTCCGATAATTCCTGATTGTAAGTATCGGTACCACGGCTGTCAGTATGGCCGCCAAACATTATATTAGTGTCCTCATACTTATTCAGTACTTCAGCAAGATTTGAAATATCTTCTTTTGATGCATCTTTGAGAGCGTATGATTCAGTATCAAATAAAATTCCAGAATCAAAAGTGATTTTGATACCTTCACCTACGCGTTCAACAGTTGCGTTTTCTAGATCTTCTTCCAATTCACGTGCTTGCCGGTCCATGTAATTGCCAATTGCTGCACCTGTAGCCCCGCCAACTGCGGCTCCAACAATAGCACCGGTTACAGTATTTCCAGCCGCTTTACCTATAATAGCCCCGGCTAGTGCTCCGGCGCCTGCACCAATAGTGGTTCCTTTAGCTGTTTTACTCCAGTTTTGGCAAGAAGTGAATGGAATAAATAAAACTAAAAGGGTTACAATAATTTTCAGGGCGTTAGTTTTCATATGGGAATAATTGTTTATGTTTATATAAGCTTATAGAGCTAAGCCAACTTTAAGTTCCCATAATAAATCAGATTGTTCAGGCAGCTTCAGCTCTTAAAACTTCCAAGGGTGGTTTGTTGTGAACGCCCCGTGTATTCAGTAATCCAATTAATAAAACCAATGCTGTCAGTATCAAAATTTCGATGCCAATAATGAAAAAATTGGGCACAAAGGTGATCTCAAAATAGAATTGGCCTATTAAGGTACTGGCACCAAGTGAAAGCAAAAGGCCGGTGATGGAAGCCATCACACCAAGCAATACATATTCTATAACCTGAATCTTGATAACCTGTTTTTTTGAAGCTCCCAGGGTTCGCAAAAGCACGGCTTCCCGAATTCGCTGAAACCGACTTGTTGCAGCAGAGCCCGCCAGCACAATTAGCCCCGTAATGATGCTGAACAGGCCTATAAACTGTATCACAAAAGTGATTTTATCGAGGAACGCACGAACGGTCTCTATTACTTGTCCAATATCGATGGCAGAAACATTTGGATAAGCCTGAACAAGCTTCTGTTGAAGCAGAAGTGAGGCATCCCGGCTTTCGGTATTAATGGTAGTGGCAAAAAACTGAGGAGCATTCTCTAATACTCCTGCTGGAAACACCACGAAGAAATTGGGTGAGGGTTGATCCCATTTTACAGTCCTGCTGCTGGCTATATAAGTTTGAATGGGGATTCCCTGAACATCCCAGGTTAGCGTATCACCGATTGAAGCATCAAGGTCTTCCAGGATGTCCAGCTCCACAGAAACAGGAGCTGGGTTATTTAAATTCTCCACCCGGCCTATCCATTCACCTGATTCAAGTGTTTCGGTTGGCAGCAGACTGTCCCGGTAAGTGGATCGATACTCGCGATTTAGCGCCCAGCCGCGTGCACTGCGGGTGGTATCCTCATCAACTTCACGGGTACTCTGGCCGTTGATGGATTGCAGCCGCATCGTAACAATGGGTACATTTTGAAGTATCTCATGGCCGTTGGCTGAAATGATTTCATTCACGCCCTCATTCTGATCGTATTGAATATCATAAAGGGCTAGATTGGGCAGGTCTTTCCGGTCGCCAAAATCAATTTGATCGAGCAGCATATCCTGTGTGAGATA
>JBBDLQ010000105.1:0-2361 GCA_040878765.1 Balneolaceae bacterium | reverse complement strand
ATATCTACCGATCGCAAAGAATAGAGGGGAGAAATCTTACGAATTGCCAGCAAGGGAAATAGTGCAAAAAGAATGGAAATGGTTACACCGGTTCCAATGCCAATAAATATGGATGACCATGATATATACAAATCAATAGCAACGGGAAGAAAATCCTTCACTAAAACCGGCAAATATAGCTGTATGGCAGAGCCCAATATGGCTCCGGTCAGCGAGCCGATCAATCCCATAAAAGTTGCTTGAATTAGATATATAAGCAGCGCCTGATTTGAGGAAACACCAACACAACGCAAAACAGCAACCGTATTTATCTTCTGTCGGATATACACAAAAATAGAGCTGGCAACGCCAATTCCGCCTAATAACAAAGCGATAAAACCAATCAGGTTGAGGAAGTTTGAAAGATACATGATGGCTTCCCCCACTTCTTCTTCCCGTTCCCGGACAGTATCAAAACCGAAGCGGATGTCGTTGTCCCGAAGCTGACGCAGGCGGTTTTCAACTTTCTCCATATCAGTGCCTTCCGGAAATTTGTGGAGTGATACATATTCCAGACGGCTACCCCTTTGTAAAAGCCCGGTTTCTTCAACATTATGTTTTGGAATGAAAATTCGCGGCCCAAAAAATGATGCTGCCACCGGTTGACCGGGGATCTCAATGATTGCCCCTTCAATTTTATAGCTTACCAGGCCGATTTTCACCGAATCGCCCGGTTCAATACCAAACAAACGCATCACGGGTTCATCAACCAGGGCAGAGTGGTTTTTTTGAAATAAATCAGCTGCGGAAGCCGGCTCCGTAACCAGATCTCCGTAATAGGGGAAATCGCCTTCAATGGCGGTAATTTGAGAAAGCCTGGTGGCTTTGGTTTTTGGGAAAAAGGCCATTGAGTTGAACTCAAGTCCGGTTGTAACCTCACCGCCTAAAGAATCCAGTACGGCCTGAAGTTCGGGTTGAAAAGGGGCATTGCGTTCTACCTCCAGGTCGGCTCCAAGCAGTTCTTTAGCCTGGTTTTCAATACTGGTATTCAGATTTACCCTGAATGATGTTATGGCAACCTGCGCAGCCACACCAACTATAATAGCCGCCATAAACAGGAATAATTTGGAACGATTTGAGCGGGAATCGCGCCAGGCCATTTTAAAGGTCCATAAAAAAGATTTCTTTTTGTTCATCTGGATTTAACCCGCTGGAATTTCAGATTTGCTTTCAGCAAAAGAATCCTCAAAAACCATTCCGTTTTTAAGCTTGATAATACGATCGCATTTTTTGGCAAGTTCCAGGTCGTGGGTTACTAATACCAGGGTAGTGCCCTTTTTTTCATTTAGTTCAAAAATCAGGTCTTCAATATAATTCCCGGTTTCGGTATCCAGGTTGCCGGTGGGTTCGTCTGCAAATAAAATTTTGGGTTGATTGATGAACGCTCTCGCAATGGCTACCCGCTGCTGTTCTCCGCCGGATAGCTGAGGGGGGTAGTGATGGGTTCGGTCGCCAAGCCCAACGCTTTCCAATAATTCCTTAGCCTGTTGCCGAACTTCTTTAGTGCCATCGCCGCGTAATTCCAGCGGTACCATTACGTTTTCAATGGCAGTCAGGGTTGGCACCAGCTGAAAGGTTTGAAATACAAATCCCACATGTTCATTTCGTACCCGCGCACGTTCATCTTCACTGAGAGGATTTAATGGAATTTCATTCAACGAAACCCTGCCGGAGCTTGGACGATCCAAACCTGCGCATAACCCTAATAAGGTAGTTTTTCCGCTTCCGGATGGCCCCACGATGGCACAGGAAATGCCCGCCTCAATGGAAAAGTTGATGTCATCAACGACGGTTAAGATTTTTGATCCGCTTTTAAATTTGCGGTATAACTGATGAACTTCGAGTATATTTGACACGTTTCTGTAGTTTTAAATGTTACCGACACAAACAACGGTTTATTAGGAAAACATTCCTTAAAAGTTTGAGAAATATTACGTGGTAATACCCACTTTGTTTGAAATATAATGTAACCAGTAAAGTTGAATTGTAATCTGCCCATTCTGGCAAGTACTTTAAAAGTGATATGAAAATAATTGTAGTGCTTTTATCTTTTTTTCTGACCACAACCCTGCAAGCCCAGGATTCCGAATCTAAAACAATTCTCTTTTTTGGGGATAGTATCACTGCGGGTTTAGGGGTAGATAAGGAACAAGCTTTTCCTGCCTTGATACAAAGTAAAATTGATTCCCTGAGCTTGAATTACCAGGTTGTAAATGGCGGACTAAGCGGTGAAACCTCGGCCGGGGGATTACGCCGCATCGACTGGATCCTGCAGCGCGATATCGACATTATGATCCTGGAACTGGGTGGCAACGACGGACT
>JBBDLQ010000104.1:0-3798 GCA_040878765.1 Balneolaceae bacterium | reverse complement strand
AAGGCAACAGGGATTTACCGGATTTTGGGATATATGGCCTGGTGACGATCACGGGAAGCTGGAGCTTCCTGGACTGCGTTGTCAAGCCGGAGCTTGGCAACGAGGGTAAGTCCCGATAGGGACGAAACTATATAGCCCCGGACTTCAGTCCGGGGTACCAAAGTCCGCCACCGAAAAAACCTCCGCCCGGATGGTGACAGTGGGAAATTGGTCACCGGAGGTTGAGCAACAATGCCTTTACGTATTTAGTTTGGGGCGGAGCCTCGATGGGCATCTCTGAGCAGAGCACTGTGACGAGTTAAAGCCGATGCTTTGTGGCCCGTAACGCTTGAAGGACCTGCGGACGCTTCAAGGTTACTCCTATTGATATCACCTCAAAATCCATCTGATCGTAATGCTAATCAAAGCCTACTGAACTTATTGCGAATGAAATAGCTTATTTGTCCACCCCCAATAACCACCAAACTCCCCACCAGCGTATAAAGCGGCCAGGCGATAGCTAAACCATCTCCGGGAAGAATATTTTGAATAGGGCCCTGCACCATAAATAGCAAGGCAATCAATCCACAGAAAAAACCTATGATGGCATCTGTTTTGTCCGGTTTCGGAAAAAACATCCCTAACAAAAAAGCTCCTAAAAGTCCGCCGTAAGTATAGGAAGCTATGCCAAGACCAAGTTCAACAATTGCAGGCCTCTCTCCGCCCTGAAGCTGTAATATGGCAAAGAAAATTGCAGAGGCAGTTAAAATGACGCCCCAGCCCATGGTTATTTTGCGGGATATAGAAAGGTCTTTCGCTTCGGTATTATTTTTTCCAAAATAGGGTTTGTAGAGGTCATAGGTGGTTGAGGAAGCAAGAGAATTCAGGGAAGAACTCAAGCTGCTCATAGCGGCAGCGAAGAGAGCTGCGACTATCAGTCCTGAAACCCCAACCGGTAGCTGTTCCACTATAAATTTTGCAAATACTTCGTCTGTGGTAGCCAGTCCCATTTCACCGGCTGAAACCCCTTCATAAAACATGAATAACAGCAATCCGATTCCCAGGAATAACGCAAACTGAAGCATTGCTACAATTCCGCTCCAAATCATTGCTTTCTGACCAGATTTTAAATTCCGGGTGGCTAAAACCCGCTGCACCAATAATTGGTCGGTTCCGTGAGAAGCCAGAGAGAAAACGGCCCCGCCTACAATTGCGGTGATCAGGGTATAAGGTTGAGCAATAAATTCCCTGAACGATAAATCAAACCCGAGATTTATAATTTGGAGTTTCTCGGTTGGCAGTACAAAACCGGACGGCAAATTCCCCCATAATACTCCTACTGCAATAAAAGCCCCGCCTATATACACGATCATCTGCACGAAATCCATCCAAACCACAGCTTTGATGCCCCCGAAGAAAGTATAAATCAGCGTTATGCCGGTGATCACACAAATGGAGATGATATAAAGCTCCAGGTCTCCCCATCCTGTAAAAGCACCACCTAATCGAAGAATGATGGCCAGGGGAATTGCAGTGGCAAATAGCCGGACACCATCAGCTAACAAACGGGTTATCATGAACGTAGTACTTGCTGCATTCCGCATCGCACCGCCAAATCGTTTTTCTAGAAAGGTATAGGCGGTAAGTAGTTCTCCTTCATAATATTTGGGAAGGAAAAAGTATGCTACAAAAATTCGTCCGATAACATAACCAACGGTAATTTGAAGAAAGGTCAGATTTCCACCATAAGCTACTGCGGGAATGCTAATAAAAGTAAGTGTACTTGTTTCGGTTGCAACAATAGAAAACAAAACTGCCCACCAGGGAATGCCGTCTCCTCCTAAAAAATAATCTTTATTGGATTGCTGCTTACCGGAAGCTTTAAGGCCAAGTATAGCCACCCCAATCAGGTAAACAACAATAACGATATAATCGATGTATGAGAATTCCACGCTGCAGGTTGTATTTTATTATTAAAGAATGATCTTCCCGATCATCTAATAAAGCGTTGATAAAAATTATTCAACTTTTAAGAGTGGTGTAATCCGGCCTTATTTTTCAAGAACTCAACTAAATTTTGTACCGCTTTACCTCTGTGAGAAATATCATTTTTTACTGAAGAATCCAATTCTGCGAAGGTTTTATCGAAACCTACTGGTTTAAATACAGGATCGTAGCCAAAGCCTTTATCACCTCTTTGATCTTCAATAATTTCACCTTCACAAATTCCCTCAAAAGTAACTTCGTCTGTTTGGGTAACCAGTGCAACTACCGTTTTAAACCTTGCTTTTCGGTTTGATTTTCCCTCCAACGCTTTCAGCAATTTTAGTACGTTTTCAAGATAGGTTGCCCCTTTACCGGCATAGCGGGCCGAATAAACACCTGGTGCTCCATTCAATGCATCTACTTCCAGGCCGGTATCATCCGAGAGAGCCGGAATTCCTGTTTCCCCTGCTACATACCTGGCTTTTTTCAGAGCATTGCCTTTTAAAGTAGGCTGATTCTCAATCACTTCTTCAAGATCCGGGAAGTTTTTTGCCGAAAGCACTTCTATTCCCAGAGGATTAAGAAGCTGCCGCATCTCCTCAATTTTATGGGCATTCTGAGAGGCTATTACAAGCTTTTTAATTATCATAGCATTTTTCTTGGAAATATTTTATAGAATAAATTGATGCCGCTGCCTATGGTTAACAATGCATTAAGGGCGGTAAAAACAGCATCACTGATCATTACCGAATATATGGTGAGCATTAGGCTTGATGAGAAGTACATAATGATAAATGCGATATTCATGGAAGTACTTCCTTCTTTTATAGTCTCCCATGTTTGTGGTATCCAGGCTGCTACTAAAATTCCAAAACCTGCCCAACCTAATATTTCAATTCCTGTCATGTTGTTTTTTGATTTTAAATTTGATGATAAAAATTCGTGTTTTTCATTTTAATTGATGTAGCAATTCCTGCACTTCATGCCATTTCAGGCGCGGTCCGTATTGAGATACAATTTTTGAGCCGGCCAGGCTTGCAAGTTTTCCTGAATTTGCAAAACCAAGTTCGTTGGTTATTCCGTATAAAAAAGCACCCGCAAACATATCTCCGGCACCGTTGGTATCTACAGCATTCACTTCATAGGGTTCAATATCTATAAAGGTATCTCCGTCATATATCATGGCACCGTTTTTTCCCTGGGTAATCACAAAACGTTTGGCTTCTTTTTTCAGTTCTTCGCGTGCTTCAATCAAATTGTCTTTTCCCGAGAAGGTTTTGGCTTCCTCTTCATTGCAAAAAAGCAGATCAACTGAAGCCCCTATCACTTCCCTGAAATTATTTTTAAAAGCATGTACAATGGAAGGGTCTGAAAGTGTGATTGCCGTTTTTACCCCATTTTTTTCAGCTGTTTTTTTGGTGTGTATCATAGCTTCTAAACCTGGTTCAGATGCTACCAGATATCCTTCTAAATACACATATTCAGAGTCTTTGATAGCTCTTTCATTCACTTCATTTGTGGAAAGTCCTGAGGATATGCCAAGGTATGTGTTCATGGTTCGGTCGGCATCATCGGTGATCATAACCAGGCATTTTCCGGTAATGCCTTCTTCCCGCTCCTGCCGGTCAAAATTTGTTGGGATTCCTGCCTCTTCCATATCCTTAAGATAAAAATCTCCAAATTCGTCGTCGGCGACTTTACAAGAATAAAAAGCTTTTCCCCCGAACTGACTCACTGCGATCACCGTATTAGCTGCCGAGCCACCCGACTTTTTTTCTGTGTTATTGTGATCTATTTCTTTAATTAATTTGTGTTGGGTTTCTTCATCCACCA
>JBBDLQ010000103.1:23426-24505 GCA_040878765.1 Balneolaceae bacterium | reverse complement strand
CTTACTTCTTAAAATCTTTCACACCGGCATAAACCGGGACATTCATCCAGTTAGCTTTGGGAACAAGCGGACAGGAATATTTCAGGTTATAAACGCAGTACGGATTGTATGCTTTGTTGAAATCCACGGTAATGGAGTCGCCATCCGGAATCCACAGTTCCAGGTAACGGCCGCCTCCATAAGTTTCGGAACCATTGGTGGTATCCTTAAAAGGAAGGAACAGGTAATCACGGTATTTTTCAGTTTCCCGTAATGCATGACTTTGATATACATTCAGCACAATTTCCTCGTCATGAAGCTCAAAGTGAACTTCACCATATTTTTCATAGACTTTATATTCTGCGGTTGTAGTAGCCATTTTAAAAGGTTCCTGATCAGGTGTCCGCACAAATTTTGCTTTCAGATAGTAGGCTAAGTCGATGGGAAAGAAATCAAGTCCGGTAAAATTTTCGAAATCCTCACTTATAAGCGGAGAATTTTCAGGATTTTGGAATTCAGTATTAAGGGAATCGCGATAAGCTTCAATTTCATTAATTTTGACCGAATCCGTTGCTTGAGAATAGCCGGTTAACATAAAACCAAAGGCTAATAATATTATGCATTGAATTTTGAATGGAATCATACAGAATTTGAATTCAGGTTGAAACAGAGCTTATAATATTGATATCACCAATAAGAGTTCGGTGAACGGGGCATTTTTTTGAAATTTCAAGGAGTTTATCCAGTTGCTCTTCCGATAAATTTCCTTTTACAATCAGTTCTTTTTCAATCACATCAATTTTACTTTTGGGATCGTCGCAGTTGGAACAGTCTTCATCATGGCGTTTGTTGTGACGAAGTTCGAGATACAAATCACCCAGCTTCCAACCTTTACGGTTTGCATACATTTTTACCGTCATCAGTGTGCAGGAGCCCAGGCCCATTAGTAAATAATCGTAGGGATCGGGCCCGGCATCATTTCCGCCATCTACGCTTTCCGGTTCATCTGAAATCAGCTCATGATTTCCGGCAGTTAAGGTGGTTTTAAAAGATTCATCTTTGGGCAGGTGAGCGTGAATAATTTTCTGTGCCATTTTGCT
>JBBDLQ010000103.1:3246-23326 GCA_040878765.1 Balneolaceae bacterium | reverse complement strand
TAAAAGATTCATCTTTGGGCAGGTGAGCGTGAATAATTTTCTGTGCCATTTTGCTTATACATTAAATAAAGGATTGAAATTTCAGGGAAATGTAGCTTATAAGGCTGTAGAATGAAAATTGGTTATTGATAATAGAACCCCAACAGGTGTGTGCGGGACAGGCACGGATGAGGCGGATGTTACGGATGATTGCTGGTTGAATAGATTCACAATAGATCTGCCTACGGAACTCCATTGGAGGATTAGCGATGAACCTGCCGAAGGCACGCCATTAGCGGATTTGCGAATTTAGTCCTGCCAGGGATGATTCTTTATAGCCCCGGACTTCAGTCCGGGGTACCAAAGCTCACCACGCAAAAACCTACACCATCGGAGCAGCATGTTTGTAAAAATCCAGTGGCTCCGAAATGCCCTCGCGCCGTAGTTGCGATATGTTCCCGTAGCAGCCTGGAAGTCTTAAAAGGGTTGGTGGCCAAAGCTTCGTTGACTTGAATAGCCCTAAACACTCACCGGGCGAAGCTTTTTCCTTTCTTTTGTTCTACCCTCCCGACAACACCCGCATACACTTGGTGTTGTCGGGGGTTATTCACGTATGGCCCCTTCAGGGCCGTTCTGGAAGAGAACCTTACATATTTTGTCATCAACAATCTTACAAATATTTATCCTTAATAATGTTGATATGATGCAATTCATGGCCTGCAATAATGAATGGGAGGGATCTCACGGTAAATTCTAACCCGCTGGCGGTTCCTTTCAATGAAAGCATTTCTTTGGTCATATTCTGGAAAAGGTGAATACTTGAAATTCGTACAGCAAGGTATTCGTTGGCAATATTATGGATGGTTCGGCTATTGAAGTTCCCGAATTTCACATAATTATCCTGATCCATTGAAGGAAGCGGGTTTGGGTCGCGCCGGGAAAATGCCAGGGCACGATAGGCAAAAACACGCTCGGTTTCTATCATGTGGCCAATAACTTGTTTTACAGTCCATTTACCTTCCTTATAGGCAAAAAATGCTTTATCGCCGGGAATAGAGTTGATAAAGGTGTACAGCTCATGCATCTGAGCATTCAGTGTTTCAATAATATTTTTCTTAGGCACATTTGAAACATAATCTGAATAATAGTGTGCATATTCTGAAGAAGATGGATATTCTTTATCCCAAACTGACATAATATTCGTCCATAGTATTTTTAAATGATCGTATGTAATATACTTGAATCAATAAATAAAAGAACCTGTATCACAGTTAAGGAATACAGGTTTTTTTAAAAAATATCTGCTTATTCTACATTATGGCTTGTAACGGTTACCACTGCAGCAACTTCACCATCGGCAAAAGTAGTTGTAGTGTAAGCATAAGTAACGCCATCCACTGATGTCCAATCGGTGTAAACCGATTCGGCTTGCTGTCGCTGCCCGGTTTGTGGATTCATTTCGGAATAACGGCTGCGGGCAGGAAGGCCTGTTTCAGGATCAAGATAATAGGTGATGGTAATATCATCCTTTATTCGAAGTACTGCATAAGTTTCATCATCGATGGTTTCTTCTCCTAAATATTCAGCTTCCACTTTATTCTTGTTAAGCACAATCGACATATAATGCCGCTTCATTTCGTTTAACATGGGTCCGGCCATTTGAGGCGGAAGCTGCTGTTGTTGGCCCATCATATTTAATGTTCCGCTGCCATTTTGGAAATTTATAGTCATTTCACCTTGTGGGGTTTGCATGGTGCGGTTGAAGCTGTAATCCACATAATTGGTGGAAGCAGAACTTTCCATCTCCATATCTCCCATGGGTGTTTTTTGAGTGATAACGGCCTCTTCTAAAATGGTACTCACTTCAGTCCCGGACTCAATAATGGCATCGGCCATTTTATTCAGCCATTCCATTCCCTGGGCTGCATCACCTGCAGATTCTTCTTCATCTGAGGGAGGTTCCGGGATCGTAATGTCAATTTCATTTACTTCCCCATATTTGTCTAATTGATCTCCGATTTCTTCTTTATTACCAACCACAAGAATTTGAGTATCATCCGGTTTTATATACTCATTAGCTACTCGTTGGATGTCTTCTGCAGTTACCTGTTTCAGCTCTTCCACATATTGATCAAAATAGTCCTGAGGAAGTCCGTTATACTCATTATTGAGGCGTTCATTCAGGATTTTGTTTTTACTGTCGTAACGGAAGATCAATGAATTTAAAAATCGATCTTTGGCACTGTTTAACTCCTCTTCCGAGACCGGGCTCTCCTGAAGTTTTTTAACTTCAGCCAGCATAGCATCAATGGCTTCTGCGGTTGTAGAACTTTTGGTCATTACCCCTACATAGAACCAGCCCGGGTAATGAATATTACTGGTGTAACTGCCAAAGACTGCATAAGCAAGGCCTAAATCGGACCGGACTGTTTGCATAAGTCGTCCTGAAAAACCACCACTTAAAATTTCATTCATAAGCTGAAGTGCCGCGTAATCAGGATTATCTCTAAGCCCGCCAACATGACCTGTCAGTACAAAACTCTGATTCACCTCTGGCTTGTCTATAATATTTACCGTAGTAGGATAGTCGTAATTCACTTCCGGATAAATCAAGTTTGTTTCTGATCCAGCATTTAAACTACCGAAGGCTTCCTCCAGTTTTTTCTTCATTTCGGAGGTATCAAAATCACCAATAACACCGATCATCATATTATTGCCTACAAAAGCTTGCTTATGAAATTCAACCAAATCTTCACGGGTTATGGCATCAATGGTAGCATATTCGGTTTGGCTGGTGTAGGGTGTGTCCTCCCCGTAAATAAGCTTCTGAAATTCCCGGACAGCAATTGATTGCTGATTATCATTCCGACGGGCAATATTAGATTTAGCCTGTGTTTTAGCTAAGTCGATTTTGTCTTCCGGGAAAGCCGGGTTTTGAATGAGATCTACAAAAACAGGAAGTAAATCATCAAAATTTTCTTTCAGTAAATTTAAGCTTGCACTGCCTGAGCCTAAACCAATGCTGGTACTCATGAATGCGGCGTTATTTTCAAGCAGGAGGTTTAATTCATCGGAGGGATAATTTTCGGATCCGCCTTCACGCATTACCGTTCCGGTTAAACTCGCCAGCCCCGTTTTATCAAGCGGTTCAAGCAGGCTACCGGTTCTAACTCTGGCATTTATTCGTATAAGCGGAAGTTCTTTGTCCTCCACCAGATAAAAGGTGATGCCATTATCGAGGGTGAATTCTTCAACCTCTGTTTTTTCAAATTCGTTTATTTCAGGGTATTCGATTTCGTCATACTTTTTTTGACCGATAGCCGAAACGGATATCAGAAGCATGAGCATAAGTAATATTGAACGTTTCATAATAAAATGGTTAAAGTGTTAAAGTCTTGGAATTAGGATTCTGGCTGTATGGTAACACCAACTGTTCGGTGTTTTTTCACCAGGTACTTTTTGGCAACCCGCTGTAAATCATCCACTGTTACCGCCTGATATCTATCAAGCTGGTTGAATACATTTCTCCAGTCTCCTTGTTCTACATGAGTATTCACAAAATTGGAAGCAAGACCTGTATTATTGGCCAATCCGCGAATTATACTAGCCCTGAGATTGGTTCTGACACGGTCTAATTGTTCTTGAGTAATGACTCCATCTTTAACCTTTTCAAATTCTTCATAAACCCGTTGTTCAAGTGAATCGGTGGTTACGCCAGAATTTGGTACATATAAAGACAGGAATAATCCGGGATTTCTGGTACCGGGAATTCCTTCAAAGTTTTGAATTCCCAAAGCCAGTTTTTCCTCTTCTACCAGTTTTTTATACAAAATTGAGGTACGGCCTGATGTAAGAACCCGACCCAATAAAACAAGAGGTTCATAATCGGGATGATTTGAGGAAACAGAATGGTATCCAATCAACATTAAAGGTTGAGAGGGGTTTTCAATTTTTAGCCGCCGTTCTCCTCTTTGCTCCGGCTCAATAGTTGTTACCGGTGGAGCAACTTTTCCTTTTCCGGCCATATCACCAAAATATAATTCAGCAAGTTCCTTCATTCGGTCCGGATCAACATCCCCCGCAATACCAAAAGTTATGTTAGATGGAACATAGTATTTGTTATAAAACTCCTGTGCATCCTCTATGGTGGATGCTGTAATATCGGAGTTCCACCCAACAATGGGCCGGCCATATGGATGAGCGGTGTAAGCCACGGACATAAAGTCCTCCAATAATTGGCCAAAAGGACTTGATTCAGTTCTCATTCTGCGCTCTTCCCTGACCACCTCTTTTTCAACATAATATTCGCGGAAGGTAGGCTGCATAAAACGGCCGGCTTCCAGGCTAAACCAAAGTTCTGCTTTGTTTGAGGGCAGGCTATAATAGTAATCGGTAAAATCCCAGCGAGTACTGGCGTTCATTCCTGAGCCGCCATTTTGTTCTACAATCTGTGAAAACTCATTGTTTACCACATAGGATTTAGCCTCTTCCTGAAGTGCCTGGAATTCTTTCCATTTTTCTTCCATAAAAGAACTGTCAGGATCTGCTTTATAGGATTCGTATAACCAATCCTTATAAACTTCATCCATTTGGGCTATAACTTTGCTTTCTTCCTCCCAATCGGTAGTGCCTACATAATAATCACCTTTGAAGGCGAGATGCTCAAAAATGTGAGCTATTCCTGTATTACCCATGGGTTCGTCTATTCCCCCTACGTTAACCTGGGTATAAAAACTTGCCACCGGTGCATCGTGCCGCTCAATAATGATAAAGTGTAATCCATTATCGAGGGTAAACTCGGTTACTTTATTTTCAAATTCCTCCAAATATTGTGCCTGTACACCCGAAAAAGAAACTGTGAGTACCAGCAGCAGAATGAAGGACATGATAATTTTCTCTGCTATTTTCATTTGATCAAACTATTAGTGAAATGTTAAAACGTTGCACAAAAATGGTGTTTTTACAGTTATTTAGCAAATTCTGGAGAGAATTCTTTAAGAGGTAAACCTTCTTTAGATGTTGTGGTAGAATCGTCGGTTCGGGAAAGTTCTAAAATATAGGAAACATAAGAAGGGTTGTAATATCGTTTTTGGAAATACACTTTTTTATCACCGGTAGTTCTTGAGCACCGGTCAATTTCTAAAACCGCACTGTTTGAAGCTATATTCAAATGTTTTGAAATATAATCATCAGCGTTTGTGGCAGTAATTTTGTAGCTGCCGGCACGAATTGGAATCTCATATTTTTCTTCGATGATATTATAAATGGTCTGTGTAGTAAGATCTTCATCAAAAAGTAATTGTCCATACCCCGGGGGCAAATAGGTAATGTCAAATGCAATGGGTTTTCCACTCCCAAGGCGAACACGGTCAACCTGTATCAGTTTCATGTCGGGACGGATATCCAGGATTTCATTCACTTCTTTAATAGGATCTACTTTTTTTAAGGAGATAAGTCTGGAACTGCTATCCAAGCCAGCCTGGCGCATATCTTCAGAAAAATCGGTGAGGCGGACCAAATTACTGTTCATGTTTTGATTACTTACAAATGCTCCCACACCTTGTTTGCGATAAATTAATCCATCGTTCTCAAGATTTTGCAGTGCATGTCGTACGGTAACCCTGCTTACCTTAAAATAATCGCAAAGACGTTTTTCAGAAGGCAGCTTTTCACCGGATTCATAATTACCCCCTGTGATTTCCTTCTGTAAATGTTTTTTGATGTGTTCGTGTTTAGATGCTTGTTGTTCCATAATGGCAGATATTGATGATATGTTTTTGTCATCGTTCGGACATATTGTGAATTGCACTTGTGTCAGCCAAATAATCTTATTTTTAAATGGAATCAATATACTTGTTATAACATGTTGTAACAAACTAAGAATCTCCTGTATCATTACAGCGAGGAATAAAACAAAACTCACTCAACAAATATTAAATAGATACTGATGGACATATTATTTCAACCCATGCCCTGGTATATAGCCGGCCCAATAATTGGACTCACAGTTCCGCTTCTCCTCATTTTAGGAGGGAAGATGTTCGGTGTGTCTGCAAATTTACGCCACGCTTGTGCGGCATGTAATTTCGGCAACGTAGAATTTTTCAATTACGACTGGAGAAAAGCCGGTTACTGGAACCTGACTTTTTTAGTGGGATCGGTGATCGGCGGTTTTTTAGGCGGATATGTATTTGTGAATCCGGAGCCCATAAATCTTGCTTCATCCACAATAGCCGATTTACAGGCTATGGGAATAAATGATTTCAGCGGATTGGTACCCAACGACTTGTTTAGCTGGAGTACACTGGGAACACCAACGGGAATTATCGTGCTGGTTTTGGGAGGATTTCTGGTAGGTTTTGGTGCCCGTTATGCGGGAGGATGTACATCCGGCCATGCAATTTCTGGTTTGTCTGATCTACAGCTTGCTTCTTTGATTGCCGTGATCGGCTTCTTTATAGGCGGCCTGCTCATGACCCACTTCATATATCCACTCATACTCTAATCATTTAAAAAACCGACCAATGAAATTTTTCGAATATCTCAAATACTTATTAATCGGTCTTGTATTCGGGTTTGTATTGATCAAATCAGAAGTAGTGTCGTGGTTTAGAATTCAGGAAATGTTCCGGTTCGATTCCATACACATGTACGGAATAATTGGCCTTGCAGTAATTGTGGGGATCATTTCCGTTCAAATCATCAAACGAAATAATATAAAAGACGCTAAAGGAAACCCGATTTCCATTCCCCCTAAAGATGCTTCACAGGTAAAGCGCTATATCATTGGCGGAAGTATTTTTGGCCTGGGATGGGCTTTATTAGGTGCTTGCCCGGGGCCCATGTTTGCCCTGCTGGGAAGCGGACTTACTATAATGATTATCCCAATTTTAGCTGCAATAGCAGGAACTTACACATATGGTTTGCTTAGAGATTCTTTACCTCATTAATGAAGAAGAATTCAGGACACAGAACTCAGAAATTGGAAGAAACTGAGTTCTGAGTTCCAAGATTATTTAAAAAACAACACAGGAGTAACAACATGTATTTCAAACAATTCTTTGACGAAAAATTAGCACAATACGCATATATGATTGGCTGTCAGGCTAACGGTACTGCCGTTATGATTGACCCAATGCGCGATATTGATCAGTACATCGAAACAGCAGCAAAAGAAAATCTTACGATCGTAGGAGCTGCTGATACGCACATCCATGCCGATTACATTTCCGGTCTCCGGGAGTTTGCCGAGCGTGGTGTGAAAATTTATGCCTCAGACGAAGGGGATAAAGACTGGAAGTACGAATGGCTGAAAAACAGCGATTATGACTACGAGTTTTTAAAAGACGGCGACGAATTTAAAGTCGGTAATATCACTATTAAAGCCTGGCATACACCGGGACACACGCCGGAACATTTAAGTTATTATATAACGGATGGTGCTGCCGCAAATGAGCCAATGGGAATAGCCACCGGCGACTTTGTATTTGTAGGTGATGTTGGCCGCCCCGATTTACTGGAATCGGCTGCAGGGCAGGCAAATGTAATGGAGCCTTCAGCCCGAACACTGTTTAAATCAGTAGAAGAATTCAAAAAAGTACCTGAGTATTTACAGATTTGGCCGGGACACGGTGCGGGAAGTGCCTGTGGAAAAGCGTTAGGTGCCATTCCTGAAACCACCGTTGGTTATGAGCTGCGTTATAATGCATCTATCAAATCAGCAACATCAGAAGATGATTTTGTAAAATTCATTCTTGAAGGACAACCTGAGCCTCCACTGTATTTTGCACGTATGAAGCGAGACAATAAGATTGGCCCCAAAGTGCTGAAGGGAATCCCGCAGCCAAAACATCTCACTTTAACAGAGCTGGCTAAACTTGACGGAAATACCGAAGTAGCCGTTCTTGATACCCGCGAAAGAGATGAATTCTCAGCCGGACATCTGCCGGGTTCGCTACTTTCACCCTTAAACAAATCGTTCAATACTGTAGCCGGTTCTTACATAACTGAAGACGATGACATCTACCTGATTGTAGAAGAGCATAAATTGCAGGAAGCGGTTAGAGACTTATATCGAATCGGGCTCGACAATGTGATTGGTTATGTGACCCCAACTGATTTGGCTCACTATGCCGAGCATGAAGGCAAGCTGGATTCTATTCCGGTAAAAACCTTTACTGATATCGATGAGTATGTTAACAACGATACGTTTCAGGTATTGGATGTGCGAAAAGCCTCTGAATTTGAGGAAGGCAGCGTACCCGGCGCTCAGAATATTGCCCATACACGATTGCTTCCAAGGCTGAATGAAATTACTGAGAGAACACAGGTCATTCACTGTCAGTCTGGCGGCCGTTCGGCAGTAGCAGCAGCATTTCTGAAACGCAATGGCCATAACGTAATTCTCATTGATGATGAGATCGAAAATTATAAAACCAAAGCAGAAGCCACGGCCTAATTAATTGATTTATAAATCGCAGGGACATTTTGTGAATGATCCCTGCGAGATTTCAATTTGAAAATCTGAGACCATGAAATCCAAATCAACAATAACCAAATATATTCCCATTCTGGATTGGATGAAAACCTATTCAGGAAATGAAGCTAAAGGGGATCTCAACGCCGGTATTACGGTTGGGATTATGCTCATTCCGCAGGGAATGGCCTATGCGATGTTAGCAGGATTGCCACCCATTTACGGGTTATATGCATCCATAGTCCCGCTGATTTTATATGCCATTTTTGGCACCTCACGGCAGCTTGCCGTTGGTCCGGTTGCCATGGTTTCCCTGCTGGTGTTAGCCGGTGTTGGTGAGATTGCCGATGTAGGCAGCGACCGGTTTATTCAGCTTGCTATAATGACGGCAATGGGGGTTGGGATATTCCAATTGCTCATGGGTGTTTTCAGGATGGGCTTTTTAGTGAATTTTTTATCACACCCGGTATTAAGTGGATTTACTTCAGCGGCAGCATTAATTATTGGCGGAAGTCAGCTTAAAAATCTATTGGGAATCGACATCCCCAGAACCAATTATATACACGAGATCCTCCTTAATGCTTTCCAGAAAATAGGGGAGATCGAACCTTTTACAGCAGCAATTGGCATAGGTTCAATTGTTATAATTGTGTTATTACGAAAATGGAAAAAAACATTTCCATCTGCCCTGATAGTAGTTGGTTTGGGAACATTGGTAACCTATGTTTTTGGCCTTAATGAAGCCGGAGTGGCCATTGTGGGAGACATCCCAAAAGGATTACCCAGTTTTAAATTAACAAGTTTATCTCTATCTGATATTGAACTCATTTTCCCAACAATTTTAGTTATCTCTTTAGTGGGATATATGGAATCCATTGCGGTTGCAAAAGCCATAGCCAATAAACATGGCTATAAAGTAGATCCCAACCAGGAACTGATTGGATTAGGTGTGGCCAATATTGGAGGAGCATTATTTCAGTCGTATCCAACCACCGGTGGCTTTTCCAGAACCGCTGTTAACGATCAGGCCGGAGCCAAAACCGGGATGGCATCAATTATCAGTGCGGTTATAATTGCACTTACAGTTCTCTTTTTAACCCCATTATTTTACTATCTGCCAAGTGCTGTTTTGGCTTCCATAATTATGGTTGCAGTGGCTGGATTATTTGACACCCACGTAATGAAGCATTTGTGGAAGACCGATAAAAAAGATCTCGCTATGCTTGCTGTAACCTTTATTGCTACACTGGCCCTGGGTATTGAAGAAGGTATTGCAATAGGAGTATTAATATCACTTGTCATGGTGATTTATAGTAGCACCAAACCCCACAGTACGGAATTAGGACGTTTAGGAGATTCCAGAAATTTCCGAAACATAGAGCGGTATAAAGATGCTATAACGGATGAAAATATTTTGATATACCGATTCGATTCCCAACTATACTTTGCTAATGTTGAATATTTCAGAGATAGCATAGATGAGCTTATTGCAAATAAAGGGGACAATTTGCAGCTGGTTATACTCGATGCCTCTGCCGTTAATAGTATTGATTCTACCGGAGTTCATGCCCTTCAGGAATTGATTAAAGACCTCAATGAAAGAGAAGTTGAACTATATTTTGCCGGTACTATTGGCCCTGTTCGGGATAAGCTGAAGATCAATGGTATCACGGAAGGCCTGAGCGTTGATAATTTCTATTTTGATGTAGCCGATGCGTTATCAGCCTTCAAAAATGACCATGATCCCAATCATCAGAAATCCCACTCACCATTGCAGACTAACGTTTAAGAATAATGGATAAGCCACTAGGATTAAAAGAAAACTGGAGGCAATTTTCGCTTCTGGTGCTCATTAACGCCTTTGTGGGTGGTATGGTGGGTTTGGAGCGGACGATACTACCCGAAATTGCAGAGACAGAATTTGGCATTGCAGCACGTTCAGCAATTTTTTCATTCATCATTGTATTTGGGATCACCAAAGCAGCTTCAAATTATTTTGCAGGTCGTTTTGCCCAACAATACGGCCGGAAGAAAATGCTGATTGTGGGATGGCTTTTTGGGCTCCCCGTTCCATTTATGCTCATGATGGCAGATAGCTGGAATTGGGTAATATTAGCCAATGTATTTTTAGGTATAAACCAGGGCTTGGCATGGTCGGCTAATGTAATTATGAAAATTGACCTGGCCGGCAAAAAAGACCGGGGCCTGGCAATGGGATTAAATGAATTTGCCGGATATCTGGCCGTGGCCATCCTTGCTTTTTTAACCGGCTGGATTGCCACCGAGTATGGAATTCGTCCCTATCCCTTTTATCTGGGAATCGGCATAGCCGGAATAGGACTTTTGCTTTCCGTGTTATTTGTGAAAGACACCGCCCCATGGGTTCAAACAGAATCATTGAATGGCGGAAATGAAAAACGCAGCAAAGAAAATATATTCTGGAAAGTTTCTGTTGGCGATCGCAATTTATTTGCGGTCTCCCAATCAGGAATGGCTACAAATTTGAAGGATGGTATGGCCTGGGGAATATTCCCGCTGTATTTAACCGCTGCCGGAATGGATTTATATCAGGTGGGAATCGTGACGGCGATTTATCCGGCATTTTGGGGAATTTTCCAGGTGGTTACGGGGAAGATATCTGATTACACCGGTCGTAAAATAATGTTGTTTAGCGGGTTGATGCTGCAGGCGGTTAGTTTGCTCATATTTCCGATGCTAACCAATTTTTATGAATTTTTGATAGTTGCATCCTTTTTAGGATTGGGAACGGCGATGGTTTATCCTACATTTTTAGCCGCAGTAGCAGATTTGGTACATCCTGATGATCGTGCTGAAAGCATTGGTGTTTTCCGGCTCTGGAGAGATGGCGGATATGCTGTAGGTGCTTTGATAAGTGGTGTGTTAGCCGATTTATTTGATTTGGGATTTGCCATCACTATTACCGGAATTATTGTAATGATATCCGCTTTTACTTTGTTGATTAGCATGAATAAACTCAACCATCCCATCACAAAATCCAACTAATTATGTGGAAAACAATTTTAATAATACTGTCAATTTTAATTATAGGAATAATCATGTTTAACATATTTACAAAACAATCATCAGGACTGGATATCAGTGTTGAAGAATTCAAGGAAAAAAAATCAGAAACCCCGGGTATTATAATTGACGTCCGTACAAAAGGGGAATTCGAAGATGGCCATCTTGCGGAAGTTGATCACCAATTTGATCTGATGAATGGTGATTTTGAAGCACAACTCGAAAATCTTGATAAAGATGAAACCTACTATCTCTATTGTCGAACCGGAAACCGAAGCGGGCAAGCTGCAAAAATGATGCAAAATAAAGGTTTCGAAAATGTATATAACATTGGCGGGTTTAGTACCCTGGCTAACTCTGGCCTGGAAACCAAATAAGCAGAGAGAAGTTTTAATTGAAAGCACTCGAAAAACTTTAATCAAAAATTAGCGCCCTTTTCCTATGAGAACTAATATTTCCGACGAAGCCTACAAATCTATTGAAAAAATAATCGGCAGCGAAGAAAGCGTAGTCGGCATAGATGCCAAGAAAACCCACATCTTAATTCTTCATATGCTCGGTGAATTGCAAACCAAAATGGAGCATTTGGAAGAACGCCTTGAACGAATTGAAGAGAGCATTAACAAGGCATAAACGAGCAGAATTACAGGTATTTTATTACTCCTGATATCACTACTTTTGAATTCAATGATTCCAATATTATTGTGATTTTAAAGTGAGTTATCAAAATGATTGAATGGTTGGCTGCAGGCTTCATTTTTGGGTTCCTGGGCAGCGCACACTGCGTGGGTATGTGTGGCCCCATTGCATTAGCTTTGCCCACAGCCGGAATGGTTAAACTCAAGAAATGGCTGGGTATTCTCTTTTATAATTTGGGCAGAACCATCGTCTATATTTTGCTTGGAACCATCGTCGGATTTTTTGGTAAAATGGCCGGGGTGATTGGCTTCCAAAAAGGACTTTCCATCTTAACCGGTGCACTTCTTATTGGATTTGCTCTGATCCCCTCCCTTCGGAAATTGGTCAATAAATGGCAGTCCATTCCCTCTCAGAATCTGGATATCCTCATTAAGCCATTCAAAAAGCTGATGCAGAAGAAATCAATCATGTCACTTTTCTCTATTGGTTTACTAAACGGATTTTTACCCTGCGGTTTTGTGTATATGGCCATAGCTGCAGCCCTCAATACAGGTAGTACAGCATCTTCCATGGTGTTTATGGGGGGATTTGGACTGGGAACTATGCCGGCTATGTTTGCAGTAGCTCTCAGCCCCGGATTTCTGAGTCCCGCTTTACGTCAAAAAATTCAGCGCTGGCTTCCCTGGGCAACGGTAGCACTTGGTCTTATTTTGGTATACCGGGGGATATTTAAATTGTAAATATCGTGCGTATATCAAATAACTTCAGCTATTGCCCGGATTACCATGGCTTTGCCCACATGAAAGTCTCCTTCACTGAGATCAATCTCTACTTCCTCCATCCAATCAATTTCTGTTCCGGATAGCAATTCTCTTAATTTCTCTTCTGTGTATAAAACCCGCTCATCTTTTGGCCCCCCCGAATCCCGGCCAAGTTGATTTACCGAATAAACTTCCACTATGATTTTTGCTCCCGGTTTTAAACTTGTAATCACATTTTTGAATACATTCCTGATGATCGATCTTGGCAGATGAACATAAATAAAAGCCGCTGCATTATACTTGTCAGCCCCAAAATCAAAATCTGCTAAATCACTTATATGATACTCTATTTCAACACTTTGCTCATCAGCAAGTTTGAGGGCTTTTTCTTTACCTGTTTTACTATAATCAACTGCGGTTACATCCCAGCCATTTTTAGCCGCATAAACCGAGTTTCGGCCTTCTCCATCGGCTGGTAAAATAATTTTACCGAGATTCAGTTGGTCAATTTGCTGCTTAAAAAATGCATTTGGTGTTTTGCCATACACAAATTGATCCCCCGAATACCGCTCATTCCAAAATTCTTTCATTTGTGATTTTTGATAGGTTCAAGAAATAGTATTTTCGTCTCGTGAAATTAAACGGAAAATAACCCAAAGTAATTCATGTTTTTTCAGCAAATTTATGAAGAAAAGCTGGCGCAATATGCCTATTTAATTGGGTGTCAAGCTACTGGGGAAGCAATTATAATTGATCCGATGCGTGATATTGATCGTTATCTGGAAATTGCTGAAAAAAATAATTTATCGATTACAGCTGCAGCCGAAACGCACATTCACGCAGATTATCTGTCTGGTTTACGGGAATTTGCAGAAAAAGGAGTTAAGGTATTTGTATCTGATGAAGGCAATGAAGATTGGAAATATGAGTGGGTGAAGGGAGGTAATTATATTCATCAATTACTTAAGAAAGGAGATGAATTTTCGGTGGGGAATATCAAATTCACTGCTATTCATACTCCGGGGCATACTCCCGAACACATTTGCTACTTAGTTACGGATGGAGCCACTGCACACGAACCAATGGGAATTATAACCGGAGATTTTATTTTTGTGGGGGATGTTGGGCGGCCGGACCTGCTCGAAACTGCCGCCGGGCACATAGGGGTGATGGAAGAATCAGCAAAGGTATTGTTTCAATCCATTCAGGAATTCAGGAAAATGCCGGGATATTGGCAGCTATGGCCGGGTCACGGTGCGGGAAGCGCCTGTGGGAAAGCACTGGGAGCTGTTCCCGAATCCACGGTTGGGTATGAACAACGGTACAATAAATCCATTCGGGCGGCAGGCAGCGAGTCGGAATTTGTGAAATTCATTTTAGATGGACAGCCTGAACCACCGCTTTATTTTTCCCGAATGAAAAGGGATAATAAAAAAGGCCCAAAAATTTTGGGAGAACTTCCACAGCCAAAAAACATTTCCGTTGAAAAGATGATCGGCCAGGTTCGTATTAGTAATGCCGTGATTGTTGACACCCGAAACAGAACCGATTTTATGAACGGACATATTCAGGGCTCGTTGCTATCTCCGTTTACCAACGATTTTAGCACCACTGTGGGTTCTTATGTGGAAGAAGATGAAGATATTTATCTGATTATTGAGGAAAATGCCGTAGCAAAGGCCGTGCTCGATTTGATCAGAATTGGGCTGGATAAAATTTCAGGATATATAACACCAGACCAGATTCAGCAATTTGCAGAAAATGGAGGAGAACTATTTACAACTGAAATTCTCAATTTTCAGCAAGCAGAAGATTTCCTTGATGCAGGAAAGGCTAATTTGCTGGATGTGAGAAGAAAATCAGAATTTGATGAAGCACACATTCCCGGATCATTAAATATTGCACACACCCGATTATTGGAACGCATGCTGGAAGTTCCACAAGATAAACCTGTTATGGTGTCGTGCCGAACCGGCCGTAGAGCAGCAGTAGCAGCAGCATTGATGGAACGAGCTGATTTTGCAGTTAAATATGTGGATGATAAGATTGAAGAATGGCTGGAGAAGAATATCCAATATCCAACACGGAATAATCAATGATCAAGTAACACAACTAATTCTCGTTACCAAGCTCCGGCTTGATAATGCAGTCCATGAAGCTCCAGCTTCCAGTGCATAATAACAGACCAGCATCTGTAATAAATTTTCAAAAAAACTCATCGGCCAACCTCCGAAAGCCACCAAAGCCAATAAAAATAATGGGCGGAGGTTTAATGTTTTTGAATCTATCACCCCGCCCTAAAGGACGCGGCTATTCATGTTAAATCCTTTCAGGATTATTTTCGAAATCACGGAAATATATTAATCCTGCGAATCATAGTTCAAAAAAGAGAAAATACTGTTCCGAAATCATCCGCCCGATCCGTGTCATCCGTGTTCCATTCAAATATTAAATATTCAATAACTCTTTATACCTGAAACAATCCACCGTATGATCCATCACCAGTCCACAAGCTTGCATATGGGCATACATAATGGTGCTTCCGGTGAATTTGAATCCGCGCTTTTTCAGGTCTTTACTGAGCGCATCTGATTCTTTGGTAGTAGCCGGAACTTCCTTCATAATTTTCCAATGATTGATGATTGGCTCGCCGCCTACAAATTCCCAGATATAAGCATCAAAGCTCCCGAATTCTTTCTGAAGTTCAAGAAAATGCTGTGCGTTAGTTACGGCTGATCTTACTTTCAACTTGTTGCGAATAATTCCTTCAAATTGCAGTAACTCCTGGATTTTAGCTTCATCAAAACGTGCAACTTTCTCTGCATCAAAATCAGCAAATGCCTGCCTGTATCCATCCCGGCGTTTTAGGATGGTAGACCAGCTAAGCCCGGCTTGTGCACCTTCGAGAATTAAAAACTCAAAATGTGTGTTATCATCATGAACAGGAACTCCCCATTCTTCATCGTGGTATTTTATATACTCGGGAAACTGGCCTTCTGACCAATCACAGCGTTTTATACTCATTAAGCTTATATTTAGGGGATTGTTTAATTATCGGAAATAAAAACTAAGTTTAATTATTTCTACATTAACAATTCTTTCACTCACTCACATACTCAATTTAAAATTTTATAATTTATGTACTGGAAACAGACTGTAAGCGACCTCGCTGAAAGCAGCGGGATTAGTCAAAGCCTATCTAAACGAGTTATTAATCTAACGGAAATACTGGAGGAGCTTGCCGATGAAAAATACGGTAAAGCGTTTATTGAGAAACTTGGCCGGCTTCCATTAGCAAGTGCCAAAGCCCTGGATGAAGGGGATGATAAAACTCTGAAGAGCCTCCAAAAAGAAATGGCTGATATTTCACTCGGCGAGATCAAGGAAATTTTACGTTTATATACCACTTTTTTTCATTTGGTAAACTCCCTGGAGCAGCACGAGATAAGCCGTATAAACCGCAGCCGGGAATTTGAGGAAACCCCGGAATCGCCCCGAAAAGAAAGTATTGCTGAATCCGTATTTCGTATGAAAGAAGCCGGACATAGTTATGAGGAGGCTTTGCATGTTTTCAAGCAAATGGATATTCAGCCAACCATTACGGCGCACCCAACAGAAGCACGTCGACGCAGTGTTTTATTGAAACAACAGGAAATTGCATCTATGATTTCCCGCCTGGGCGACAGCGACATCACCCCCGATGAAAAAATAGATTTACGGCTTGAAATTTTGAATCAGCTGAATTTGCTTCTGCATACTGATGAAGTCCGGTCCGAACGACTTTCGGTGGAAGATGAGGTTGAAAACGGCCTGTTCTATTTTACTCATTCCATTTGGGATTCCATACCGGTTTTATATCGGGATATTCGCCAGGCATTTGACACTTATTACAACAAGCGCCCGGAAATTCCGGTGGTGCTAAAATATCGATCCTGGATTGGCAGCGACCGTGACGGAAATCCGAATGTGACTTCCAATGTAACCTGGCAAACGGTAGTTGAACAGCGCCGAACGGTTTTGAATTTATATCTGGATGAGCTAAATGAACTGCGCAGATATTTAAGCGTTTCGGATAAACAGGCTGAAGTTTCCAAAATTCTGGAAAAGTCGGTCAAAAAAGATGAAAAAGAATTTCCTATCTCTGACCGGTATAAACGAAGATACAAACATGAAATTTATCGCCGGAAGGTGACACACATCATGCATAAAATTCAGTTTCTTTTGGATCTGCTTTCAGGTGATAAACAGGAAATTTTGACAGAATCTCAAAAATATACTTCCCAGGATTTCATCAAAGATCTTGAGGTAATAAGAGAAAGTTTAATTGAAAATGAACTACCGGGATTATCACAACAAGGCCGGCTTCAGGACTTGATTATCCGGGCACATACTTTTGGTTTCCATTTAAGCGCATTGGATATTCGTCAACACAGTGGCTTGCATGAAGAAACGGTGGAAGAATTATTGGCACAAGCCAATGTTTTGGAGGGATATTCCAAACTAAGTGAGGAAGAAAAAATTGAGGTATTGGTAAAAGAACTTTCTAATCCCCGGCCTCTAAGTCCGGTAAAAAGTGAACGCTCGGCAACAGCCAAAAAGGTAATGACGGTATTTGAGGAAATAAGCGATATGCTCGCACTCAATCCTGAAATTTTTGGCAGTTATATCATAAGTATGACACACGGCATCAGTGATATGATGGAAGTAATGCTGATTGCCAAAGAAATTGGTTTATGGCATTACAATAAAAATAATATTGAAAGTCAGATTGATATAGTTCCGCTTTTTGAAACTATTGAAGATCTGGAAAACAGCAGTGATTTGATGACTCAGATGTATGAGCATGATCTGTTTTCAAAGCACCTGAAATCGCGGGATAATTTCCAGGAAATTATGCTTGGTTATTCCGATAGTAATAAAGACGGTGGTTACTGGATGGCGAATTGGGCCCTTAATAAAGCTCAATATGAATTGGGAACCGTATGCCGAAAATACAAAGTTGATTTCCGGTTATTCCATGGCCGTGGAGGAACCGTTGGCCGTGGCGGGGGACAATCAAATGCTGCTATAGTTGCTATGCCGGCGGTGGCAAATAATGGGCGGATTCGTTTTACCGAGCAGGGTGAGGTTATTTCCTTCAGGTACTCATTGTCGTCAATTACGCATCGCCATTTGGAGCAAATTGTAAATGCTATGGCCACAGTTACAATGGCGCAATATTCTGAATCGCCGGGATATCTTACCCACAGAGAGGATGAACGAGTGATAATCGAAGAATTGGCCGAAACAAGCATGAAAGCTTACCGGGACCTGATCGACGATCCGGATTTTTGGGATTGGTATTCCAGTATCACCCCGATTGAACATATTGGAAAACTGCCGATTGCATCACGTCCGGTTTCCAGGGGATCCTCAGATTCCATGATTTTTGATACACTCAGAGCCATACCATGGGTATTTGCATGGACACAAGTCCGGTATAATACACCGGGCTGGTATGGCATTGGAGAAGGACTGGAAGCGGTAATCAATAAACACGAAAATGCCCTCAAAGTGCTTCAAAAATGGCAAAAAGAGTGGACTTTTTTCCGTACGGTGCTGAATAATTCACAACGTGAAATGGCCAGAACCCATTTACCGACTTCGCATCTTTATAATACTCACCCCTCAAAATTCCACAATAAATTAACTGAACGTTTTGAGCAGGCTGAAAAATACATTACTTCCATAACCGGATACGATCATATTTTAGATCATAATAAAGTGATACAAAATTCCATTTTATTCAGAAATCCATTTACTTACCCGCTGAATATCATTCAGGCTGAATTACTGAAGCGATGGAAAGAGACAGACGAAAAAGAAGAGAAAGAAGCATTGACGGAAGTCTTGTTTCTGAATATCAACGGTATTGCTGCCGCCATGCAAAGTACGGGTTGATGTGGATTGACATCAATTTGAGAAAATATAAACAGATTAAAACATCAGGCAGGTACTGTTATTTAAAACGAAACCTGTTATTTTAGAATTATGATGAACGAGATAATTTCAAACACAAATATTACAGTTACCCCAACTCAGAAAAGCCGAATTCACGAAGTGGATTTTGAAAACCTGTTATTTGGGAAAAAATTTTCTGACCACATGTTTGAGCAACAATATGTTGACGGACAATGGCAGGAACCTATTATCAAACCATTTGGGAAATTCGAGGTCACCCCAGCCATGAATGTGTTCCATTACGGTCAGGCTATATTTGAGGGGATGAAAGCATTTTATGCGGATGAAAACACCGTAAATATATTTCGTCCTAAAACGCATCACGATCGGTTTAAGTTTTCCGGTAACAGAATGTGTATTCCTGAAACCGATTACGAAACTTTTATAGATGCCCTTGAAACCCTCATTCGCCTTGATCATCAATGGGTGCCCAAAAAGCCGGGAACAGCATTGTACATCCGGCCTTTTATATTTGCGAGTGAAGATTTCCTGGCTGCACGCTCATCTACAAAGTTCACCTATCAGATCATTACCTCTCCGGTTGGCGCTTATTATGCGGAAGGGTTCAATCCGGTATCACTAATTACCTCCGAAAAATATGTGAGGGCTGTAGAAGGTGGTACCGGAAATGTGAAAACTGCCGGTAACTATGCTGCAAGTTTTCTTCCTGCCCAAAAAGCCAAAGAACAGGGATATACGCAGGTGCTTTGGTTAGATGCCAAAGAGCAAAAATATATTGAAGAAGTGGGTACCATGAATATCCACTTTTTAATTGGGGATACGCTGATAACACCGGCGCTTAATGGCTCAATATTACCGGGTATTACCCGACGGTCTATCATTGCTTTAGCCAAAGAATGGGGACTCAATGTTGAAGAACGGAAGATCTCCCTTGAAGAAGTTTTTGATGCTTATGAAGACGGAAGCCTCAAAGAAATATTTGGTTCAGGTACGGCTGCGGTTGTTTCTCCAGTTGGTTTAATTAACCATAATGGCAGAACCATAGAGCTTGACAGAGAAAAACCGGGAGAATTTGCCAAAAAATGTTTTGATGCCATAACCGATATTCAATACGGCCGGAAAGAAGATAAATATGGCTGGGTTCATCCGGTTAATATCTGAGGATGAATGAATATTGACTGGCTTAAAATTGTAGCGGTAGGCTCAGGTGGTTTCATCGGGG